>JAICLV010000206.1 GCA_025925185.1 Acidothermaceae bacterium
CGCAACGGCGCCGACGGCGACGACATGGTGCTCCCGGTGCCCGACGGCACGGTGGTCAAGTCCTCCGACGGCACGGTGCTCGCCGACCTCGTAGGGGCTGGCACCGCCTACGTGGTCGCACGTGGCGGGCGCGGGGGTCTGGGCAACGCGGCGATCGCGTCGCCCCGCCGCAAGGCGCCCGGCTTCGCGCTGCTCGGCGAGCCCGGCGACGCGCTCGACGTCGTCCTCGAGCTCAAGACCGTCGCCGACGTCGCGCTCGTCGGATTTCCCAACGCCGGCAAGTCGTCGCTGGTGGCGGCGCTGTCGGCGGCCAAGCCGAAGATCGCCGATTACCCGTTCACGACGCTGATCCCCAACCTCGGCGTCGTCGAGGCAGGCGACACCCGCTTCACGGTCGCCGACGTGCCGGGGTTGGTGCGTGGGGCCAGCGAGGGCCGCGGGCTCGGTCTGGAGTTCTTGCGCCACGTCGAGCGCTGCGCGGCGCTGGTGCACGTGATCGACTGCGCCAACGCCGAGATCGACCGCGACCCGGTCAGCGACCTCGAGGCGATCGAGACCGAGCTCGCCGCCTATGACGAGACCGACATCGGCGGTGTGCCGCTGCACGAGCGGCCCAGGTTGGTGGCGCTCAACAAGATCGACGTGCCCGACGCGCGCGAGCTGGCCGACATCGTCAAGCCCGAGCTTGAGGCGCGTGGCCTGCGGGTCTTCGAGATCAGCACGGCCACCCACGAGGGGCTGCGCGAGCTGGAGTTCGCGATGGCCGAGCTGGTCGCGCAGGCGCGCGCGCAACGGCCGGTCGACGAGGCCACCCGCATCGTGTTGCGGCCGAAGGCGGTCGACGACTCCGGGTTCACCGTCACGCGTGAGGGCGAGCGGTTTGTCGTGAAGGGCGAGCGGCCCGAGCGCTGGATCAAGCAGACCGACTTCAGCAACGACGAGGCGGTCGGCTACCTCGCCGACCGGCTGAACCGCTTAGGCGTCGAAGACGCGCTCGCCAAGGCCGGGGCGCAGGCGGGTGACGAGGTCGTCGTCGGCGACGTCAGCTTCGACTTCGAGCCCGGCCTGTTGTCCGGGCCCGAGCACCGCATCGGCCCGCGTGGCACCGACGCGCGGCTCGACGGCCGCTAAAGTCACCGGCCGTGGGAACCCGCGAGGTGGTGACGGCCGCCCGCAAGGTGGTCGTGAAGATCGGCTCGTCGTCGGTCACAAGGCCGCAGGGCGGAGTCGACGACGCCAACATCAACCGACTGGCCGACGCCGTCGCGAAGCGGCGCGACGCCGGCGCCTCGTGCGTCTTGGTGTCGTCGGGTGCGATCGCGACCGGCATCCGCCCGCTCGGGCTCAAGCGTCGTCCGCGCGACCTCGCCACCCAACAGGCGGCGGCGAGCGTCGGGCAGGGTCTGTTGGTCGAGGCGTACTCGCGGGCGTTCGGCGAGCACGACGTGCGGGTGGGTCAAATCCTGCTGACCTCGGACGACGTGATCAGACGAGGTCACTACATCAACGCCGAACGCACGATGCACCGGCTGCTCGAACTCGGCGTGCTGCCGATCGTCAACGAGAACGACACCGTCGTGACCGAGGAGGTGCGGTTCGGCGACAACGACCGGCTGGCCGCGCTGGTCGCCCACCTGGTGCGCGCCGACCTGCTGGTGCTGCTATCGGACGTCGACGCGCTCTACACCGCCCCACCCAACCGTCCGGGGTCGCGCCGCATCGACGAGGTGCGTGGCGAGGCGGATCTCGCCGAGATCGATTTCGGTGGTGTCGGCAAGGCGGGCATCGGCACCGGCGGCATGGTCACCAAAATCGAGGCGGCCCGGGTCGCGACGTCGGCGGGCATCCCGGTCGTGCTGGCCCCCGCGACCGAGGCGGCGGCCGCGCTGGCGGGCGAGCCGGTCGGCACGCTGTTCCACCCCACCGGCCGGCGGATCGCCGCGCGGCTGTTGTGGATCGCGCACGCGTCAAGCCCGCGCGGCCGGTTGCGGCTCGACGCCGGTGCGGTCAACGCGGTCGTCGAGCGCCGGCTGTCGTTGCTTCCCGCCGGCGTCACCGCGGTCGAGGGCGACTTCAGCGCTGGCGACCCGGTTGACCTCGTCGACGAGGCCGGGCGCAGCGTGGCCCGCGGCCTGGTCAACTACGACGCCGCCGAGTTGCCCGGGTTGCTTGGGCGATCGACTCGCGAGCTCGCCGCCGCGCTTGGCGCGGCGTATCAGCGCGAGGTCGTGCACCGTGACGACCTCGTGGTCTTGCGGCGGCGCTGATCGGGCGGCGCCGCTTCGCCGTTACTCACAGTTCGCGTACTCACGGTTCGAGCAAAAAGCCTGCGGCGCGAGCCGGATAGCTGGTCAACTAGGCACCTGCGTCCAACTTGATCGGGGCTTGATCGCACAGGAGGCGACGTGAGCGCACCTCCACGTGACTCCGGCCTGACCGGCGCCGCCGGCGCCGCGCGCGCGGCGAGTGCTGCGAGCGCCACGGACGCCGCGGCGCACCCGAATCCCGACGCGAAGCTGTGGCACGTCACCTTGACCGTTGGGGGCGGGTCGATGGAGGCGACGCTGGTCAAGGCGGCGCTCGAGCGGCTCTCCGGCGAGCAGCCGTTCTTGCTGTCCGGCCGATACGGTGACGACCGCGCCGAGGTGCGCTACTGGGAAGAGGCGCCCGAGTGCGCCGACGCCGCCGCGCTCGCGCTGCGGCTGTGGGGCGAGCACCGGGCGAGCGCCGGTCTGCCGCCATGGCACGTGCTCGGCGTCGAGGTGGTCGACCGGCAGGTGTTCCAACGCCGAAGCGGAGACAGCGGCGTGCCGTTGGTCGCGCCCGCTGGCGAGTGGCGGCCGTTCTAACCGCCGTATCCTTTCAGCGTGTCCGTTGACGTGTCCGCAGAAGTGTTAGCCGTCGCGCGCCGCGCTCGGTCGGCCGCAAGAACACTGGCGACCGCGCCGCGCAAGGTGAAGGACGACGCGCTGCTCGCGATCGCCGACGCCCTGGTCGCACGTTGCGGTGAGGTGCTCGAAGCCAACATCGCGGACGTCGCGCGGGCCGCCGACGGTGGCGCCACGTCGTCCTATCTCGATCGATTGCGGTTGGACGACAAGCGGGTGGCGGCGATCGCCGCCGACGTGCGCAAGACCGCCGGTTTGCCTGACCCCGTAGGCGAAGTCATCCGCGGCGGGGTGTTGCCGAACGGTCTTGAGTTGCGCCAGGTGCGGGTGCCGTTCGGCGTTGTCGGCATCATCTACGAGGGCCGGCCGAATGTGACGGTCGACGCCGCGGCATTGTGCTTGAAGAGCGGGAACGCCGCGCTGCTGCGGGGCTCGTCGTCCGCCCTGTCGTCTAACGAGGCGTTGGTGGCGGTACTGCGCGACGCCATCTCCTCGGTTGGGCTGCCGGCGGACGCCGTGCAGCTTGTGCCGGGCGCCGGCCACGAGGCGGCGAAGCATTTGATGCGAGCGCGCGGGCTGGTCGACGTGCTGATCCCCCGCGGGGGAGCCTCATTGATTCGCAGCGTGGTCGAGGAGTCCACGGTGCCGGTCATCGAGACCGGCGTCGGCAACTGCCACGTTTTCGTCGACGCCGACGCGGATTTCGACAAGGCGCTGGCGATTTTGGTCAACGCCAAGGCTTCCCGACCTAGCGTGTGCAATGCGGCGGAGACATTGCTTGTACACGGGGACCTCGCCGACACGTTCTTGCCGCTGGCGCTGGCCGC
>JAICLV010000025.1 GCA_025925185.1 Acidothermaceae bacterium
CTCGTGTCTTTTTTCAGCGTATCGTGATTCTGCGCTGTGGCAGAGAAGCCGAGAATCGCCATGCCGCCGTCCAGGAAGGCGTCGATCCAAACCGGCCGGGGGGAAGCGGTCTTTTCTATCGACAATTTGTGGTGTCGCTCGACATCGCAGAGCCGATCTTTCCGCACGAGTCGGAGTACGACTTGTGGACGACGACCCCGAGCGTGACGATGACGAGGACGACGACGGCCGCGATCGCGCTGACGATCAGCGCGTACTCGACCGCCGACGCGCCCTCATCGGCGTCACGCTGGCGGAGCCGTTGTCTTTTCACGCTATGTCGTCGACCTCAGCCGAGTTACTTGCAATCGGTGACCGCGGTCGTGTGGCCATTAGTCTTGATCCCGTTACAGGTGCTGTTGAACTTGTCCTTCACCAAGCCACCGAGGGCGAACACGACGACCACGATGACCGCGGCGATCGCGGCGACCAGCAGACCGTACTCGACAGCGGAGGCGCCCTCGTCACTCTTCTGGTGACGGCGGATCCCCCGAATGTAGGCGATCATCTCTAGCGAACCTCCGAAGCCGTATGTGCCTTACCGGGCGAAGACCACCCAGCCTTTTTTGAGCTTCGGCTATTAGCGACCGGGAATGTATCGGACTCCCGGTCGGACATCACGTGCGGATGGGGGATACCACGCCTAGCCAATTCGGGCTATAGTTCGCGGCATCTACTCGGCCGACTTGATCAACCCGAGTCGCATCGCCGACATCAGCGCCTGCGCCCGGTTTGCCGCGCCCAGCTTCTCGTACAGCTTCGAGATGTGGGTCTTGGTCGTCGACTCGCTGATGAACAGCTTTCGCGCGATCGCGGCCACCCCCAGTCCGTCGGCGAGCAACTGCAAGACCTCGCGCTCGCGCGGGCTCAGCTGCGGCCCGGACGGCGTGAGCCGACGCCGCATCGCATCGGCGAGGTCGCTCGCCGAGAACGAGCGCGGCGAGACGACGGCGTGCCGGGCAGCCGAGACGACGTCCTCGGCCGGCGCGTCTTTCGACACGAACGCCGACGCGCCCGCCTCCAATGCCCCGAACAGCTGCTCGTCGCCCGCGTACATGGTGAGGACGACGATGCCAATGTCGTCGTTGTGCTCGCGCAGCATGCGCGCGACGTCCAAGCCGTTGCCGTCAGGCAGTCGGACGTCGACAACGACGACGTCCGGCGCGTGCTCCTTCGCCGCCGCGACCGCCTCAGCGACCGATGAGGCCTCCGCCACGACGGTGAAGTCCTCGGTGCGCTCGAACGCCCGGCGCAATCCCTGCCGGATGAGCTCGTGGTCGTCAACGAGCAGCACGTTCGCGGCCATCGCGGCCCCCTTCCCCTGTGTCGGACGTCGCTCGGTCGGTTACCGAGCCCGCCATGACGTTAGCGTCACGCGGCCGAGATCGCCGTTCGCCAAGCCGGACGTCGACGAAAGTGCCGTGCGGATCACGTTGCCCGACCTCGAGGACGCCGCCAAGCCGGTCAGCGCGCTCGCGCATCACCTCAAGACCGAAGCTGTCGATGCGCTTCGTGCCGAGCCCGCGTCCGTCGTCCTCGACACGCAGGTGGGCGAACGGCGGGTCGACGCGGCAGGTGACCCACAGATGCTCGGCGCCCGCGTGCTTGCGGGCGTTCGTGATTGCCTCCTGCGCGATCCGCAGCAACTCCGCCTCCACAGTGATGGGCAGCCGGTCGGGCGCCTCGTCGAGGATGACGTGCACCGAGAACGCCGCGCCCACGCTCACCTGCCGGACGTAGTCGGACAGCGCGTTGCCCAGGCTGATCTGCGCCTGCACCTCGCTGCGCAGGTCGAAGATGGACAACCGCAATTCCCCGACCATACGTGTTACCTCGCGACGCAACGCACGGAAGGCGTCGGCCTGCTGGGAGTCGGTGGCGTCCGCCACGAGGTCGTCGATGGCGTAACCGAGCGACGCCAGCTCTTGGGCGATGCCGTCGTGGATCTCGCGGGCGAGGCGCCGCCGTTCCTCAGATGTCGCGATCGTGCGCACCTCGCCGAACAACAGAGCCGTCTCCAGCCGCAGCGTTGCCTCGTCGACCAGCTCGACCGCCGCGGTCACCTGCGCCCCGTCCAGCGGCAGCACCGGGAGCCCCCGGGCGGCCGACACCACGGGATCCGACTCGACGGCCACCAGACCGAACGTCCGGTCGCCCATCTGCAGCGGCAGCACCGCGTGCCGCGCGTCATCGTCTTGCCCGTCGCCCACCAGCCGACCGGTGCCGACGCTCGGACCGTTGGCGCGCCACGCCCGTCCGAGCGGTGTGTCCTCGGCCAGCGAGATGTCCCAGTCGACGAATGTGGCGCCCTCCAGCGCGAGCGGCACCAGCCGCCCGCCGTCTGCCCTGATGAGTACGGCGCCCCGGTCAAAGCCCACACGGGCCTGCAGTTCTTGCAGCAGACCTTGCGCGAGGCTGACCGCGTCGAGTCCGCCCGACAGCTGGCGGCTGACCGTGCGCAACTGGCTGAGCAGCTCGTAGGCCGCCTCGTAAGAGCGATTCACATCGGACGGTGCCGACGCGGCGGCCAGCCGCCGAATCCACGCGGTGAGCAACCCCACGGCCAGCGCGAGGAGAACCCACTGCGCCGAGTCGGCGCCGAAGCTGTGCAGCGACTGCGGGTTGTGCGCGACGAGGTGCCCAAGCAGGAGCACGAGCGCAGCGAGGCCGGCTGCGTTGACGGCCGAGGTGAGGCCGTGCAGCAAGCCGGCCGCGAAGGCGGGGGCAAGCAGGTAGGGGAGCAGGCTGGTGCGGTCGGCGGGTGGCGCGATGATGCCGATGGCCGCCACGCAAGCCTCGGCCGCGGGCAGCAGCCGGCGGATCAGCGCGCTCCGTATCGGGATGTACGCGATCAGCGCCGCGAGCGCTAGAACGAGGGCCCCGGCAACGGTCCGGCGCGGATGGTCGTCCAATGCCGCGACGACGAAGCAGAACCCGAGCAATGTGAGGCGAACCGCCGACACCAACGCGCGCGGCTCGGCGAGCCGGGCGAAGCGACGTCCGGACTTCACGACTTCACCTCGGTCTCAGTGCAGAAGGTTGTGGTAAGCGGAGATCGCCGCTGGGCCCATCACCACGATGAACAGCGCGGGCAGGATGCAAAACACTAGCGGGAAAAGGATTTTGACCGGCACTTTCTGTGCTTGCTCCTCCGCGCGCTGGGTGCGCTTCACCCGCATGTCGCGCGATTGCACCCGCAGCACACTCGCGATCGGGATGCCGAACTGGTCGGCCTGCACCATCGCCGTGACGAAACCGCGCAGCTCGACGACGTTCGTGCGCTCGGCTAGTGCGCGCAGCGCGTCGATACGACCCAAGCCGATCTGCATCTCCTGCAACACTCGGAAAAGCTCGTCCGCCAGTGGTCCGCGGGTGTTGCGCGCAACTTGTGACAGCGCCGAGTCAAACGGCAGACCGGCCTCGACGGAGATGGTCAACAGGTCCATCGAGTCGGGCAGGTCGCGGCGGATTCGCTCGTTCCGGTTGTACGCGGCCTGGTAAAGCGCGATGTCGGGGACAAAGTAGCCGAGCGGCGTCAACACGATCGCGATGCCCATGGTCACCCCCAGGCCGGCGCCGAAGAGCAGCGGGAAGGCGATGCCGACGGCGGCGCCGGCGGCGAGCCCGAGCACTTTGAACGCCTGCACCCGTTCGACGTCCCAGCGAAGGGGGCTGCCGGCGAGCTCGAGCTTGTGGCGAAGCCGCGCCGACTCGTCTCGCGGGCTAAACCGGTTGCCGAGCTGGCCTAGTCGCGCGACCAGCGGTCCGACAACGCGTTCGTTGAACGGCCGGTCGAGTTCGCGCCGCACCCGGTCCGATTGCGGGCCGAGGGCGTCGAGCGCGGCGAGCGAGCGACTGACCTGTTGGCGCTGCGACGCGGCGGCGCCGAGGCTGACGATCGCGCCGACGATGCCGATGAAAATGGCCGCGACACCGAGCGCGAGCAGCGTGCTTTGCGACATCGTCAGACCACCGCCTTCACACCTGGACCTTGACGATGCGCGACAGCCACACGACGCCGGCGGTCATCGTCGCGACGAGCACGACGAGCATGATGATGCCGAGCGGGTCCGTGAACAGCGGCTTGATGTAGCTGGGCCGCACGAGCACCAGGTAGGTGCCGAAAACCGGCGGCAGCGCGCCGAGAATCCACGCCGACAAACGACCTTCGGCCGACAGACCGCGTACTTGGCGGCGCAACCGCTCCCGCTCGCGGATCGTCGCGGCGACCGTCGTCAGCACCTCGGCGAGGTTGCCGCCAACCTCGCGCTGGATGCGGATGGCCATCACGACCCAGGCGAAGTCTTGGCTGTCCATGCGGGTGGCGATGCCCTCGAGCGCGTCCTCGGCCGGGACGCCGAGACGGGTCTCGACGAGCGCTCGGTTGAACTCCACCGAGACCGGCGAGAGCTCCTCTCGGACGACGGCGTCCATCGCCTGCACCAGCGAGTGGCCCACCGACAGGCTGCCTGAGATGAGTTGCAGCGTGTCGGGCAACTGCTCGAGGAAGGCTGTCGATCGCCGCGATTCCTTGATGACGAGATATCCGATCGGGCCGCCGACGCCAGCGACGATGCCGAGGATCGCGGCGACCGCGGAACCGCCCGACAGCAAAAGAAAAAGCAGGCCGAGTCCAAGCGCGCTGCCGGCTTGGATCACGATCCACTCGGCGGGCTTCAGCGGGACGCCGGCGCCTTCCAAGCGTCGTCCGAGCTTCGCGTCGAAGTCTCGCGAGACGACGAGGCGGCCGGCCAGCTGGACAGCGGAGCGCGCGACCGAGCTGTCGCCGAGCGCCGTGGTCTGCGAATCCTTGCGCGACCCGCGGCCGGTCAGCGTGTAGAACGACAGCCGCCGGCGCACGCGGGTGTCACGCGCGTCGACCGTCGACGCGTTCCAGGCGAACAGCCCCAAAACCCCTACCAGGCCGCAGAAAAGAGCGATCAGGCCGATGCTGAGGGTGCTGGTCGACCCGAGGTTGCTGGGCTGGATCGCCACCGGCCGTGGGCCGGTCGCCCCCGCCGACGGCGACGCGACGGCCGCCTTCGCGAGCGGGGTGAACGCGGTGTCGCTGATCGTCTGGCCGCCGGCCGACGCGGTGACCGAGATCGTCACGGACGTCCCCGCCAGGCTGGCCGGGACGGTCCCGGTGATGAGCACCTCCGTCGCGATGTCTTTCGCGGCCTGCCGGAACGCCGGGGCGAAGTCGCCTGCCTTCGTGGTGCTGATAACCCGACCGCCCGCCGCCGCCGTCATCTCCTGGAGCGGTTCGACCTGCGCGACCGCGGTGCCGAACGACACCGCGTCGAGGACCGCGCCGCCGGAGGCCTTCTCAGCGGCCACCACTTGGGCAAGCGTCGCCTTGCTGCCCTCGTCGTGGCCGTCGGTGAGCAACACGATGGTTCGCGAGCCGACGGCGCCGAGCGTTTGCAGCGCGAGCAATGTGCCGTCGTACAAGGCGGTGTTGCCGTTCGCTTGCAGCGCGGCGACTTTGGCGCGGACGGCGGCGCGGTCCGTGGTCGGCATGGCGACGAGCGCCGCGGTGGTCGACACCGTGACGAGCCCGACCTTAACGTCGGACGGAACGGCCTCGAGGAACGCGTTAGCGGCGGCCTTGGCACCGTCGATGCCGGCGCCCTTCATGCTGCCGCTGATATCGACGACGAGCATCGCGGTGCGCACCACCTGCGGCGGCGGGGTGGCTCCGACCGCCTTCGCCGTCGACGGAATCGGCACGCCGTTGGCGCTCAGCCGCACCGACGCGGGGTCGACCGACTGCCCGTCGGCGAGGTCGACGGCGCTGAACAGCACCTGGATGGAACCCGGGTCGGTCGTGAGCTGCACGATCCGCCCTTGCGGTCCTGCCGAATCGGACGAGGCGGGGCCGGACGATGTTGGCGTCGACGACGCGGCCGGTGCAGGCGCCGCCGCCACCGGGCCGCACAGCGCGCCGGTCGCGACGAATCCCACTGCTAGCGCGGCCAGCCGTCGGGCCAACTGTCGGGCGCTTGCGTGTCTCATCGTCGCGGCGGCCTCATCCGGCGTCCACGCGCACGAGCGCCGGCTTGAGGTGCACGCCCGCGTCGCCGAGCTTGTCGAGGAACGCGTCGAGCGAGGCGGTGGGGTTGAGCCGGCCTTGCGGACGCCCTGCGTCGTCATAGCCGGAGCTGAAATCGAAGGCGAACAGCTCCCGCAGCTCGACGGCGTCGAGGGAGTCGGCCTCGATGCCGACGACCTCCGTGACATGCGTGATAAGCCGGCTGCCGTCCTTGAACCGCGCCTGATGGACGACGATGTCGAACGCGCTTGCCATCTGCTCGCGAATCGCGCGCACCGGCAACTCCATGCCGGCCATCAACACCATGGTCTCGATGCGGGCGAGCACGTCGCGCGGCGAGTTCGCGTGCACGGTGCAAATCGAGCCGTCGTGGCCGGTGTTCATCGCCTGCAGCATGTCGAGCGCCGCGGCGTCGCGCACCTCGCCGACGACGATGCGGTCGGGCCGCATGCGCAGGGCGTTGCGCACCAGGTCTCGGATGCGAATCTCGCCGCGGCCTTCGATGTTCGGCGGCCGGGCCTCAAGGCGCAACACGTGGTCTTGATGCAGTTGCAGCTCTGCGGCGTCCTCGATGGTGATGATGCGCTCGTCGGAGGGGATGAACGACGAGAGCGCGTTCAGCGTCGTGGTCTTGCCAGCGCCGGTGCCCCCGGACACCAGGATGTTCAATCGCGCTCGCACGCAGCCGCGCAAGAACTCGGCAAGCTCAGGGGTCATGGTTCCGAAGCCGACGAGGTCGTCGGCCTCGTAGGGATCGGTGGCGAACTTGCGGATCGTGAGCAGTGAGCCGTCGACGGCGACGGGTGGCACGACGGCGTTGATGCGGCTGCCGTCGGACAATCGCGCGTCGACCATCGGACTCGACTCGTCGACCCGTCGCCCGACTTGCGCGACTATTTTGTCGATGGTGCGGCGCAAATGCGCCTCGTCGACGAACGTCGCGGTGACCGGGTGCAGCTTGCCCGCCCGCTCGACGTAGAGCTGGTCGTAGCCGTTCACCATGATCTCGGTGATCTCCGGGTCGCGCAGGAAAGGCTCCAGCGGGCCGTAGCCCAAGATGTCGTCGGCGATCTCCTGCGCGATCCGCGCGCGATCGGCGACTGACAGCGGTGTCTCTTCTTGCGCCAGCACCTCGTGCAGCGTGTGCCGCACCTTTTGCTCGAGATCGGCCTGCGTGAACTTCGCGTCGTACAGCTGCGGGCCGAGGCTTTCCAGCAGCGACGTGTGGACGGTGCGCTTGAGGTCGCCGAACAGGTCGGCGCTCCCACGCCGTCCGGAGTGCACGTGCGCCTCGAGCGCCTGCGTGGTCGGTTGCGCGTCGGCGTCGCGCGAACGCCGCGCTTGCGCCAACCGGTCGGCCAAACTCATGACATCACCTCGATCACGACGTCGATCACGCCTTGGACCGCCTGCGCAGCAACCCTCGCCTGTCGGCGCGCAGGTTCGACGGGATCGGCTCGGCGCCGCTGCGCGCCAGCGGTAGCACATGGTCCTCGCCGAATTGGCGAATCGCCAGACTCACCGGGTGGTTCGGGTCGTCGAGCAGGATTGGCACGCCGCGGTTGATCGACGCCGGCACCGCGCGTGACGACGGGATGTGCAGCGCGATCGGCACTTTCAGCGTCTTCTCGACCTCCGACAACGCCAAGCCGACCTTGGAGTCGGCGCGGTTCAAGACCACGCGCAGCCGCTCCCGCGGGTAGTTCAAGAGGTCCAAGGTTTCCAACGTCAGCTTCAAATTCTTCAATGCGGGGATGTCGAGCGTGGCGAGCAGCGCGATGAGGTCGGACTGGTCGAACGCCGCCAGCACGTGGTCGGTGAACGCCGGGGGCGTGTCGATGACGACGTAGGCGAACTGCTCGCGGAGCAGCCCGATGATGGTCGTGATGAGCGAGGCCGGCACGGTCTCGGCCGACCCCGGCTCGACCGGCGCCACCAACGCCGAAAGGCCGGGCGAGTGCGGCGTGAGCAGCGCGGTGACCGCCGGCAGGTCGAGGTTTTCCATCAGCGGAACGGCGTCGGCGAGCGTGTGCGCGGGGAAGAGTTGCAGCACGATCGCGACGTCGCCGAAGTTGAGGTCGAGGTCGACGAGGCAAACGTCGCGTCGTCCGCCGTCTGCCAGCGACGCGGCGAGATTGCTCGCCAGCGTCGTCTTGCCGCAGCCACCCTTCGCGGAGAACACGGTCACCACGACGCCGCGGCCCGACTCCTCGCCGTCGCCGTGGCTGTTGCGCTGGCGCATCGCGGCCGCGACGTCGCGCACCCGCTTCACCGCGTCGTTGACGCCCGCGAGATTGCGCTCCTCGACCACCTCCCGCACGCCAGCGCGCAAGGCGTCGACGAGCAACGGGGTGTCGATGCGTCGCCGCACCAAGACAATGCCGAGGCTCGGCCGGCTGATCCGCATGCCGTCCGACAGCACGAACGCGGCCTCTTGGTCGACCGACGGCCCGAGGACGACGGCGTCCTCGCCGGGGTGGGCGTCGAGGTGGCGGCGCAGGTCGTCGATCGTGGCGAGCACCGGCACGCCGGGCCCGAGCGCGGACCGCAGGGTCTCGGCTCGAGTCGGGTCGGCTTCGACGATCACACTCATGAACGACTCACCATGCCCCGGTCACGACCCGTACAGGTTGGCCGTCGAGGTCGCCGGCAGCTTGTTGTCGATCTTGGAGTCCTTGGACAGCAGACCGAGGTAGAGCGTCCCGACGGATTGCGCGTAAATGAGCTTTTGGGCGTCGGCCTGGTCGACCCCGAACGTCACGATGCTCGAGTCGGCCTGCCCGGCGCTCTGCCCGGACGACGGGACCAGCGTTCGCGACCCCACCGCGATGACGGTGGCGCGCGGCAGCAGCAGTTGGGTGCCGCCCTTCGTCGTCAAGAAGACGGCGACGTCGGAGCCGGGAATGACGTAGCCGTCGACCCGGTTCGGGTCGGACAACGAGATGCTGACCGCGAGCGTCCCGTCGTCCGACAAGGTGAGGCGGGTGGTGTCGCCCGGCTTGCCGAACTTCGCCTTCAGGATCTGCTCGCCGGGGAAAATCGGCGAGTTCGTCACCAGGTCCGCCACCGACTGGATGTCGCCCAAGACGTCGGACGACGCGACCGCGTCGCGGGGGATCGTCTTCTTTTCGAGCGCGCCGTCGGCGGCGGCCGCCGCGCCGGTGGTGCCGGCCGGAATGACCTTCTTGGCGACGAGCACCTCGACGGGCTGCTGCCTGGCCAGATCGTTTTGCTTCACGTTGTGCACGTAGACGCCGACGAGGACGGCGCCAAGCGCGGCGACGAGGATCGCCGCCACGAGCAGGACGGTGCGTCGTGCCATCGCGGCGTCCGGTCCTCCTCTCCGGCTCGGCGGTTAGCTGCGAATCCCTGGCATCGTCGCACCCTCGCAGCGCGCGGGTGCGCCGAAACGCGCTCGGGACACGCTCACTCTCGCTGACTCACGCCGACTCTTGCACGGAAATGGTATGGATGTGGTCGAGTCGGGGCATGTCGACGAACCGTTATCCGGGGTTATCGGGACCAAGCGTCAATCGCTTGACACCGGAGATGGGGATTTCACCCGCTCAACCGCTTGACACCGCCGCCACGACCTGGGCGCGTTTGACCGGGTCCTCCCAGGTTCGGACGCTTCGGGCCAGCGACACCCCGGACAGCGTCGCCATGGCCACCGCGAGCATGACCGCCACCGTCCAGTTCCCCGCGTGCGCGACACCGCCGAACAGCAAGCCGATCAGCGTCGTGACAGTCGCCAGCCGCACCGAGTAGACGGCCATCGCCGCGGGTGGAGCCGGGGTGTCGCGCCCGCCGCGCAGTAGCGCGTGCCGCGGGTGCGCCAGCGACACGTGCACGCACGTGGCGAGCACGACCGCCGAGCAGGAGACCACGCAGCCGAGCAGCGCGGCGAGGTCGGCCGCCGTCGGTGGGTGCTGGGCGCGCAAGCTCCCCGCGAGCGCGGCGACCAGCCCGCTGGCGGTGATGGTCTCCGCGAGCACCAGGGTCTTCGCCGCGATCGCCAAGCGTGGCGGATGCGGCATGGAGGCCAGCCAGGCGGCGCCGCCGCCGTCCAGACAGAACACGTTGACGCCGAACAGCAGGCCGGCGCCCGCGGTGACCAACGCCGGCACCACGACCAGCGACTCCCACGGCAGGTTGGCGCCGGCGGCGACCAGCCCCGGCAGCAAGGTGAGCACCAGCAGGCCGCGGCGCAGCGGCGTCGACCGCCAGACGCCGGCACGGTCGACGCGCGCCAGCGCCCACACGGGGCCGGCGGCCTGCGGCCGGCGTCGGTGCGTGCGCGACTCGCGGAACCGCTGCCCGTCGCCGGGCCGGCGCAGTGCCCAGGCGCAGGCGCGTCTCCCGGCCAAGTAGGCGATCAGCAGGAGGCCGACCAGCTGCACGCTGCCGCTGAGCCAGCGCCCGACCTGCTCGGACGCCCCGGCCAGCACGGTGGTCACGACCGGCGTGGCCGGGGAGTGGTCGAGCACCGCGTAGCCCAGGTCGGCGCGGACGATGACGACGATCGCGGTCGCGACGACGCCCGCGACGGCCCACACCGACCGTCGTCCGACCCTGCTTTGCCGGGCGCCAATGACGAGCCAGGCGACTCCTTGCCCGGCGACCGTCACCAACGCGACGTAGGCGAGCGTCGTCACGAGGGCGAGCCCGAGGCCCATGTCGCCTTGCCGGTCGCCGGTGACGAACGAGGTGACGCCGAACAGCAGCAGTGCCTGCGTCATCCAGGCCAGGTTGAGCGGGGCAACCAACAGCGACGCGGCGAACTCGGTCGACGGCCGGATCGGATACGGCGTCAACTGGTCGGGTGGGAACAGCTCGTTGCCGCCGCCCGCCGCCAGCGGGGCGACGAGGGCGAGCACCGCGAACCCGAGGAAGGCGGTCGGCGCGAGCACCGTGACGTCGAACGACCGGCCGCGCGGCACCATTTGGCCGGCGATGACGGCCGCGCACAGCAGCCCGGGGATGAGCGCGGCGAGCAGCGTCAGGCCGAACCGCACCCGCTCGCTGCGGACCATCCGCCAGCGCAGCCGCACCAACTCCAGCAGCTGGCCGCCGGTCACGACAGCAGGCTCCGGTACCGGCGTTCGCCCGCCTCGCCGCGCAGCTCGCCCGCGGGCGCCGCGCCTACCACCCGGCCACCGCGCAGCACGACCGCCTCCTCGCACGCCTGAACGGCGAGCTGCAGCAGGTGGGTCGACACGATGACCGCCGCGCCCGCCCCTCGCGCCTCGCCGATGACGTCGAGGGTGGCCTCGGCGCCGAGCGGATCGACACCGTCGAACGGCTCGTCCAGCAAAACGACCGCGGGCGAGTGCAAGACGGCGAGGACGACGGACAGCCGGCGTCCCATCCCGTGCGAGAACCCGGCGGTGACCCGGTCGGCCGCGCCGAGGAGGTCGAACCGGTCCAGCAACGTCGTCGCGCGGTCGGCCCAGCCATCGGGGAGGCCCCGCAGCTTGGCGGCGAGCGACAGGTGCTCCCACGGGGTCGCGCGCGGGATCAGCCCGCCCACGTCGGGGCAGTAGCCGACCTGCGCCTTGGCCGCAGCCGGGTCGCGCGCCACGTCGATACCGGCGACGCGCGCGTGCCCGCCGGTGGGAGGCAGCACGCCCGCCAGCACCCGAAGCGTGGTCGACTTGCCCGCGCCGTTGCGCCCGATCAGCGCCACCGCCGTGCCGGCCTGCACCGACAGGTCGAGGCCGTCGACCGCGACGACCGGCCCGAAGGCCACTCGCAGACCGCGCGTCTCGACCTGGGCTGGCATCAGCGGCTCGGTGGTCCGGGCTGGGCGCCGGCGGTTGAGTACAGCGCGTCGATGTCGGCGGCGCGGTTGCGCGCCACGGCGTCGCGCCGCAGCTTCAACGTCGGCGTGAGCTCGCCCGACGCTTCGGTGAAGTCGTCGGCCAGCACGCGGAACCGGCGAATCGACTCGGCGCGCGACACGACGCGGCTCGCCTCGTCGACGGCGGCCTTGATCTCGGCGAGCAGCTCGGGGTCGTCGCGAAGGCTTGCCGCGTCGGTGTTAGGCGCCTTGCCGACCTTCTTTTTCCACGCCTCAAGGGATTCCGGGTCGAGCGTGACGAGCGCGCCGACGTACGGACGCCGGTCGCCGACGACCATGCACTGCGCGATCAGGGGGTGGCCGCGCAATCGGTCTTCGAGCAGCGCGGGCGAGACGTTCTTGCCCCCGGCCGTGATGATGATCTCCTTCTTGCGACCGGTGACGGTGACGAAGCCGTCGTCGTCGATCGCGCCGAGGTCGCCGCTGTGCAGCCAGCCGTCGGAGTCGAGCACGGCGGCGGTGCCGTCGGGGTCGCCCCAGTAGCGCCCGAAGACGTGCTGGCCGCGGACCAGCAGCTCGCCGTCGTCGGCGACCGCGACGCTGGTGCCGGCCAGCGGCGGCCCAACTGTCCCTATGCGCACCTTGTCGGGTCGGTTGATCGCGGCGGCCGCCGTCGTCTCGGTCATGCCCCAGCCTTCGAGCACCGGGATCCCACCGCCGCGGAAGAAATGACCAAGCCGCTCGCCAAGCGGGGCCCCGCCCGAGATGACCCAGCGCACGTTCCCGCCAAGCGCGGCCCGCAACTTGCGATACACCAGGACGTCGAACAGGGCGCGCTTCAATCGAAGCGCTAACGGCGCTTTCCCGCCGTCGTGCGCTTTGCTCGCCGCGATCGCGGTTTTCGTGGCGGCGGCGAAGATTTTCGTCTTGCCCCGGTCGGCCGCCTTCTGCTGCGCGATCGTGTAGAGCTTTTCAAAGACGTAAGGGACGGCGAGGAGCAGCGTCGGTCGAAAGGTCGCGAGGTCTTCTTGCAGCGTGTACGTGTTGGGGCAGTGGCCGACCGGCACCGCGGCCTCGAGCGTCGCGACCTGGATTTCGCGGGCGAGCACGTGCGCGAGCGGCAAGAACAGCAGGGCGCTCGTGTCGTGCTCGAACAGCGCGGGCAGGCTGGCCACCGCGCTGCGGGAGCCGAACAGCAGGTTGTGGTGCGTGAGGACACACCCCTTGGGCCGGCCGGTGGTCCCCGAGGTGTAGATGATCGACGCGGTCGAGGCAGCGGTGACGCCCGCGTGCGCCAGCGCCAGCTCGTCGGGATCGGCGGCCGCCCCCGCCGCGCTCAACTCGTCGAGCGCGCCGTGCTCGATGACCCACACATGCCGCAGCTCGGGCAACTCGTCGCGGACCAGGCCGACAGTGGAGGCGTGCTCGCCACTTTCGACGACGACGCCCGCGCAGCGCGCGTCGCCGAGGATCCAGGCCACCTGCGCGGGCGCGGACGACTCGTAGATCGGCACGGTCACCAGGCCGGCGTGCCACAGCGCGTAGTCGGTCAGGGTCCACTCGTAGCGGGTGCGCGAGAGCAAGCCCACCCGCAGGCCCGGCCGCAGCCCGGCGGCGACGAAGCCGGCCGCGAGCGCCTTGACCTGCCGCTCGAAGTCGGCGGCGGTGACCGGCGTCCACTGCGCGGCCGGGGCGGCGGGCGCGGCAGGCGCGGCCGCTGTCGGCGGCTTGCTGCTAGCGGCGGGCGCGATCGGTCGACGGCGAAACAGCACCGCGTCCGGGCGTTCGCCGGCGTGCCGCGCCACGGCGTCGGTCAACGTCGCGTCGTCCGGGATGCTCACCACCGCCGGCGAGGAAATCTGGCGCACCGATCCTCCGAACACGTCCTGTTGATCGGACGGTATCCGGCGCCGTCCCCGTGTCGCCACGCAGTCACGCGCGCTCATGCATTCTGCCGGTTCGGCGTTGGCCCTGGTGGCGCAATCGCCGCGCGGCCGATTGGCGGACGAGCCCGCGGTTGAAGGTCAAGCCAGGCTGTGCTGGTGCCGACGCTTACGACGTGACGGTGGACTCCATGACCGGCGCGGCGCCGGACCGCTGCCCGCGTTGCGCCGCTTTGGTGCGGCCCGGCTCGCAGTGGTGCACGCTGTGCTACGCCGACTTGCGGCCCGCGCCGCCGCCGCAGCTCGCACTTGAGCCGCAGCCGACGTCCCCGCCGCGCTCGACGGGCGCCCTCACGTCGTCCGATATCTTCGACCCGCTCACGGCCCCGCTGGCGCTGCTCGAGCGCGGCGCGGAAGAACCCGCACCCGCCCAGGCGCCGACCGCCGACCCGGCGACCGTGAACGCGACGACCGGTAATCCCGCGCCGAAGCAGGCTGGCTGGCCGTGTGCGACCTGCGGTGCCACCGTGCCGTTGGACGAGCCGACCTGCACGTCGTGCGGCGCCGGTTTCTTGGAGGGCACGCTGCCCGTCGACCCGGTGCTCGGCCGGTTGTCGAAGGGCGCCGGGTCTAACCAGGCGAAGGTGCTGATCATGGTGGGCGGATCGCTCGGCCTGTTGGTCCTCATTCTCGGGGCCATGTACGTCCTCGGCGCGATCTTCTGACCGGCGGCGTCCTCGTCTTTTGTCCGGCATCGCGTTGGACGCGTCCAAACCGCGCATGCGAGCATGACCCCTGCCGCGCGGGGTGGAACGTTCCCGCTGGTGTCGCCCACTGTCCAAGAATCGATCGGAGACTCTCGCATGGGGCTGACCATCGGCGTCGACGTCGGCGGCACGAAGGTGCTTGCCGGGGTTGTCGATGAGGCAGGCAACGTCCTCGATCGAGCGCGTGACAACACGCCGAAAACCGATCCCGCGGCGATCGCCGAGGTGATCGGCTCGCTCGTGGCAAGCCTGCGCGAGAAGCACGACGTCGAGGCGGTCGGCATCGGCGCGGCGGGCTTCATCGACCTCGCCCGGGCGAACGTGCTGTTCGCGCCCAACCTGGTGTGGCGCGACGAGCCGTTGACCGAGCGGGTCTCGAAGCTCATCGACCTGCCGATCGTCGTCGAGAACGACGCGAACTGCCACGCGTGGGCGGAACACCGGTTCGGCGCGGCGGGCGGCAAGCACGAGATCGTCGCCGCCATCGTCGGCACCGGCATCGGCGGCGGCCTGGTGCTGAATGGCGAGCTCTACCGCGGCGGGTTCGGCATCGCCGCGGAGTTCGGCCACTTCCGGGTGGTGCCCGGCGGCCGGTTGTGCGGGTGCGGCAACCACGGTTGCTGGGAGCAATACGCGAGCGGCATGGCGCTGGTGCGCGAGGCGCGCGAGATCGCGACCGCCGCGCCGATCCGTTCCCCGAAACTCCTCGAGTTGTCGGGCGGCGACCCCGCCGCGATCACCGGGCCGCTCGTCACGCAGGCCGCCCAGGCCGGCGACGAGGGCGCTCTCGAGGCGTTCGCGATCGTCGGCCGCTGGCTCGGCGAGGGCCTGGCCTCGCTCGCGGCGATCCTCGACCCCGACTGTTTCGTCATCGGCGGCGGCGTCTCCGACGCGGGGCCGCTGCTGCTGGAGCCGGCCGTGGCGGCCTTCGGCGCGTCCCTCACGGGGCGGGCCTATCGGCCGCACGCTCCGGTCGTGCTGGCCGAGCTCGGCAGCTCGGCCGGTCTCGTGGGCGCCGCCGACCTGGCGCGCACTCGCTGAGTCGGGCTTGTCTTTCGCCCGGATCGCGCCGATATCGGGGGAGCGGCGCCCGCGCGCGGTTAACCTGGCGGCGCCGACGTGTTCCGGCCGCGCCGGTGAAGGGGTGACAGATGACCGCGCCGACGCGCAGCTTCAGCGCGATCTGGCGCATGCCTCGACTTCGCTCGGACGACGGAGCGGCCGCGGTCGAGTTCGCTTTGGTGCTGCCGATTCTGGTGCTGATTTTGTTCGGCATCATCGACTACGGCCTGTACTTCAACGCTTCCTTGCAATCCCGGTGGGGAGTTCACGACGCGGCTCGGGCGGCTGCAGTTGCCCCCGACCAAGGCGGCGACACGACGTGCGCCACCGGCATCGCCGATGCTCCGACTGACATCACCCGGCTGATCTGCGGGGTGCTCGACCAGACCGACAGCGCCACCGCGAAGAAGTACGTGGCCGTGCATCTGCCCGACGGTTGGCAGGTCGGCAAACGACTCGTCGTGTGCGAACGGCTCGACGTCGCAGGCGTCACCGGTTACGTGCCGCTGCCCCGAGGGGGACAGACGCGCGACATCGCGGTGCTCACGATCGAGCAGGACACCTCGGATTCGACGTGGACCGACAAGACGACGCCCGGTCAGGTGTACGAGCAGCCATTGCCGAACGGTGACTTGTGGAGTGATTGGTGCACTCCTTAATGCGGCGTGACGACGAAGGCGCGATCGCCATCATCGTCGCGTTGTTCGCCGTCGTGCTCTTTGGGTTCGCCGCGTTGGTGGTCGACGTCGGCAACGCGTCAGACGTGCGAGCGCAAGCCGCAGCGGCGGCCGACGCCGGGGCGCTCGCTGGCGAGGGCGTGCTCGCCGATTGGGCGAACACGCCGGGCAACACCGCGCCGGACGCGACTCTCGAGCAGGCCGTCGTAGACGCCGTGAAGGCAGCCGTCGCCGACACGTACTCGGTCAACGACGGCGACTGGTCGACGTGCACCGACACAGTGCCGAGCGGGTTCACCGCGACCGTTGCCAGCCAATGCGTGCAATACGAGGTGCGGACCGCCTCCGGGCTCGTGACGGAGTCGTCGGTCCGGGTGCGGATCCCGGAACGGAAGGTGCCGAGCACGTTCGGCGGTATTTTCGGCGCGAGTTCAATATCGGTTTCGCCTATCGCGGCGGCGAAAGCTGGTCAAGACCCGGGATCGCCGTGCGCTGCGTGCGATCCGCGGCTCGACGACACGAGTGGTCAGCCGGTGTCGCAAGCCACGTTGCCCGACAGCGTGCGGAACTCCCTGCCCGACCCGTCGTCGGTGGTGGCCGCACCAGCGGTCGACCCGATTACGGGGTGCCCGACCGGTCCGGGTTTGTTCACCGCCGACGTTAACGTCGTCATGCCCGACAGCGTCACACCCTGCGTGTTGCCCGCCGGGCTCTATGTGTTCGACAACAGCGCGCTCAAGGTGACCGGCAATCTGCAGGGAACGGGCGTGACATTGGTTTTTTACGGCACAATCAGCGAGCCGCTCGACGTGGACGGCGCGCTCACGGTCGTCGCGCCCACGGCGAACCCGAATCAGCCTCCGTCGCCGGGCAATCCGATTCCCGGCACGGCCATCGTCATCGACCAGTTCGACACGTCGATCCATCAATCGCGCAGCTTCGAGCTTGGGCGTGCCTTCGACATCACAGGCAGCGTCTACGCGGTCGACGGCGACGCAATGTGGAAGACGGCCGATGGCGATTGCCCGGCAAGCGGTGGTTGCCGCATCCAAGACGACGGGGTGACCGAGCGAATTGCTGTCACCTCAACGAGTTTTGGCGACGGCGGGCGCGTCCCCACGGTCGCCGCGGACCATCCGCCGCAGCTGCCGCCACCGCAGCCCGAGCACCTTAGCGAGTAGGCCCGCCGTGACCGAGCAAGTGCGCCTACTGAGCTACAACGTGCGCTCGTTGCGCGACGACAAGCACGCCGTGGCGACCGTCATCAGGGCGTGCGAACCGGACGTCGTCTGCATCCAGGAGGCGCCGCGGTTTTTTCGCTGGCGCACCAAATGCGCCGAGCTGGCAAGCGAATCGGGCCTGTTTGTCGCCACCGGGGGCCGTACTGCGGCCGCGATGCTGCTGCTCGTGTCGCTGCGGGTTCGGGTCATCTCGGCGAGGGACATTCTGCTGTCGAGGAAGCGCGGTCTTCACCAACGTGGCATCGCTGCGGCGCGGCTTGAGATCGGAGACGCGCAGGTCGTCGTCGGCAGCATCCATCTCGACCTCGACGCGGCCGAGCGTCGCCGTCATGTCGACGAAATTCTCTTGCGAGTCAAGGAATTCGGCGGGCCGGTGGTGCTCGCTGGTGACATCAACGAGGTGCCCGCGCAACCAGCGTGGCAAGTGCTCGCCGCGGCGTATCGCGACGCGTACACGGCCGCGCCGGCGGGCGGGGAGAACACCTACAGCGCCGTCGACCCGCAGCGTCGCATCGACGGGGTTTTCGTCGACAGCAGCGTCGAGGTTCTCGAGTGCGGCGTGCCCGACGTGCCGGGGATCGAGCGCGCGAGCGACCACCTGCCGGTGCTTGCGGTGTTGCGGGTGCCGTCCGGCAGCCGCTAGACGACGGCGCCGTCGTCCGAGTCGTCAGACCCCCGTTCGGACCGCATGCCGGCCACCAACGCCGCGAAACCACCGACGATCGCCAGCACCCCCAGGGCGATGCCGCCGGGAACGGCGTCGCTGAGCTCCTTGACGATGATCACGGCGAAGCCGAAGACGATCGCGAGGATGGCCCACCGTGTCGCAGGCTTCATCTTCGGCGGCTTCGGCGGCGTCGGGGGAACGAAATGCTCGTCGAGTATCGACAGCGGGTCGTACTCGCCGCTGTAGTCGCCGCCCGGCGAATCCGCGGCGTCCGGGGTCGGCGCGCCGGTCGTCGGCTCGGCCGGCCGGACAATGCGGCGCGGCACCACCGGGTTGTCGTCGGGTAGGTCGAGCGGCAACGACTGCTGGCCGTCGATGAAGTCGGCGGGGGCGTCAAGCACGTCTTCGGCAACCGGCCAGGGCGGCACTCCCGCCTCGCCACTGACCGGCCCTGGGGCGTCGTAGTTCGCGACGAGCTCGGCCCACGCGTCCTCGAACGACGAGCTCGCCGCGTCGTCGCCGACTGCCGTGTCGCCGGCGGCCGGCGGGTCGGTCGCCGCCTCGTCTGCAGGCAGTGCCGGCAGTGGCGCGGCCTCGGTGTGCTGGCTGAGCAGCGCGGCGGCCCGGTCGCGATGCTCGCGGTCGACCCACAGCCGGTCGTGCGGACGGTCGGGCAGGTGCACCTCGAGATAGCCCCCGAGGCGGCCGGTGCTGGGCTCCACGTAGGCGGCGATGCTCTCGCCCCGCAGCACCTCGAGCATCGCCTCTGCCAGCCGCGGGTCAAGATCCGCCAGCGGCAGGTAGTGGCGGGCGACGAACCCGTTGTCTCGACCTGGCATATCTCAATCCTGCACGGCGAGCGGCGACTTTGCGGCGTCAGCGGCGTCAGCGGCGAGCCGGCGCATGAACTCCAGGCTGCCCTCGAAGATCAGCGGCGCGTCGTTGTCGAGCGTCGCGACGTGGTAGCTGTTGCGCAACACTCGCTCCTCGACGTCCGAGGAGCGCACGTTGTTCAGCAACAGCACGGTGCTCGCGGGCTCGACGACGTGGTCGACGGCGCTGCGGTAGATCAAAACCGGCTGATCGACGAGCGCCAGACCGGCCCGCGTGACCTCCCACAACTTGGTGAGCGAGCGCAACGCGCGCAGCGGCGTCCGGTCGTAACCGACCTCGTCGACGCGCGGCCGCACGGTGTCGTTGCCGATGCCGCTGACCGACGGCACGAACTTCTCCAGCAGTGGGAGCAGCCGCAACGACTTGCGTTCGCTGAGCAACGACGGGTTGACGACGACCAGCCCGGCGACCTGCGCCCCGCGTGTTTCAGCGAGCCGCAGCGCGAGCGTCGCCCCCATCGACAACCCGCATACGAAGACGTGGTCGCAGCGCGCTCGCAACTCGTCGAATGACGACTCGATCGCCGCGTGCCAATCGGTCCAGCGGGTCAGCTGCAGGTCGCGCCAATGCGTTCCGTGCCCGGGCAGGCGCGGGAGCCGCACGGACAGCCCGGCGGCGGCGAGGAACTCGGCCCACGGCCGCATCGAAGCCGGGGAGCCGGTGAAGCCGTGGCACAGCAAGGCGCCGACCGGTCCGCCGTCGTGGCCGAAAGGCTGCGCGCCCGGCAGTTCCATCACGCTGACTCCTGACGCGCCATCTTCTGAGGCGGTGCCTTCCGAGGCTGTGTCTTCTGAGGCGGTGTCTTCTGAGGCGGTGAATCGCACGACCGATGGTCGCATGCCGCCGTCCGGCGCGCGAGCCATCGCGGCCTTCCACGGCGATAGGGTGCTCGGGTGTTCTACTGGCTGGCGAAATGGACGATCGGCACCACGCTGCGGCTGGTGTTCCGGCCGCGCGTCGTCGGGTTGGACAACGTCCCGGCCAAAGGCGGCGCGATCATCGCCAGCAACCACCTGTCGTTCTCCGACTCCTTCTTCGCGCCGCTGGTGATCCCCGGCCGCAAGGTCACGTTCATGGCCAAGGCCGAGTACTTCAACCGCAAGGGCGTCAAAGGCTGGTTCAGCCGGGTGTTCTTCAAGAGCATCGGGCAACTGTCCGTCGACCGGTCCGGCGGCAAGGCCAGCGCCGCCGGGCTGCGCACCGGCCTTGAGGTCTTGCAGTCAGGCGAGCTGCTCGGCATCTATCCCGAGGGCACCCGATCGCCCGACGGTCGCCTGTACCGGGGCCGCACCGGCATCGCCCGGATGGTGCTCGACGCTCGGGTCCCGGTCGTGCCGTGCGCGATGGTCAACACCGACCGCTTGCAGCCGCCCGGCCAAGTGGTGCCGAAAATCGTCCGGCCCGAGGTCCGCTTCGGCAAGCCGCTCGACTTCTCCCGCTACGCCGGCCTCGAGACCGACCGGCTCGTGCTGCGCGCGATCACCGACGAGATCATGTACGAGCTGATGCGGCTGTCGGGTCAGGAATACGTGGACATCTACGCCACCAAGGCAAAAGAACAGCTCAAGCGCTTCGGAAAGATTGAGAACACCTTCGACGACGAGCCGTCGTCGGCCGCGAAATCTGCGTGACCGGGGCTGGCGCCGGACGTGGGTCGGTGACCTTGGTCCCGACCCGTGGCGCTGCTCGTCCCACTTCGCCGCGACCCGCTTCGGGATCGACGCCGTCCGGCGCTACGCTTTCCGCTGTTTGTCTACCGGGAGGTTGGAAGCGATGCGAGTCGGAGTTCTCACTGGTGGCGGTGACGGCCCGGGACTCAACGCGGTCATCCGCGCTGTCGTGCGCAAGGGAATTGGGGAGTACGGCTACGAGTTCGTGGGATTCCGCGACGGGTGGCGCGGCCCGATCAACGCTGAGACGGTGCCGCTCGGCATCCCGCAGGTGCGCGGCATCCTGCCGCGCGGCGGCACGATCCTCGGCTCGTCGAGGACCAACCCGGCGACGATCGAGGGCGGCTACGAGACGATCGCCGCGAACATGGAGAAGCTCGGCATCGATGCCCTGGTCGCGATCGGCGGCGACGACACGCTCGGTGTCGCGGCCGAACTGCACCGCCGCGGCGTGCACGTCGTGGGCGTCCCGAAGACCATCGACAACGACCTCGGCGCCACCGACTACACCTTCGGCTTCGACACCGCGGTCAACATCGCGATGGAGGCAATCGACCGCCTGCACACGACCGCCGACAGTC
>JAICLV010000045.1 GCA_025925185.1 Acidothermaceae bacterium
AACGCGAACAGACGCTGAACCAGATTCTCACCGAGATGGACGGCTTCACCGGACGCGAGAACGTCGTCGTGCTCGCCGCGACCAACCGTCCCGACGTCCTCGACTCCGCGTTGCTGCGGCCTGGGCGATTTGACCGGCGGCTGGTCATCAGCCCGCCGGACATGAAGGGACGCCGGGAGATCCTCGACGTCCATGTTCGCTCTATACCGCTCGACCCGGACGCCGACCTCAACACCGTCGCGTCCATCACTCCTGGGATGGTCGGCGCCGACCTGAAGAACCTCGTCAACGAGGCCGCTCTCCTAGCGGCTCGGCGCGGTGGCGACACCGTGCGGTTACAGGACTTCACGGACGCGCTGTCGAAGATTCAGCTCGGCAGCGAGCGGCGAATCGTGGTTTCGGCGGAAGAGCGCCGGCGGACGGCGTATCACGAGGCCGGTCACGCGTTGATCGGGATGCTGACGCCTGGCGCCGACCCGGTCCGAAAGATCTCGATCGTGCCGCGCGGCCACGCGCTCGGCGTCACGTTCCAAAGCCCGGACACCGATCGCTACTTCTACAGCGAGCGTTACTTGCGTGGCCGCATCGCCGGCATGCTCGGCGGCAGAGCATCCGAGCAACTTGTCTTCGGCGACGTGACGACCGGCGCCGAGAGCGATCTCGAACAGGCGACCGCGTTGGCCCGCCAGATGGTGGGCCGTTGGGGGATGTCCGAGCAGGTGGGCGCCATGTCCGTGCTGCCCGACCCGCGTCGGGAACAGCCCTTCGCGCTCGATGGCGGTGCCGCCTCGCCCGCGACTCGGGAGCTGGTCGAGTCCGAGGTGCGCCGGATTCTCGGCGAATGCTCTCAACGTGCGGCCGACGTCTTGGAGGCGGAGCGGTCTCGCCTTGACGCTCTCGTCGACGCCCTGCTCGAGGCTGAAACTCTCGACACCGCAGCGGCGCATCGGGCGACCGGCGTGCCGCTCGACGAGGGAGCCCGCAGCTAACGCAACAGCAGCGCGACCCGACCCAGGTCGGCGATGTCGTCGCCGGCGACGAACTCGGCGTCGCCGCCGGTGGTGACCACCACCTCGACGAGTTCGTCGATCGGATCGGGCATGGCGTTTGGATCGAGCATCGCGCTTGGATCGAGCATCGCGCTTGGATCGAGCGTCGCGTTGCCGTCGTCCATGCGCGCTTCGACCAGCCTGCCGTCCACCTCCACGGCGGGCTTGGCGTGGTAGTCCTCCTCGACGACGAGAAGTCGCCCCCGGCCCTGGCGGGCGAGCTGCCACACCTCATCGATGCCGGCGACCGCACGGCCTGCGTGCACGGCGTCGCGAACATCGTCGGCGACCTGGCGCCGTAGGTCGCGTAGCCGCTGCTGCATGATCGGCCACGCGGCAGCGCCGAGGTCGCGCTCGTTGGTTTCGTCGTAAGCGCCGTCAAGCGTCGCCACAACTGAGCGCGTGTTGGCGCTGACGTCAGTGAACATCACCGTCGAGACCTTTACGCCCGCGAGGATCAGCGGGAGTGGATCTCGCTGCGCGGCCTGGGTCAACGCTTGGTCCACGTCGCGGTAGAACACCAACCATTGCTCTCTGTCGTCGCGGCCGGGCGAAAGCGCGAAGCGGCCCGCGACCGCCCGCCGGTCACGCGGCACGACGTCTGCGCTGAACGGGAATCCGTGGTCGCGCACCTCGTCCAGTTGATCGCGAAATCCCTCGAACAGCCGTGTTGTCCGGTCGGAAAGGACGAGGACGCGGTACCTCGGGATCCGCCGCAACCCCTGGACGAGATAGCGAGTCGCAGCCGTCGCGTCAATGGACACGCTGTCTACGACGGGGAACGGCAGCATGTGCGTCTCCGCACGCTCGTCCGTGGCGACGATGACGACGCCGTGTGCCCCGGACGCCACATCGACGTCGTCGACCGCGCGGGCCAAACCGTCGAGGAGCGGGGCCGCTTCGCGCGACGACCGCGTCCCGACAAGCGCGGCTTTCGCTTGGGCGTGCAAGTTGCGCAATCGGATGCGGTCCGCGTCGTTGCCCGGACGACGCCGATCCAGTCCAGCGGTGATAGTGACCACAGGCTCGCCTCGGACTTTGACGAGCCGGTTCACCAGGTCATGGAATGGCATTGACTCGGTTGCCTCCTCGTCAGCGGACGGTGGAACGCTGTCAGTACCCCGGGAGGGGTGTGCCAACCCCCACCGCTTGAATCTGCGGCTCGCAAGTCCCGGGCTCCAAAATGGGAATGCTCATTGACATGGCAAGAAGCCGAACCACGTCGTCACCTTCGATAGCCACCTCGGCAGACAACGGCGGGCGAGCCGGCCGTGGCGCGGCCGTACAAGGCCAGCCGCACGCGCGTGACCTGATGTCGACGCCCGTGCACACTGTCGGCCCGAACGACAGCATTTGGGACGCCTGGCATCTGCTGTCGAGCGCCCATGTCCGACACGTGGTCGTGATCGACCACCGCTCGACGGTTCTTGGCGTGGTCGACGACCGAGGGATCTTGAACGCGTGGCCGAACACGCCGGCCACGGCACAACGAACGCTTGTGCGGGCATTGTGTCGACGACGGCGCGTTCGTACCGTTACCGAAGCGGCAACGATGCGGACGGTTGCCCGAGCGGTGCTCGCGAACGATGCCGACGCCGTCGCGGTCGTCTCTTCTGCGGGCAGAGTTGTTGGGCTCATCACCGCGACCGATCTGGTCTCACACTTAGCGGGGCCTGCCAACCGCAATCGCGCGGCAACCGGGCCGGCCTGACCGAGTCGGCGGCGAATCAGCCTGCGTTCGACAACTCTCCTACGTGCTCGTGGTCGCTGTAGATTTTTCTGCTCCCGTCGGGGTACTGGGCGACCGGCACCACGACGCCGTCGCTGCAGGTGTGCAGGTACATCAGGGTTTCTCCGACGACGGCGTACGCCCGCGCTTCGTCGACATACTCATCGCCGTAATCGGCTCGCCACTTCGCGCGCTCGGCTTCGGTGTGCTCCTGCTCGGCCGCGTGTGCGACCTTCCCGACCATGTCATCGATCGCCCGTCTGTCGAGCACGACGATTTCGGGCCGCGACCGCACGTTCGCGTCGTCGGTCATCGCCGCCTCCTGATGGCTAGATCGCCTCGCATCCGTTCGGTTGTGCCCCGCCGCGCCGCGGCGAACCGCTCTACGAAGTCACTCGTGCGTACGCCCCGGGGGCGCGGGCGCGTTGAGATTCAAATGGACCCCGAGCATTCGCAAGCCGAAACACGCGGCGGCCGCACCCAGCGCAGCCGGAATGCCGTAGACGTGGAGCCGCTCGGTGACGACGGTGATGGTGGCGCCGAGGAGGGCGGGAATCGCGTACAGCCCGCTCCTTAGCACCGACGGAACCTCGCGAATCAGCACGTCGCGAATGGTGCCGCCTCCGACACCGGTCACCACACCGAGAATCACGGCCTGCCCGGCACCGACGCCGAAAGCCAGCGATTTGCTCGCCCCCGTCACCGCAAACAGGCTCAAGCCCGCCGCGTCGAGAACCGTTATGGGTCCGAGCAGCTTGTCGAGGCGGCGGCTGAACGCGAACGCGAGCACCCCTCCGGCCGCCGCGACGGTCAGATAACGCCAGTCACGAAAAGTGGCTGGCGGAACGTCGCCGATGAGCACGTCGCGGACGATCCCCCCGCCGATGGCGGTGATCATGGCCAACGCCACGACGCCGACAATGTCGAGTCGCGCGGCGCGCACCGCGGTGAGCGCGCCGTTAAGCGCGAACGCGAAGGTGCCGGTCAAATCCAGCGCGAGCAAGAGCGGCGGCTCGGTGCTGGTCACGCGGTACACCTTTCCCTACGGCGCTCCGACTTCGCCACCGGCGCGGTCCGATAGCAGCGTGCTGGTCGCCCGAAGCCCCGCGGCGTAAAGCCATGTGACCGGACGCGAGGGCAGCCGATTCAGCCGCGTCCAGGGCCGACCTTGCTGCGTCGTCGCCAGCACGGCCAATCGTGACACGGTGGCGACGCGACGACGACGGATCGTTTCGTAGCGGCGCAAACCGCGGGTCACGTCGTCGGACGACAACTCGCGCGCCAGCACCCACGCGTCTTCGAGCGATTGATTGGCGCCCTGGGCGAGGGCGGGTGGCATCACATGAGCCGCGTCACCGACCAGCGTCGTACGCGCACCTCCCCACACCTTCGCAACCCGGTGCCGAACGTGCGGAAAGAACTCCGCGTCATCGAGGCACGCCAACACGGTTGGCGTCGGCTCGACCCACCCGCCGAAACGGGCGCGCAGCATCTCGGCAGGCGCGGGTGACACTTCCTCGGACGGCGGGGAAGGCACCTCGAACCACCATTGCAAGAGTCCTTCGCCCGCAGGCAAGAACCCGGCTACCCCGCCCGCGCCGATAACGTTGACGCCGACCGATCCCCGCGCGAGCGGGAGGTCGTTTTCGATGAGCCCCTGCCACGTCGCCCAACCGGTTGGACGCGCCTCGCCCCCGACGAACTCATTGCGCACGATCGACCGGTGACCGTCAGCGCCGACGACCAGGTCGGCGACGACGGAGGCACCGTCGGCGCAACTGACCCGCGCCCCTGACGCGTCGAGCCGCACCGCGGTCACCTCCTGGCCGTATCGCACAACGCCGAGCGGCAGCGTCACGGCCAGTCTCTCGACAAGCCGACGCCGCGGGATCGTCAGCGCGCCGAACCGCAGCCTGCTCCGGATCGAGGCGACGTCGACGCGCCACACGGGTTTCCCGTTCGCCCGCCAGGCCTCGAAGGCGTCGATCTGCCGACCGAACCCGCCGAGGTCGACGCCCAACTCGTCGAGCGCCTGAAGCCCGTTGCTCCACAACGTCAGCGCGCCGCCCGCGGCCCGCAAGACCGGGGACCGCTCGAGCACCATGACGTCGTGCCCGGCCCCGAGCAGGCCTCGGGCGGCAGCCAGGCCCGCGACACCGGCACCGACCACGACCACGCGCATGCGGGCTATTACATCGTCAACTCACGCGATCTTCTCGTCGTCAGCCCGCACCGGCCGGGGCACCGCGGCGGCCCAGACGTGTTGCATCGCATACGACCGCCAGGGTCGCCAGTTGCGCGAGATCTCGTCGGCCGCCCGTGATTCGCCCGGTAGCCCCATCGCGCGCAAACCCTGTCGCACGCCAAGGTCGCTCGGCAGGAAGACGTCGGGGTCGCCGAGCGCGCGCATCGCCACGTACGACGCCGTCCACGGCCCGATGCCTGGCAACTCCAACATGCGGGCGACCGCCTCGTCACGGTCGCAACCGGGGCCGAGCGCGAGATCTCCGGACTCAACCGCGCGCGCCAATGCCACGAGGGCGGCAGCACGTGTGCGAGGTATGCCGAATGTGCCGGGATCGGCGGCCGCGATCGCCGCCGCCGTGGGAAAAAGGCGCGTCAACGTCGAATCGGCGATCGGCGACGGCTCGCCGTAACCGCGTGCCAAGCGTGCGGCCAACGTTCGCGCGCCCGCGACACTCACCTGCTGGCCAAGCACCGCACGCATCGCCAACTCGAAGCCGTCGACGTGACCGGGCGCGCGGCGTCCAGGCGACGAGCGAACGCTCGACGCGAGCACGTCGTCCGATCTCAAGAACTCGTCAATCGCCGGCGAATCGGCGTCAAGGTCGAGCAACCGGCGCGACCTGGCTACCGCCGACGCGAGGTCGCGCAAGTCGCAAAGCCTTAGGGTGCAGGCAATCCAGCCTTGCTCGTTCCATCGTGACGACGGGTCGCCAACCGCCTCGGGATCGCCCAACTCGATGACGCCAGGGCCGTGCGCGAGCGAGACGGTCCGGCGGTAGCCGTACGCGGTGCCGGTCTCCACGCAGGGCGCCGCGCGCGTGGCGAGAAACCTGAACAGCGACGTCGCGTCGAACGGCCGGCGAAAGGGCAGTCGCAGCGTGACGGTGCCCACGCCGCTGGGATGACGCGCCACGGCGTCCGGACGACGTGCGGCCCGCAGCTGCGACGGCGTCATCGCGAAGATCTCGCGCATCGTGTCGTTGAACTGTCGAATGCTGGAAAAACCTGCTGCGAAAGCGACGTCGCCGATCTGCAGGTCTGTCGTCTCGAGCAGCACCCGCGCGGTTTGCGAGCGCTGCGCGCGGGCCAACGCCAAAGGTCCGGCGCCGACCTCGGCCAGCAGTTGCCGATGCAGGTGCCGCTCGCTGTATCCGACGCGGCGCGCCAGTCCGCTCACGCCCTCACGATCAACGACGCCGTCGGCGATCAGCCGCATGGCGCGACCCACTAGGTCGGCCCGCATGTTCCACTCCGGCGAGCCGGGAGCCGCGTCGGGGCGGCAGCGTTTGCATGCTCGGAACCCCATGTCTTGGGCCGCCGCCGCAGTCGGCACGAAGACCACGTTGGCGCGCTTCGGTGTGGTCGCCGGGCAACTGGGCCGACAGTAGATCTTCGTCGTGTGCACGCAGGTGAGGAACCAGCCGTCGAATCGCGGATCTTTGCTCGAGACCGCGGCGTACCTCGCGTCGTCCGTTAACACATTCACGAGCATGCCTGAGCGGATCGCGGACAGCTAGCGGCATTCGGACGCGTGGGCGCTCCCCGATAATCGGTGTATGCCTGACGCCGCGGAGTTGACGGTGACGCCGCGCATCGTGATCCCCGCCAACGAGCTGAGCTGGCGGTTCTCGCGCAGTAGCGGTCCGGGTGGTCAAGGCGTCAACACCACCGACAGCCGCGTCGAGTTGTCTTTCGACGTCGCCAACTCTGTCGCGTTACCGGCGAATTTGCGCGACCGCGCGCTGAGCCGGCTCGCCGCCAGGCTCGTCGACGGCGTGCTCACCACGACGGCGTCGGAGCACCGCTCACAGTTGCGGAACCGGCAGGCCGCCGCGACCCGTATGGCCGCGGTGTTGCGCGCAGCGATCGCGCCCCCGCAAAAACCGCGGCGGCCGACCGCGCCGTCACGTGCTGCGGTCGAGCGTCGGCTCACCGACAAGAAGGCCCAGTCGCAGCGCAAGGCGCACCGACGCCGGCCAACCGGCGACTGGTGACACATGGGCCGTCGCGGCCTGCGGGGTGATCGCTGGCAGGTGTCGGACGACGGGCGGCGCGCTCGGCAGCGGACGGTCGACGATCCGCACCGCGAGCACCGTCGGCACCGCCAACGCCAAGCCGCCGACCACGGACGTGAAGGCGGGAAGGGTCCAGCCGTGTGGTCGGTGCGGGCGTCGTTGGGCCACGCCCAATAGACGAGCGCGGCGCCCGCTTGGTTGCCTGCGACGGCTTAGAAGATTCTCAAGACTTCGGCTGCTGCGGCGGCACGGTGTCATGCCTCGCCGCGTCGGGCTTTGCGTCCTCGTCGTTCATTCGCTGGACCTTGCGCAGGTGCTTGTTCATCGAGCGGAACAAGAAGAAGACGACGATCGCAAGCAAGACAAACACCAGCAGGCCCCAGGCGCCGTTCATGTTCTTGGGCGCGTCGTCGGCGGCCGCCAGCAGGAGATTCATGCGATCACACCTTCACGTAGCCCCGCGAACAGATCGTCCTCGGGCACCTTTGAGTCAACCAGAGACCGGGCGAGCTCGTAGTCCTCGGTCGGCCAGGCCGCCTGCTGCAGGGCGAGCGGGACGGCGAACCACGGCCCGTCCGGGTCGACCTGTGTAGCGTGGGCGCGCAACGCGTCCTCGCGCACGCCGAAGTAGTCGGCACACCGAACGCGTGTCGTGACACGATGCGCCTGGACGGATGCGTCAGTGTTCGCCACCCACTCCGCCAACCGCTCGGTGTAAGGCGACTCGAGGCCGCGCGCCAACATCGCGTCGTGCAGCGCCTGGATCCGGGCAAGGTGGAAAGTCCAGTGGTAGTAGAGCTTCAACGGTTGCCACGGCTCCCCGGTGCCGGGGTAGCGGTCAGGGTCGCCGGCGGCCTCGAACGCCTCGACCGAGACGCGGTGGCACATCACGTGATCAGGATGCGGGTACCCGCCGTTCTCGTCGTAGGTGACCATGACGTGCGGCCGCTCGCGACGCACGATCTCAACCAGCGGCGCGGCCGCGACCTCGATCGGCTGAATCGCGAAGCACCCCTCGGGCAACGGCGGCAACGGGTCGCCCTCTGGAAGCCCGGAGTCGACGAAACCCAGCCAGCAGTGGCGTACGCCCAATATCCGCTCGGCCTCTTCCATCTCGGCGCGGCGGATGTTCGCCAGATCGGCGAGCACATCCGGACGATCCATCGCGGGGTTGAGGATCGAGCCGCGCTCGCCCCCGGTCAAGGTCACGACGAGGACGTCGACGCCCTCGTCGACGTAGCGCGCCATCGTCGCGGCGCCCTTGCTCGACTCGTCGTCCGGGTGAGCGTGGACGGCCATCATCCGTAAACGTTCGGTCACGAATCCCCAGCCTGCCGCAGCGGTCGGATAGTCACCCATTCATTTTGGCCCGCTCATTTTGGCTCCGCCCCGGCGGGCGGGTTCGCGTAGGCCCCGACACGAAACGCCAACCGGTTGTAGCCTTGATGTTCACCCTCAATGCGGATCGTGCTGATCCGGCATTTTTCGAGAGTCTGAAGCAACGCGAGGAGCACCGTGACGGAGACCACCGCCAACGTCACCTGGTTGACCCAGGAGGCGTACGACCGGCTGACGGCCGAGTACGAGCGCCTTTCAGGTCCAGCACGTACCGAAATCGCGCAGAAGATCGAATCCGCGCGCGAAGAGGGCGACCTGCGGGAGAACGGTGGCTATCACGCGGCGAAAGAAGAGCAGGGCAAGATGGAGGCCCGCATCCGCCAGCTGCGGCAGTTGCTCGACCACGCGAAGGTCGGCGAGGCCCCGCCCGACGACGGCGTCGTCGAGCCAGGCATGGTCGTGACCGTTCGCTACGAGGGCGACGACGAGACCCTCACCTTCCTGCTCGGGTCCCGCGAGGACGGCGGCAAGCCGATCGACGTCTACTCCCCGAGCTCTCCTTTGGGCGCGGCACTTTTCGGCAAAAAGGTCGGCGAGACGGCGAGCTACACGCTCCCCAACGGCAACACGATGTCGGTCGAGATCGTCGACGCCAAGCCATACACCGGCTGAGCCCTACACCGGCTGAGCCCTACACCGGCTGAGCCCTACACCGGCTGACCTTCGGCGCGCACCAGCGGCAGCGTGCGGTAGGGCACCGGCGTCGACAGCGCGATGACGGTCGACGTCCGCACGATGCCGTCGAAATCGACGACGCGGTCGACGATCGCCTGCAGATCGGCGTTCGACTTCGCGACGACCCGGCAGAGCAGGTCGCCGGGCCCGGTGATCGTGTGCACCTCCAACACCTGCGGGATCTCCGCCAGGTGCTGCTGCACGTCACGACCGCGACCCTGGCGGATCTCGATGGTGGCGAACGCCGTCACCCTGTAGCCCAGCGCGGCCGGGTCGACGTCGGGACCGAAGCCGCGCACCACGTGGCTGACCAGCAGCCGGTCGAGCCGGGCCTGCGCCGTGCCGCGGGCCACACCGAGCCGGCGGGCAATCTCCAGCACGCCGATCCGTGGCTGATCGTGCAAGAGCTCCACCAGCCGGACGTCGAGCGCGTCCATGCCCACCTCCTGACCTCGCGGTGGTCATATTGTCTAGCGCGAGCGCCTTCGCGTCGTCCGAACTGTACAGCTTGACTATTGCTAGCGAACACTATTGCCTAGCGCACGTCGCCCGTCCGATGCTCGAAGAAATCCCTCGGACGACGAGAGGCCCGCGATGACCACCACTGTTGAGCGCCTTGCGCGCACCGGCGACGTCTTCCCTGTCTCCGGCATGGACGCCGTCGTGTTCGCCGTCGGCAACGCCAAGCAGGCCGCGCACTACTACTCGAGCGCCTTCGGGATGCGCGCGGTGGCCTACCGCGGCCCGGAAAACGGCGACGCCGATCACGCGACCTACGTGCTCATCTCCGGCAGCGCGCGGTTCGTGTTCACCACGCCGATCCGGTCGTCCGGCCCGCTGGCTACCCACATCGCGGCCCACGGTGACGGGGTGGTGGACCTCGCGTTGGAGGTGCCGGACGTGCCCGCCGCGTACGCGCACGCGACCGCCGCCGGGGCGCGGGGCGTTGAGCCGCCGCACACGATCGAGGACGAGCACGGCAGCGTCGTCCAAGCGGCTATCGCGACGTACGGCGAGACGGTGCACTCGCTGGTCGACCGCTCGCGCTATCACGGCCCGTACTTGCCCGGCTTCGTCGCGACCCAGCCGATCGTGGCGCCGCCGGAGAAACGGTTCTTCCAGGCGGTCGACCACTGCGTTGGCAACGTCGAACTCGGCCATATGGATGAGTGGGTCGACTACTACCACCGGGTCATGGGCTTCACGAACATGAAGGAGTTCGTCGGCGACGACATCGCAACCGAGTACTCGGCACTGATGTCGAAGGTGGTGGCCGACGGCTCGCGCAAGGTGAAGTTCCCGCTGAACGAGCCGGCGGTCGGCAAGAAGAAGTCGCAGATCGACGAATACCTGGAGTTCTACGGCGGTCCGGGAGTGCAACACATCGCACTCGCGACTAACGACATTGTGAACTCAGTGCGGTCGATGCGCGCCGCCGGTGTCGAGTTTCTGGAGACGCCCGACTCGTATTACGACACGCTGGGTGAGTGGGTCGGCGAGACACGGGTGCCGCTCGACGAGCTGCGCTCGCTGCGGATCCTGGCCGACCGCGATGAGGACGGCTACCTGCTGCAGATCTTCACCAAGCCGGTGCAGGACCGCCCGACGGTGTTCTTCGAGCTGATCGAGCGGCACGGCTCGATGGGCTTCGGCAAGGGCAACTTCAAGGCGCTGTTCGAGGCGATCGAGCGCGAGCAGGCGCGCCGCGGCAACCTCTAGCGCTTGCGGGCGGTGAAGCGCAGGTATTCCCAGCCCATCGGCCGCGCGCCGGCGCCGTGCTGGCGCGCGAGGGCGGCAAGCTCACGGTCGAGCTCGGCCGCCCGCTCCGGCTGGTCGGCGAGGCCGCGGTAGGCAGCGGTCGTCGGGCCGTAGTAGCGCTTGAAGTACTGAGGGAACTCCTCGGGCGACCCGAACCGGTCGACTCGCACATCTTCAGCCCGCGTCGCAACGTCGGTGACCCGATCGCCGAACAGGCCGCGCGCGTGTGCCTCGTCACCCCAGAGCAACGGTGGCTGCGCGCCGGGCGGCGGTGGCGCGACGTAGGGCTTCATGACGGCGAACATCTGCCCGACGAACCCGCCCGGCGTCCAACTGACCAGCCCTATCGTGCCGCCGGGTCGACAGACGCGGAGCATCTCGTCGGCCACGTCCTGATGGTGCGGCGCGAACATCGCGCCCACACAAGACAGGACGACGTCGAACGCGCCGTCAGGGAACGGCAGGTGTTCGGCGTCCGCCTCCTGCCATTGCAGTTCGACGCCGCGGGCGGCGGCGGCGCGTCGTCCGGCCTCGAACATCTCGGGTGTGAGGTCGGAGGCGACGACGTCCGCACCGGTGGCGGCGGCCGGAATCGCCGCGTTTCCAGAGCCGGCCGCGACGTCGAGGACGCGCTGGCCGGCGCGCACGCCGCAGGCCTCGACGAGAACGGCACCGAGCTCGGGGATGATCTCGGCGGCGACGGTGGGGTAGTCGCCAAGCGCCCACATCGCGCGGTGCTTGGCCTTCAGAGCCTGGTCGGCTGACTCGATCGTGGTGCTCATCGGGAACTCCTTTTCGCGGTTCGCTACCAGGCGACGCTAGGAGCCGAAAGACGCCGTCACTAGTACCAGATCTGTACTGCCGCCGTGCGGCGTCGTAGCGTACGCGCATGGGAACCACGTACCACCAGTTCTGCCCGGTGGCCAAGGCGATGGAGTTGCTCGACGAGCGCTGGACGATGCTCGTCGTGCGCGAGTTGGTCGCGGGCAGCTCGCGGTTCAACGAGCTGCGGCGCGGCGTGCCGCGGATGTCGCCGACGTTGCTCTCGCGCCGGCTGACCCAACTCATTCGCGCCGGCGTCGTGCGGCGAGTCGGCCAAGGCAACGACGTGCGATACGTGCTGACGCCGGCGGGTCAAGAGCTCGCCCCCGTCGTCCAAGCCCTCGGCGCGTGGGGCATTCGTTGGATCGGCGAGCTAGGTGACGAAGACCTCGACCCCAAGCTGCTGCTGTGGGACATGCACCGCAACGTCAACCACTCCGTGGCGCCGTCGGCGCGCACGGTCGTGCGATTCAGCTTCACCGACGTGCCCGCAAAGGCGCGTGACTGGTGGCTCGTCATCACATCGGACGACGCGGACGTGTGCGACGCCGACCCCGGTTTCGACGTCGGCGTCAGCGTCACAACCCGGCTTCGGCTGCTGACAAGGGTCTGGCGCGGGGACCTGCCCTGGTCAGTCGCGTTGCGTTCGGGCGAACTCGAGATCACCGGTAGCTTGCGAAAGGCCTTCCCACAGTGGTTTTCGCTGTCGGGGTTTGCCAACGTTCCGCGTCCGCGTCTAGACGAACGCGACCCGATATCCGTGTGAGCGCAGCAGCTCGAGCACTTCGTCGGAGTGGTCGGACCCGCGCGTCTCGACCTGCAGCGCCACCTCGACCTCGTCGACGTGCAGCGTGGGCCCGGTGCGTTCGTGGGCGACGTCGAGCACGTTGGCGCCGGCGTCGGCAAGAGTGTGCAGCAGCTTCGCCAGTGCTCCAGGGTGGTCGTCGATGCGGACGTGGAACGACAGGTACCGACCTGCAGCGGCCAGGCCGTGCCGCAGCACGCGCACAAGCAGCACCGGGTCGACATTGCCTCCGGACAGGATCACGACGACCGGCGGCTCAAAGGCCTTAGGCGCATCAAGAATCGCGGCCACCCCGGCGGCGCCAGCCGGTTCGACGACAAGCTTCGCCCGCTCCAGGCAAAACAGCAGCGCGCGCGACAGCGACTCCTCAGACACGGTGACGACGTCGTCGACATATCGCCGCACCATGTCGAGCGTGAGGTCGCCCGGGCAGCCGACCGCAATGCCGTCGGCCATCGTCGACATCTCGGTAAGCGCCACCGGCCGGCCGGCCACGATCGACGCGGGGAAGGCCGCCGCCTGCGCTGCCTGAACCGCCACCACTTTTGCTTGCGGCACAAGAGTTTTCGCCACCAGCCCGACACCCGAGCACAACCCGCCGCCGCCTGCGCTGACCACAATCGTGCGCGCGTCGGGGCACTGCTCGACGAGCTCGAGCCCGACCGTCGACTGGCCGACGACGATGTCGCGATGGTCGAACGGATGGATGAAGACAGCACCGGACTCGTCGGCCACGGCCTTCGCCTTGCGCAACGCCTCGTCGACCGTGTGACCGAAAAACTCGACGGTCGCGCCGTAGCTCTTCGTCGCCTCCACCTTGGGTAACGGCGCGCCGATCGGCATGAAGACCGTGGCATGAGTTCCGAGCAACGACGCCGCGAGCGCCACGCCCTGCGCGTGGTTGCCAGCGCTGGCAGCAACCACGCCGCGCGCCCTCTCGTCGTCCGACAACCTCGCGATGCGCACATACGCGCCGCGAATCTTGAAGGAGCCGCCGCGCTGCAGGTTCTCGCACTTGAAGCTGACCGGGCCACCGACCAGCGCGGCCAGCGCGCGTGAGCTCTCAATCGGGGTGCGGCGAGCCACTCCTTCGAGGAGCTTCGCGGCGGCGCGCGCGTCGTCAATGCCGAGCGCGGCCTCATAGACGTCGGTCATGGTGCCAATCTTGCCCATTCGGAGGAGTTTCCGCGCTCCTTCTCGGTGCAGGATGAACCCATGCGCTCATGCCTTGACGCCGAACTGGCCGACCAGGTCGTCGATGGAATCCGGTTGCGGGTCACCACGTGGGGCAGCCGGGGCGACGGGCTGTCCGGCGTCCCCGCCGTCTTGTTGTTGCACGGCTTCCCCACCTCGTCGCAGCTGTGGCGCGACGTCGCTCCCGAGATGTGCAAGGCCTCGGACGACGACCTGTTCGTCGTCGCGCCGGACCTCGTGCAACTCGGCGGCTCCGAGCGCACCGGACGACGGATAGACCTGCCGACCCAGGCGCGCCTGCTCGCCGGCCTGCTCTCGGGGCTCGGCCTCGACCGGGTCGTCGTGGCCGGCCACGGCCTGGGCGGCGCGGTGGCGGTGCACCTGGCCGCGCTCGACGCCGGGCGGGTCGCCGGGCTGGCCCTGCTCGACGCGCCACTGCACGCCGACGCGTGGCCGGTGGCCGGCGCCTTGCCGATGCTCGTGCCAGGCGTGCGGTCGGTGTGCGCGCGGGCGTTGCCGCTCGTGCCGCAGCTGGCCGAGCGGGTGCTCGCTGCGGCGGTCGGCCGAGGCAGCGAGGCGCTGGCGGACCGTCCGCTCGACCGGCACGTCGCGGCGTTGCGCGCGCCGGGCGCCGCGCGCGGCGTGGTGCACTTCGCGACCGCTGTCGACATGGTCGCGGTCGAGGCGGCGTGGAACATCGTCCGGGCGGCGCCACCGCCGGCGCTGGTGCTGTGGGGGGCGGAGGACCGGGTGCACAGCCTGCCCTACGGACGCCGGGTGGCGGCCGAGTTACCGTCGGCCGCCTGGGTGCCGGTGGCGGGCGCCGGGCACCTGCTGCCCGAGGAGCGCCCGGAGCGGGTAGCGGAGGAGTTGGTCGCGTTTCACGCCGAGGTAACCGGCGACTGAACGCCCGCGCGGGCACCGGTCGATCCTGACGGCGGCCGAAATCAGTCGTAGTGGCGGATCAGCCGCAGGTTCAGCAGCACCATCACGACGCCGAGAGCGCCGACCACGCCGAAGCCGGCGAGCAACCGGCCCCACACCAGGTCTTGCAGGATCAGCGAGCGCAGCGCCTCCATCACGTACGTCACCGGGTTGAAGGTCGCGGCGATCTCCATCGGCCGGGTCAGCAGGTGGCGTGGCACGAAGTTCGGCGTCAAGAACAGCAGCGGGAAGAAGATGAGCCCGCCGGAGTTCGTGGCCGCGGCGCTGCGGGTCTTCAGAGCGATCAGCTGCATGAAGCCGACGTAGACGACGGCCCACAGCGCCGTATGCGCGATCAGCAACAGGACCCCGACGAACCCGCTCGCGAGGTGGATGCCGAACGGCAACGCGAGCAGCACCAACACGGCCGCGATGGCGAGCCCCTTGACCAGTTCGGCGACCAGCCGCCCAAGCACCAGCGAGGTGCGCGGCGCCGGCGAGCTGCGCAACTTGTCGAAGTAGCCGCCCTCGATGTCTTCGACCAAGAAGAACGCGGCGGTGCCGAACGACGCGGCCAGCAGCATCGAGCTCGGCAGCTGGAACGCCGCGTAGTTCTGGCCGTTCAAGAAGCCGGTCGTGGACGACGGGAAGATCTTGCCGGCCTGCCCGAGGTTGACCACCAGGAAGAAGATGGGGATCAGCACCGTCGGCACCAGTGCCTCGGGCGTGCGCAACGCCTCGCGCAGCGCGCGCCGACCCAGGATCCAGGTGTAGCTCACACCCCCACCTCCCGCACGACGCCCGCGACGCGCTCGCGGGTGCGGCCGGTCGCGTCGAGAAAGACGTCGTCGAGGCTCGGCTCGTAGTCGAGGCCGAGCCTCCCGCGCAGCTCAGCCTTCAGCGCGGACGGCGTGCCCTCGCGCACGATGCGCCCGCCGTCGATGATCGCGATGCGGTCGCACAACTGGTCGGCCTCCTCGAGGTACTGCGTCGTCAAGAACACCGTGGTACCGCGCCCGTTGATACGGCGCACCTCCTCCCACACCACGAGCCGGCTCGCCGGGTCGAGGCCGGTCGTCGGCTCGTCGAGGAACAGCACCTGTGGCTCGTGCACCAACGCGGAAGCGAGGTCGAGGCGCCGCTTCATGCCGCCCGAGTAGCCCTTGATCCGGCGGTCGGCCGCGTCGGTGAGGTCGACCAGCTCGAGCAGCTGCTGCGCCCGCGAAGCGGCGTCGTCCGGGCCCATGTCGAACAACCGGCACTGCAAGACGAGCAGCTCGCGCCCCGTCTGGCGAGGGTCGAGCCCGGCCTCTTGGAGCGCCACCCCCATGCGCAGCCGCGCCTCGTCTGGTGATGCCGCGATGTCGACCCCGGCGACCCGCGCCGTGCCGGACGTGATCGAGAGCAGCGTCGTGAGCATGCGCACCGTGGTCGACTTGCCGGCGCCGTTCGGGCCGAGAAAGCCGAACACCTCACCGGCCTCGACGTGCAGGTCGACGCCGCACACGGCCTCGACGACGCCGTCGCGACCCTTGTAGCGCTTGACCAGCCCGTGCGTCTCAACGGCCAGGCCAGACGAGGCCACGCCCGGCGGGCCGGACGCGCCGCGGGCCACCAGCTTGGACATGCGAAATCTCCTTGATCGGCGAGGGCATTCAGTCAGACGACGAACAGGGCAAGCCGAAATCATCGCAACGCCCGCAGACAAGTCCAAGTCAGTTCCGGCGGCGGAAGCGAGGGAATCAATTTGAGTTCAGGGCCACCCCTGCCGATACTTGTATGGTGCAAGCAAGTGGGAAGTCGCAGCAGGCGCCGGCGCTGCCTGCGCTGCCCGCGCTGGTCGAAGCGCTCTACACCGTCGTGCGTCGCGCGCACCGGCTGCGCAGCGTGCGGGTGCACAGCAGCTGCGACAAATCCGGCCTGGTGCTGCTCGGCCAGCTCGCCGAGCACGGCTCGATGAGGTTGTCCGACCTCGCGAGCGCGGTGCAGCTCGACCCGTCGACCATCAGCCGCC
>JAICLV010000066.1 GCA_025925185.1 Acidothermaceae bacterium
ACCGCCTTGGTGTGCATCTGGCAGATGCGGCTCTCGGTGACACCGAGCACCTGGCCAATTTCGGCCAGCGTCAAGCCCTCGTAGTAGTACAACGTGACGACGATCTTCTCGCGCTCGGGCAGCGTGTTGATCGCGCGCGAGAGCAGGAACTTGGTCTCCTCGGTCTCGAAGGCCTCGACCGGGTCTTCGGCTTTGGTGTCTTCGAGTGTGTCGACCAGCGACAGTTTGTCGCCACGCTCGCCGCCGACGTTGAGCAACTCGTCGAGCGCGATGACGTTGACGAACGAGACCTGGCTGAAAATGGTGTGTAACTCGTCGAGGCTGATGCCGAGCTCGCCGGCGACCTCCGCCTCGGTCGGGGTGCGATGCAGTTTCGACTCGAGCGCGGCGTACGCCTTCTCGACCTCGCGCGCCTTGTAACGCACTGAGCGCGGGATCCAGTCGATCGCGCGCAGCTCGTCGATGATCGCGCCTTTGATGCGGCTGATCGCGTACGTCTCGAACTTGATCGCGCGGTCGAGGTCGAACTTCTCGATGGCGTCGATCAAGCCGAAGATGCCGTACGACACGAGGTCTGCTTGCTCGATGTTCGGCGGCAGACCCACGCCCACCCGACCCGCGACGTACTTCACCAGCGGCGAGTAATGCAAGATCAAGCGTTCGCGCAGTTGGCCTTCGCCGGTAGCCTTGAACTCGTGCCACAGCTCGCGAAGCGCGGTCTCGGCGTCGAGTTTCGCCGCCTCGGCCTCCAACTTCGCGGCCTCCAACTTCGCGGTCTCGTGATCTGCTGTGCTGGCTAGCACGCCGGAGCGCTCAGGCTCTGGGGTGCGCGCGGTCATAAGTAGCCCTCAGTCGCTCGACGGATACGTGCGTGTAGATCTGTGTGGTTGCGAGCGTAGCGTGACCGAGTATCTCTTGGACGGTTCTTAGGTCCGCGCCGCCCTCCAACAGGTGGGTTGCGGCGCTGTGCCGCAGCCCGTGCGGACCAAGATCAGGCGCGCCGTCGACACCGGCCAACCGGGCGTGGACCAGCCGCCGGACGGCCCGCTGATCGATCCGGCCACCTCGCGTCCCGAGGAACAGCGCCGAGCCGCTGACCGGGCCCGCCAGCGCCGAACGCCCCGCATCGACCCACCGCCCGACCGCCTTCACCGCAGGCACGCCGAGCGGCACCGAACGCTCCTTGCCGCCCTTGCCGAACACCCGCACCACCCGTCGCCCCTGGTCGACGTCGTCGACGTCCAGCCCGACGAGCTCGCCCACGCGAATCCCGGTCGCGTACAGCACCTCCAGCATCGCCGCGTCGCGCAACGCCACCGCCCGCGCCACCGGCTCGTCGTCCGCGGGCTCGTCACCCGCCTGCACCGGTTCGAGCAGCCTCGCCGCTTGCCGCACCGACAACACCTCGGGCAGCGCGCGGGGCGCCTTCGGCGTCGCGAGCGTCAGCCCCGGGTCGGGCGCCAACCAGCCGCGCTTTGCGCAAAAGGCGGTGAAAACGCGAGCGGACGACGCCCTGCGGGCGATCGTCGTCCGCGCCTTTCCCGACGTCGTCAGTTTGGCCAACCAACTGCGAAGCGTCGCGATGCCGATGCTGTCCGGGGCCGTCGCGCCGAGGCGCGCCGCGTGATCGAGCAGGCTCTCGACATCGGTGCGGTACGCCCGGGCGGTATTGGGCGACAGCCCACGCTCCAAGGCGATGTGCTGGTCGAACGCCGCCAACGCGTCCGCGAGCGCGGGCGGCAAGGCCGGGGACACGGCCGGCGCGGGCGGCAAGGCCGGGGACAGGGCCGGCGCGGCCGCCTCCGCCGCCGCGGCCGAGCCAGCCGAGCCAGCCGAGCCAGCCGAGCCAGCCGAGCCAGCCGAGCCAGCCGAGCCAGCCTCGACGTTCGCACCCACGTCCGCCACGCTCGCCGCCCACGTCGTCCGGGTCAAGCACCGCCACGCCTCAGTCCGGCCGCCGCGTCGGCGGCAGCCGCCAGCCGACGTCGGTGCGCATCACCAGGCCGCGGGCGGCGAGGGCTCCGAGGCAGCGGGTCACCTGCCGCAACTCGACGCCGGCGGCGCTGGCGATGCGCGCGGGTCCGACCGGCGTCCGCACCGGTACCGCGTCGAGCACCCGGCGCGACACCGGGTCAAGCTCGTCGCGCGGATCGTGGCGCACCTCCGGCAGCGGCGCGAGGTCGTCGCCCATCGCCCCGATCAGCTCGATGACGTCGGCCGCGCTAGTGACGCACGACGCCCACGGTTGCTTGAGCAGGCCGTTGGTTCCGGCCGACATCGCGGACGTGATCGGCCCGGGCACCGACATGACGTGACGCCCGAGGTCGCGGGCGCGGTTGGCGGTGCTCAGCGAGCCGCTGCGCGAGGCCGCCTCGACGACGACCGTGCCCGCGGTCAGCGCGGCGATGACCCGATTTCGCACCAAGAACCGATGGCGCATCGGAGCGCAGCCAGGCGGCCATTCGCTGATCACCAACCCCGCCGCGCCGATGCGTTCGATCAGCGCCGAATGCCCGCGCGGGTAGGCGACGTCGACGCCGCACGCGAGCACCGCGATGGTGACCCCGTCGCCACTGATCGCTCCACGATGCGCCGCCCCGTCGATGCCGTACGCGCCGCCACTGACCACGGTCCAGCCGCGCTCGACAGCGCCGAGGGCGAACTCCGCGGCGACGTACTCGCCGTACGCGGTCGACGCGCGCGCCCCCACGATCGCAACGGAGCGCGCGCACGCGGCGGGCAAATCCAGCTCGCCGCGCACCCAAAGCCCGTACGGCACCGACGCGTAATCGCCTTCTAGGTATGCCAGCTCGTCGAGCGTCGACGGCCACTCGTCGTCGCCCGGCACGATGAATCGCGCACCGCACGCGCGTGCCGCCTCCAGGTCTCGCTCCGGACGCGCGCCAGCCACCCGGGCTTGCCAGTGCAGCACGTTTTTCACCTTCAGCGTGCCGTCGCGCAACCCGCGCACCGCCGAAACCGCGCCGTCGGCCACCACCTTGCGCGACAACTCGGGATCGGGCTCGGCGATGCGCGACAGCAGGGCCCGCGCGCGGCGCTCGCCGAGATCGCCCCCCGTCACGCGGCCACCCCCGTCCGCAGGTACAGCGCCTCGTCGACCTCGTCGGCGCCGGGCCGGTCGACTTCCGCGAGGTCGGCGAGGGTCCAGGCGACTCGCAGCACCCGGTCGAGGCCGCGCGCCGAGAGCCGGCCGAGGTCGAGCGCGCGCTCGGCGGCCTTCATCGCGGCGCGACCGGGCGCGAAGCAGCCACGCAACTCGCGACCTGGGATCTCGCTGTTCGTGCGCCACGGCGTCCGCGCGAAGCGGCGCGCCGCGCGATCGCGCGCGGCCGACACCCGCGCCGCGACCACCTCGGTCGGCTCGACGTTCGCGCGATCAGCCAGCAGGTCCGCGCGGCTGACCGGGTCCATCCGCACCTGCAGGTCGACCCGGTCGAGCAACGGGCCTGACAGCTTGGCCAGGTAGCGCCGCCGCATGAGCGGCGAACAGGTGCACGACGTCGGTGTGCCGGCCGTCGCGCAACCGCATGGATTCGCCGCCAGCACGAGCAAGAACCGAGCGGGGAACTGCGCGACGCCACCCGATCGCGCGATGGTCACGTGTCCGGACTCCAGCGGCTGCCGCAGCGCGTCGAGCACACCCGAAGCGAACTCGGGGGCCTCGTCGAGGAAGAGCACGCCCTGGTGGGCGAGCGACGCCTGCCCCGGGCGGGCCATGCCGCTGCCGCCGCCGACGAGCGCCGCGACCGTCGTCGTGTGATGCGGGTCGCGAAACGGCGGCCGGGTGATCAACGGACATTGCGCGGGCAGCACGCCGGCGACAGAGTGCACCGCCGTCACCTCGAGCGCGGCCTCGTAGTCCAGCTTCGGCAGCAAGCCGGGCAACCGCGCGGCGAGCATCGTCTTGCCGGTGCCGGGATCGCCGAGCAACAAGGTGTGGTGCGACCCGGCCGCCGCCACCTCGACCGCGCGCCGCCCGGTGGGCTGGCCGAGCACGTCGGCGAGGTCGGCCACGTCAACGGCCGAAGACAGTTCGCGGGCGGCGACGACGCTGGCCAGGTCGACAATCTCTTCCTCGGAAGGCGGCTCCCCCCGCCGCAGCGCCGCGAGGAGGTCGCCGAGCGACCCGACAGGCCACACCTCCACGTCGGCGATGAGCCGCGCCTCCGCCGCGTTGCCGGTCGGCACCGCGACCCGCGAGAACCCGCCGCGCGAGGCGGCCAGCGTCGCAGGCAGCACGCCGCGGATCGGCCGCACTTTGCCGTCGAGGCCGAGCTCACCGAAAAGCACCAGGTCGTGCAGCGCGGACGGCGGGACACGGCCCGCCGCGCACAGGATCGCCGCGGCCATCGACAGGTCGAAGCCGGAGCCGTGCTTGGGCAAGGTCGCGGGGGAAAGCCCCAGCGTGATGCGCTTTTGCGGCCAGTCCTCGCCGGAGTTTTGGATCGCGGCGCGCACCCGGTCGCGCGACTCCGACAGGGCCGCGTCGGGCAGCCCGACGATCGTCAAGCCCGGGATGCCCTGCGCGAGGTCGGCCTCGACTTCCACCACCTGGCCGCGCACGCCGGTGAGCGCCACCGACCAGGCGCGGGCGAGCGCCATCAAAACGCCCCGCGCAGGTGCTCGACGAGGGGCGCGCCCGCGCGCGGCAGCAGCACCGCCACCACGTCGAAGCGGATGTCGGCGAACCCGCCGCCGTCGACCGCGCGCGCCTCCCGGGTGGCGGCCAGCCAGCGCGCGGCGAGCCGGCGCAGCCGGGCGGCCTTCGCCGGTGTAACCGCGTCGAGCGGGGTGCCGAAGGCGACGTCACGCCGGGTCTTCACCTCGCACACGACCAGGACGTCGCCGTCACGCGCGACGATGTCGATCTCGCCTTCGCGACAGCGCCAATTCCGCGCCAGCAAGGAGAACCCGGCATCGACTAGATGCCGGGCAGCGAGGTTCTCGCCGTACCTCCCAAGCGCGACCCGCGCGCTGTCACGCCGCGAGCCGTCACCGCCTCGCGTCGTCCGATCTGCGTCGACCGCCACCACGACACCACCTCCGGCAACGAGCCTGCCGAAGTGCGAGGGGCGAACACGCCGTCACAGGCCTCGCTGTGGAGGGCCGAACCGAGAGCTGTGGATGTCAGGAGCCGTCGGGAATTTGCAGGTCGCTCTTGGCGAGCTCCTCGACGTTGACGTCTTTGAACGTGACGACCTTGACGTTCTTGACCAGCCGCTGCGGGCGGTACATGTCCCAGACCCACGCGTCTGACATCGACACCTCGAAGAACACCTCGCCACCGGCGTTGCGCACGTCGAGCGCGTACTCGTTCGTCAGGTAGAACCGGCGCTCGGTCTCGATGACGTACTTGAAGAGGCCGACGACGTCGCGGTACTCGCGATAGAGCTGCAGCTCCATGTCGGTCTCGTAGTTCTCAAGATCCTCGGCGCTCACTAAACCTCCACCGGGAGCTCGATCAACTCGGCGGGCAGCTCGGCGCCAGGCGGGTCGTCGGTCACACCAGCATTGTCGCTCATTTCGGCCCCGGCGAGACGGGTCAACTCGATCATGCCCCCGGCCACCCGCACGTTGACGAAGGACCGCCGGTGCTGCCCGCACGGACCATGACGCCGCAGCGCCTGCTGGTGGTCGGGCGTGACGTAGCCCTTGTGCTCGTCGAAGCCGTACGCCGGGAACTCGTCGTGCATCGCCACCATCAGCCGGTCTCGGGTGACCTTCGCGATCACGGACGCCGCGGCGATGCACGCCGCCACCCGGTCGCCCTTCCAGACCGCGAGGCCGGGGGCGCCGATCCCGGCGACCGGGAAACCGTCGGTGAGCACGTACGCCGGCCGGATGGTCAGCCCGGCGATCGCCCGCCGCATGCCCTCGATGTTCGCCTTGTGCAGCCCGATGCGGTCGACGTCGGCGGCTGAGATGATCACCGCCGACCACGCGACCGCCCGCTCGACCACTTGCGCGTAGACCCGCTCCCGCGCTGCGGGCGTGAGCAGCTTGGAGTCGGCGAGCTCGGGCACGACCCCCCGTCGTCCGGGAGCAAGGACACACGCCCCGACCACGAGGGGGCCGGCGCACGCGCCGCGACCAGCCTCGTCGGCGCCTGCGACCGGGTCGAGCCCGGCCTTGATCAGCGTGCGCTCGTAGGCGTAGAGGTTGCGCGGCTTCTTGCGCGCTGGCGCTTTCGCGGCGGGCATCGCAGCAGCCTACGTCGTGACGACCCGCCGCGAGCGGTGTCGGCTGCGCTTGCGCGCCCGCCACAGCCCGACCGGCAACACCGCCAAAGTGCCGACGCCGTACGGGAATCCCACCGCCGCGGCGCCGGACACGCTCGCAGGCACGCCGTGGAACGCCGACGGGATGCCAAGACCGCGCCAATGCCCAATCGGCCACACGATGACGAACGCGCGTCCGATGACCTTGCTCTCGGGGATCGTGCCGCCGCCCGGGTCGCCGGTGTGCGAGCGGGAGTCGGCGGAGTCGTCGCGGTGGTCGCCCTCGACCCACAGCCGGCCAGGCGGCACCGTGATGTCGAAGTGCCGCGCGCTGTTGACCTCGGTGGTCGTGCCCACGGCGGGGGTGCCCGAGGCGAGGTATGTCTCGTCGAGCGCCTTGCCATTGACCTTGATGCGGCCCTGCGCGTCACAGCAGGTGACGTGGTCGCCGGGGACGCCGATCACCCGCTTGATGAAGTCCTTCTCACCCGCGGGCGCGAAGCCGAGGAAGCTGCCGACGTCGCGCAGCGCGCCGGTCACCGGGTTGGACGCCGGCGACGTGGTGACCTCGGGGGTCCAGGAGTCCTCGCCGTTGAAGACCACGATCTGGCCACGTTGCACGTGCCCGACCTCGTATGAAAGCCGGTTGACCAGCACCCGGTCGCCGACGTGCAGCGTGTTCTCCATCGAGCCGGACGGGATGTAGAACGCCTGGAACAAGAACGTGTGCACGAGCAGCGCGATGCCGAATGCGACGCACAGCAGCACGAGGACCTCAAGTAAGAACGGACGCTGCTTGCGTGGTTTTTTCGCCCGTCGGCGGCGATGGGTGCCACGGCGCGGGCGTTCAGGCTCGACAGCGCCGTTGTCGGGCGCGGTGTCGGGCGCGGTGTCGGGCGCGGTGTCGGGCGCGGTGTCGGCCGCACGGTCGTTCTCGGACGCCGTCGCGGCAGGGTCCTCGGGGGGCGGCTCGGTAAAGACCTCGGCCGGCGGGCGGACCGGCTCGTCGATCATCGCGGGCTCGGTGCTGCGCTCACGCGCGAGCGGGCGGTCAGTTGGCGGCCGCGGTGTCGCGTGTCTCGCGCTTCTCGCGGATCTTGGCCTTCTTGCCGCGCAGCTCGCGCAGGTAGTACAGCTTGGCTCGCCGGACGTCGCCGCGCATGACGACCTCGATCTTGTCGACGGCCGGGGTGTGCACGGGGAAGGTGCGCTCAACACCGACGCCGAAGCTGACCTTGCGAACCGTGAACGTCTCGCGCACACCGCCGCCCTGGCGGCGGATCACGACTCCCTGGAAGACCTGCACGCGGGAGCGGTTTCCCTCGACGACCCGGACGTGCACCTTCAACGTGTCACCAGGCCGGAAGTCGGGGACGTCGGAACGCAGCGAGGCGGCGTCGAGCGTGTCGAGACTGTGCATGGCGATGTGGTCCTGCCTGGTGAGGGGCTGCTCGTTGAATGGGTCGGCCCGCGACCGCGCGGGCAACCGCTCTAGTCTGCCACAGCCCCACCGTCGGGCCGAATGGGCTCCGGCTGGGGCTCGGTCAATAAGTCAGGACGACGCTCGCGCGTGCGCTGCTCCGACTGCTGTCGGCGCCACGCCGCGATCGCCGCATGGTTGCCCGACAAGAGGACCTCGGGAACGTCGAGCCCCCGCCAGCGCGGCGGCTTGGTGTACGCGGGCCCCTCGAGCAGCCCGGCCGCGTGCGACTCCTCGACCAGCGACTCCGCGTTGCCCACCACGCCGGGCAACAGCCGGATCACCGCCTCCAAGACGACAAGAGCGGCCGCCTCTCCCCCGCCGAGCACGTAGTCGCCGATCGAAATCTCGTCGACGCGGGTCCGGGTGCGCGCGTGCTCGACCACCCGGTAGTCGATGCCCTCGTAGCGACCGCACGCGAAGGCCAGCCGGGGCAGCGCCGCGTACTCGTGGGCTCGCGCCTGGGTGAACAGCCCTCCGGACGGCGTGGGCACGACGAGCAGCGGCGGCTCGGACGTGTCCCCGCCGTCCGAAAAAAGCGCATCGAGCGCCTCGCCCCACGGTTCGGGCCGCATGACCATGCCAGGACCACCGCCGTACGGGGTGTCGTCGACAGTGCGGTGCACGTCGCGGGTGAAGTCGCGCAGATCGTGAATCCGGACGTCGAGAAGCCCGCGCTCGCGCGCCTTGCCGATCAATGACAGCTCAAGCGGCGCGAAGTACGCCGGGAAGATCGTGACGATGTCAACGCGCATCGGCTGCACCCTGATCGGCCGACGCGCTTACCCGGAAACTCTCAGCGCCAGGGCGACGAACTTCTTCCGCGGTAATGCGGTCAGCCTTCATCGGCAGCCTCCGGATCGAGCAATCCCGGCCGCGGCTCGACGGTGACAACCTTCGCGTCGAGGTCGACGGTCGGCACCAGCTCTTTCACGAACGGCACCAGTACCTCGGCGCCGTCGGCGCGCTTGATCGCAAGCACATCCTGCCCCGGGAGATGCAGCACGTCGACGACCTCGCCGACGGCTCCGCCGGCCGTGGTGACGACGGTCAGCCCCACCAGCTGGTGGTCGTAGAACTCGTCGGGATCATCGGGGCGGGCCGCCTCGTCGACCTCGACGACGAGCATCGTGGCGCGCAAGCCCTCGGCGGCGGTGCGGTCGTCGACGTCCTTGAAGCGCACGAGCAGCCGGCCCGAGTGCCACCTGGTCTCGACGACGGTGAGCGGGCCGCGCTCGGGCGGATCGGTGAGCAGTTGCGCGCCGTCGGCGAAGCGAAGGCCGGGATCGTCGGTGCGCACCTCGACCCCGATCTCGCCTTTGATGCCGTGGGCCCGGCCGATGCGGCCGACGACCAGTTGCATGCTCGGCGCCTGCGGCGCGCTCAGCGACCGCCGTCGACGTCGACCAGGTCGACCCGCACCGACGAGCCGCCGAGCGCCGACATCACGGTGCGGAACGCCTTCGCGGTGCGACCCGCGCGACCGATGACCTTGCCGAGGTCCTCGGGGTGCACCCGCACCTCGAGCACCTGGCCGCGCCGCTGCGAGCGGGCGCGGACCGTGACGTCGTCGGGGTGGGTCACGATGCCCTTGACCAGATGCTCAAGGGCCTCTTCGAGGACGTCAGTCTCGAGCGTCGGCACGGGTCACGCCTGCGCTTCGGGCTGGTCGGCGGTGTCAGCGGCTGGCGTGTCGCCCTCGGCCTGGCTGGTCTCGCCCGCCGACGCGGTCTGCTCCGACGTCGCGGCGGGCGTGTCCTCGACGCGCGGCTCAGCGGAATCGGCCGGCGCTTCATCCGCGGTCTTCTTCGCGGGCCGCTTCTTCGGGGTGGTCGCCTCGGCGGTCGGCTCGCCCGCGCTCTCCTTGGCGGCGGCCTCGAACATCGCCTTCTTGTCGGCCTTCGGCGCGGCGACCTTCATCGCCGGCGGGGCGGCCTCGCCCTTGAACTTCTGCCAGTCGCCGGTGACCTTGAGGATCGCGGTGACCGCCTCGGTCGGCTGCGCGCCCACGCTCAGCCAGTAGGCGGCGCGCTCACCGTTCACCTCGATGAAGGATGGGTCCTCCTTCGGGTGGTACTTGCCGATCTCCTCGATCGCGCGGCCGTCGCGCTTGGTGCGCGCGTCGGCGACGACGATGCGGTAGTAGGGCGCGCGCATTTTGCCCAGGCGCATGAGCTTGATCTTGACTGCCACGGGTCGGGTAACTCCAGCTCTTGGTTTTAAACCGGTGGGCGCGCCGTCGACCGAGTGGGGATGCGGACTCAGGTGGCCCGGGGACGCGACCCGGCGCCGAGGTAGAGGGCTCGTCGCAGGCCGGTTGTTCCGGTGTACGGCCCGCCATTCTGCCAGATCGGCTGGCCCGGCCGCGTGCCGCGCCCTCGCGATCGTCCAAGACTCCCGGGCAACCGGTTGGCGCGAGACCGTGTCCTTATGAACATGGGCGAGCGGGCGCGATCATGAAGCCTGCCGACGAGGCGGACTTCCGGGCGTTCGTGGCCGCCCGGTCGCCGTCGCTGCTGTGGTTCGCGCATGTGCTCACCGGCGACCCGCACACCGCCGAAGACGTCGTTCAGACCGCGCTCGCCCGCACCGCGTCGGGATGGTCGCGGGTGCGGCGCAAGGACAACCCCGAGGGCTACGTCCGCCGCGCGATCGTGACCACCCACCTCAACGCGCTGCGCCGCCGTCCGTGGCGCGAGCAGCCGCGCGACTTCATCACCAACGACGCGGACGACGCGGACGCGGCGCGTCCGGAGCACGACCTGGACGAGCGGGACGCAATGTGGTCGGCGCTCTCCGAGCTGCCGCCGAAGCAGCGCGCGGTGCTGGTGCTGCGTTACTACGAAGACCTGTCGGAGGCGGACATCGCCGAGGTGCTCGGCTGTAGCCGCGGCACCGTGAAAAGCCAAGCGGCCAAAGGGTTGTTGCGACTTCGCCAGATCGTGGAGAAGGAGAACGCCCGGTCATGAGAGACGTCGAAGAACTGCTGCGCGACACGGTGGCCGACACCAGGCGCCGCCTCGACCCGCCGCCTGCCTTTTACGAAGGGGTTCGACGCCGCGCTACCGAGCGCCGCCGCCGGCAGTTCGCCGTGGGCGGCGCGGCACTGGCGGTCGTGGCGGTAGCCGCCGTTGCGACGACGCTGGCGGTCAGCCGGCCGGCGCGTCAGCCCGTCGCGCCAGCAGGACCGGCGCCGACAAGCGTCGACCCGCGGCACGGAACCGAGGGCGCTCCGGTCGAGATCGGCGACAAGTGGTACGCGGCAATGGACACGATCGCCACGTCCTCCGGGCTCTACATCCTGACGACCGACGTCACGAAGCTCGACGCCGCTGGCGACCACCTGGTGGCGACCGCCGCGGGGCCGGCAGGCACACCGAGCGGCATGGCCATCGACGGCGAGCAGCTATGGGTGTGGTCGCAAAACCTCGGTCAGGTGCGCCTCTACGACGCGAAGTCGCTGCACGTGCTGGCGACCTTCAACTCTGGGTTGCAGTTTTTCAGCGCGGCAGCGATCGACGGCGAGCTGTGGATCGCCTCCGAAGAAGGCCTCTACGTGCTGCCCTCAGCTACGAGGGATTGGAGCGCCGCAACCAAGGTCATCGACGGCCAGACGTATTCGGTGGCCGCGGACCCAGCGCGCCACCGGGTGCTCGTCGGCACGATGGTGGCGACCACTCCCGCCAGCAAAGGCCTTGACGGCACCGCGGTGAGTGCCGTCGACGCCCGGACGCACGCGGTGACCACGGCTGGCCCGATCCTGAACCTGGGCAAGACCGGACTCGCGGTAGTTGGCGGCCAGGTCTGGATCGGCGGATTCACCAGTGGCGACGAACGTCGGATCGACCACCTCGACGCGACCACGTTGCAGGCGGTCGGATCGAGCCCGGTCAACGATCGAGTCGGCCCAGGCGCGATTCTGTGGCCCGGCAAAAATGTGCTCTGGGTGCGCAGCGGTGGCGATGAGGGACTGTTCTGCGTCGACCCGAAGTCTGGCGACATCCTCGAGGAATGGCTCACGGTCCAAGGGCCGGTGAGTTCCGTTGAAGGTCGCGCGTACGCCGTCGTGGGCAATCTCGTGCGATTGCAGCTGAACGCCGCTTGCACAGGTTAGCTCTGCGACGACTGCGGCAAACCGCGCTTCAACATGAAGTCGACGGCGTCGTTCATGCCGGTCGGCTTGATGACGGTGCCGGGGTGTTGGCTCGGCCATACCCGCACAAGCTCGTCGACGAATCCCTGGCCCACTTCTTGCACACCCGTGAAGTCGACCTCCACCTCCTTGAATCGCTCGAGTCCGTGTAGCAACCGCTTGGCCTCGCTCCGCGAGACGAATCTGACGCCGAGACCGAAGAGACGCACGACCGTGCGTGACTTTGAAAAGTCAAAGTCGTCATCGGTGAATCGCGCGAAGACATCACGCAACTCGCGCTCGCTATTGGGGTCGATCTCACACACGACCCGCGTTCCTTTGGTGACCGTCGACACACCGACGGCTTGGTCGTCGCGAAGGTTGTCGACCGTCCACTGCAGTCCGGCAGAGGAAAGAGTGAAGAAGTCGACCGCCTTGCTCGTGAAGAAGATCCCCTCGCCCGTGTGACGATCCGGCGCCGTCGTCGTCCGCCCTTTTGTCAGCTCCTGGATGGCCGAGAAAAGGTCCTC
>JAICLV010000048.1 GCA_025925185.1 Acidothermaceae bacterium
CGCCCCCCGGGCCGCCCACCCCCGACGCCCAGCACGAATCTGACCCCCGACACGAAGATGGCCCCCGACACGAATATGGCCCCCGACACGAATATGAACATGGCAGACACAGCTACCAACGTCCTTGAGTTGCGTCACGTCTCCAAGTCGTTCGGCGGCGTGCACGCGCTGCACGACATCAGCCTTACGCTGGCCACCGGCGAGGTCCTTGGACTCGTGGGCGACAACGGCGCAGGCAAGTCAACACTCATCAAAATCATCACGGGGTATCACCAGCCCGACACCGGCGAAGTGCTGTTCCACGGCAACAAGGTCGACAACCTGACGGTGCGGCAGGCTCGGACGCTGGGCGTCGAGACCGTCTACCAGGAACGGGCGCTCGCCGACCAACAGTCGTTGTGGCGCAACATCTTCATGGGTCGGCCGATTACTCGGCGGGGCGGGCTGCTCGACGTCGCAAAGATGCGTCACATCACCGCCGACCTCATGCAAGAGTCGATGGGATTCACGTCGGCAATTCTCACCCCAGACACGCCGGTCACCGGGCTGTCCGGTGGCGAGCGCCAAGGCCTCGCGATCGTCCGTGCGCTTCACTTCGAGGCGAACATCATCATCCTCGACGAGCCGACGATGGGTCTGTCGTTGAGCGAGACCGAGAAGTGCCTGAACTTCGTCCGCGACATTAAGGCGAAGGGCAAATCCGCCATCTTCATCGACCACAACATCTTCCACGTCTACTCGATCGCCGATCGGATCGTGATGATCGACCGCGGTCGAGTCGCCGGCGAGTTCCCGACCACCCGCTACACGCTCGATGAAGTGACCACCATCATGCGCGAGGTCGCGGCGACCGGCCGTTTCACCGAACCCGAACGCCCCGCTCGTTCTGGAGGCATCGCATGAGCGCGACGTTGGAGCGACTCGTGCCACCGGGCCAGCGACGGCGCCGTTGGACACCTCGGAGCTTCGCGATCACCTGGTCTTCGCAGATTGGCATCACGGCAGCACTGCTGCTCGTGTGGATTATCTTCACCATCCTCGCGCCAAACACGTTCTTGCACGGACGCATCTACGTCTCGTACGCGCAAACCGTGCCGTACTTCGGTCTGATGTCGCTCCCCTTGACAATGCTCGTCGTCACGGGTGACATCGACTTGTCGTTCGCGTCCGTCTTCGCCCTCGGTATGACGGGTTACATTGGCGTCGAGCACGCGACGCACGACGTCACCCTCGGCTTGATCGCCGCGATCGCCGTCGGCGCCGCCGCCGGGCTGGTGAACGGCTTTTTCGTCACGGTGCTGGGCATTCCGTCGTTGGTCGTCACGATCGGCACGTGGTACCTCTACCGAGGGCTCACGCTCGTGCTGGTCAACGGCAGGAGTTACACCTTGCTCGAGTCTCAAAAGGCCGCCGTCGGACGTCTCTTGGTCGGTCGATGGTTCGGTGTCCCGATGCAGTTCGTCTGGTTCGTGATTCTCGGCGTCATAACCTGGCTTCTCATGTATCGGCACCGGCTCGGTCAAAACGCCCACGTCGTCGGCGACAACAAGCAGGCGGCCGGGCTGATGGGCATCCCGATCACGCGCACCCGAGTGATCCTGTTCGTCTTCACCGGCATGGTGGCGGCGTTCGCCGGCGCGATGAACAGCTTCCAAGTCTTGAACTTCTATCCCTCGCAGGGTGACGGCTACCTGTTGCCCGCACTGGCCGCAATCTTCGTCGGCGGCACTTCGGTGTTCGGCGGCCGCGGCACGATTTGGGGAACGTTCATCGGCGCTTTCCTCATCGGAGGCATCGAGGCGGGAATCGTGGCCGTCGGAATGAAGGACTTCTACACCGAGGTGATCTACGGCGGAATCATCATCGCCGCCGTCAGTATCCACGCCCTGCTCGGACGAAGGTTCGCCCGATGACGGCAGAAGTCTGGTTCCTGACGGGCAGTCAACATCTCTACGGCGAGGACGTGCTCGGCCAGGTCGAGCAACAAGCCGCCCAGATCGTTGATGGGTTGAGCGAGTCGGCCGAGATTCCGGTTCGAATCACCGGCCGCCCTGTCTTGACCACCGCCGACGCCATCCGGCGGGTGTGCCTCGACGCGAACGCCGACGACGATTGCATCGGCGTCATCACGTGGATGCACACGTTCTCGCCGGCGAAGATGTGGATCGCCGGACTGTCCAGCCTGCAAAAGCCGCTGCTTCACCTGCACACGCAGCACAACGCGGCGCTGCCGTGGGCCGACATCGACATGGTTTTCATGAACCTGAACCAGTCGGCCCACGGTGACCGCGAATTCGGCCACCTCGCGAGCCGGTTGGGCAAACGTCGAAAGGTTGTCGTCGGTCATTGGGCCGACACCGGGGTCCAGCGGCGCATCGGCGTCTGGACGCGCGCGGCGCGCGGATGGCAAGAGGCAGGGCGACTTCGAATCGCGCGCTTCGGCGACAACATGCGTGAAGTGGCCGTCACCGAGGGCGACAAGGTCGAAGCGCAGGCTCGGCTTGGCTTTTCGGTCAACGGTTACGGAGTCACCGAGTTGGCGGGGCGGGTGCACGCGGTTGACGCGCGTGCGATCGACGCCCTCGTCGAGGAATACGACTGCGAATACCTCGTCGTCCCGGAACTGCGTGATGGCGGCGCGCGCCGCGAGTCGCTGCGAGACGCCGCGCGCATCGAGCTAGGATTACGCGGTTTCCTCGACGAGCTCGGCGCAATGGCGTTCACCGACACTTTCGAGGATCTCGCGACCTTGCCGCAGCTGCCAGGTATCGCCGTGCAACGCCTCATGAACGAGGGTTACGGATTTGGCGGCGAGGGTGACTGGAAGACCGCCGCACTCGTGCGGTTGGTCAAAGTGATGAGCGAGGGCCTGCCCGGCGGCACCTCTTTCATGGAGGACTACACCTATAACTTCGGCGCCGAACACCCGCAGATTCTCGGCGCCCACATGCTCGAGGTCTGCCCGTCGATCGCGGCCGATCAGCCGAAGTGCGAGATCCATCCGCTGTCGATCGGCGGCCGCGCCGACCCGGTGCGACTCGTGTTCACCGCGCCGCCCGGGCCAGGGTTCACCCTCGGGCTCGCCGACGTCGGCACCAGACTGCGGTTGGTGGCGAACTTGGTCGATGTCGTGTCTCCGGAGGCGGAGCTGTCGAAGTTGCCGGTCGCGCACGCGGTCTGGGTGCCCCGACCAAGCCTCTCGGTCGCGGCCGAGGCGTGGCTGCTGGCCGGCGGACCTCATCACACCTGCTTCTCTCAGGCGCTTCCGTTCGAGGCGGTCGAGGACTTCGCCGAGATCGCCGGCGTCGAACTCGTCACGATCGACGACGACACACGTGCACGCGACGTCCGACGAGAGTTGCGCTGGAACGACGTCTACCACCGGCTGACCGGCCCGGCGTAGGCGAGCAGGTCGACGCTCGACCGTCAGGATGAGCGACTCGCGGACATCGGCCCGGTCGAGGCGCGCACGATCAGCGACGGCTGCAGCACCTGCGTGTTGTCTGAGACGCCGTCGGGGTCGTCGAGCGCCATCTTGACCGCCTGCTCCACGATCTCGCGCATCGGCATGCGGACCGTGGTCAGCGCCGGCACGGTGAACGCGGCGAACGGAATGTCGTCAAACCCCGTGACAGACAGATCGTCAGGCACCCGCAGTCCGCGCGCGTGACCGGCGTGCAAAAGTCCAGTCGCCAGCACGTCGGTAGCCGCAACGATGGCGGTCGGCGGTTCGGGTAGCGCGAGCAGCCGGTCCAGCGCCGCGACCGCGCTCTTCGGGTCGTTGACGCCGCGCTGCGTGTAGCCGTCTCGCAGCGGTTCGCGCAACTCGGAGTAGTAGTTCACGAACGCCTCTTCGCGCTCCCTGATGTCGCCTAGCCGCCGGCCGCCGAGAAAGGCGATGCGTCTGTGTCCGAGACCGGTCAGATGATCGAGGACTGCGCGAATGCCGGCGCGGTTGTCAACGCTGACCGAGCCGATGTCGGTGGCCTGCGTGCCCTGCCACAGGGCGACCACGGGCACCTGAGCACTGGCGAGGTCCTGCAGTAAGCGCGGCTGGTCGCTGGTGTCACCCAGCAGCAGGATCGCGTCGCAGTGACGGGCCTCGAGCACCCCCCACAGGGTGATCGCCTCGTCGACGCGGGCATGCGCATGTCCGAGGACGACGTTGTAGCCGCGACTGCTCGCGGCCATCGTGACCGCCTCGATGGCCCCTGCGAAGAACGGGTCGGTGATGTCGCGGACGATGAGTCCGAGCAACATCGTGCTGGCGCCGCGAAGTCCGCGGGCCAGCGGATTCGGCCGGTAGCCGAGCTCCATCGCGGTCGCGATCACCCGCTCGCGGGTGGCTTCCGCGATCGGCACCAGGGTCGGGGTTCGGTTCAGAATTCGCGAGACGGTGCTTTGCGAGAGATCGGTGGCGCGAGCGATGTCGCGCATGGTCACCGGCCGCCCTCGACGCGACGGTGTTCGCACTCCGCGAGAGACCCCCGAGGCGACGGGGGCGCGACCATCCTCGCCGGGCACTCGTCTCCCTCGGTTCAAGACCTGCAGGCTCCGCCTGCATACGATCGCAGGCAAATCCACAGTACTACCGTCCGCGCGATTTCGGTCGTGCGTCGCAGGACCGCTCGAACCGAGCGAACGGCGCCGGACGACGGACGCTGCGGCGCCTGCCCGGGTGGTGAACCCGTGCAGGGCGCCGCAGCCGATCGCGAACCTTCGACGGAGAAGGCGCGCTCCGATCAGAAGGCGAGGTGCGGGCCGTTTCCAGTGTTGGAGGCGAACCGGTACGTGGTGATGGACTTGAATGTGTCACCGGCGTTGAGGACCACCGATGGCCAGCCCGACGCGCCAATGTGATGCGGACTATCCGGGTAGTGCTGTGTTTCCAGCGTGAATCCGCTCGTCTGCCGATAGGTGTGCCCACCGGTGCCGGTGAGGTCGCCCACTAGGAAATTGCCGGAGTAGAACTGGATGCCGGGCTGGTCGGTGTACGTCCACATGGTGATGCCGTTGCCGGGATCCTTGGCCACAGAGACGAGCCGGTTACCCGAGCCGTTCAGCACCCAGTTGTTGTCGTAGCCGTGCGCGATCACCAGTTGCTTATACGGGCCGGAGGTGCCGTCGGGCATTGTCACGTTCGTGATGTCTCGACCAATCGGCTTGAGCCTGCGGAAGTCATACGGCGTGCCTGCGACGGAAACGCCGACCGTTGTCGGGATCAGGTTCGTCGAGACCGGCGTGTACTTGTTCGCATTGATGGCGAGCAGTTGGTCGGAGACCGCACCGGACGCCTCGCCCGCCAGGTTGAAGTACGTGTGGTTCGTCAGGTTGAGGACGGTGGCCTTTCCGCCACGGGACTCGTTGTTCTTCGCGTTGTACTTGATCTGCAGCGAGTTGTGGCTGGTGAGGGTGTAGGTCACCGTCGTCGTCATGCCGGCCGGGAAACCCTCGTCGCCGTCCGGGCTGGTCAGCGTCAACGCCAGCGACGCGGAGTCGCCACCGGTGCTCGTGGCGCCGCTCCAGACCATGGTGTTCCAGCCGAGGTCACCGCCGTGCAGCGTGTTCGTGCCGTTGTTGGCCGGCAGCGTGTACGTGACGCCGTCGTTGGAGCAGCTCGTGCACTTCATCGTGAAGGACGCGTCGGCAATCCGGTTCGCATACCGCCCGATCGTGGCGCCGAAGTAGGTGTCGCCCGAACCGCCCGGAAGCGGCCAGGCGACTCCGGTGTGCTGTTGCAGGAAGTCGTTGACGTAGTCGGCGAGGGTCGGGAAGCCGAGCGCCACGTTGGTGGGGTGCCCATGGCGATCGTTGACCCAAATCGACTGCACGGTGGCCCCGAAGTTGGTGATCTTCACCGACATGTTGTGGCTGCTCTTCAGCGTGTAGAGGTAGACGTCGTGACCGCCGAAGGTGCCCCAGAGCTGGCTCGAGACCGTCGGGTGATCCGACGACGAGTGACCGGCGGCCATCGCGCTGGTCGACCCCCCAATCCCGAGCGCCGCCACCATCGACACGGCGACCCCGAGGGTTGCCAGTCGAGCGGCAGGTTTGCGTAGTGCGTCGTCTTTTGCATGCATACGTCTTGCTCCTCTCCGAATGCGAGTGCTACACGTAGGCCTGCAAGCGATTGCTGTAGGCGATGTCGGTTATATCGCGAAATTGCGGCCGCCACCAGAGCACCCAGGGAACTGACCTCAACCGCGAGTCGACACGGGGCTCGACGACCGTGAAGGGGCGGCTGCGGCAGGTCCGCTACCGCCGCTCGCGCGCCCTAGCCCCAGGGCACAAACGCCGTGAGCAACGCCCACGCCACGGGCGCGGCGACCAGCAGCGAGTCGATGCGGTCCATCACCCCGCCGTGGCCGGGCAGCAGCGCGCCCATGTCTTTGATGCCGAGGTCGCGTTTGATCAGCGACTCGCTCAGGTCTCCGACGGTGGCCGCGACCACCACCGCCAGGCCGAAAAGCACTCCCTGCCACCAGGTTGCGTGCAACACCAGCGGCAGGTACAACCCGCCGCACAGCGCGCACGCGGCGACCGAACCAGCGAAGCCCTCCCACGATTTCTTCGGGCTGACGCTCGGCGCCATCGGGTGCTTGCCTAGGAAGGCGCCGACCGCGTAGCCGCCGGTGTCGCTGCACACCACGGTCGCGACCAGCGCCAGCACGCGCCGCGGCCCGTCGGATGGCACCGAGAGCAGAATCGCGAAACCGGCGAGGAAAGCCACGTAACAAACGACAAAAACGACCGACGACATCGCGCGCAACCGCCCCGCGTCGTCCGACACGACCGTCATGACGACGCCGGCGACCGCCAGCAACAGCGTCGCGACGACGAGCGCCTCGGTGCCGCCCGCGTACGCCGCGACGAGCACCGCGCCGGCGCCGATCGCGATCGGGATCCACGGCAGCGCGCCGGCGTGCGAGCGCAACGCGCGCGAGAGCTCGACAACCGCGGCCATGATGGCGACAACAGCCAAGCCGACGAAGGCGCGCTTGTCGACGAACAGCGACGCGACGACCGCTGCGACGAGCAAGACGCCGATGCCAATGGCGGCTGGGAGATTGCGCCCTGCCTTGGGGGCGGGCGTTGACTGCGCCTCGGCGTCCGCCATCGTGGTCATCGGAGGGTGGGTCAGACCTCGAGCAGTTCGGATTCTTTGTGCTTCAGCAACTCGTCGACCTGCGTGACGTACTTGTGGGTGAGCTCGTCGAGTTCCTTCTCTGCACGGCGGACGTCGTCCTCGCCCGCCTCGCCGTCCTTTTGCAGCTTGTCGAGCGCCTCTTTGGCGTGCCGGCGAATGTTGCGGATCGACACCCGCGTCTCCTCGGCCTCATGCCGCGCGAGCTTGATGTAGTCGCGGCGGCGCTCCTCGGTGAGCTGCGGCACGGTCACCCGGATGACGGTGCCGTCGTCGGTGGGGTTGACCCCGAGGTCGGAGTCGCGGATGGCCTTCTCGATCGCGCGCAGCGACCCCTTGTCGTAAGGGGCGATGACGATCATGCGGGCGTCGGCGACGGTAAAACCCGCGAGCTGGTTGAGCGGGGTCGGCGCGCCGTAGTAGTCGACGACGACCTTGGAGAACATGCCCGGGTGCGCGCGGCCGGTGCGGATCGCGCCGAAGTTCTCCTTGGCGACGCCGACCGCCTTTTCCATCTTCTCCTCGCCTTCGAGGAGAGTCTCGTCGATCACGGGTAGCTCCTAGCGCTCGGTCGTCAACGACGTCGGATCAGCGGCCGCCGGCCGACACGATCGTCCCGATCTTCTCACCGTGCACGGCCCGCGCGATGTTGCCGTCTTGCAACAGGTCGAAGACCACGATCGGCAGCGCGTTGTCGCGGCACAGCGAGATTGCGGTGGCATCGGCGAACTTGAGGTCGCGGGCCAGCACCTCGTCGTAGTCGAGGGTGTCGAAGCGAACCGCTTCCGGATTGGTCTTGGGGTCGCTGTCGTAGACGCCGTCGACCGACTTGGCCATCAACACAACCTGGGCGCCGATCTCCAACGCACGCTGGGCGGCGGTGGTGTCGGTGGAGAAGTACGGCGCCCCAAGGCCCGCGCCGAAGATGACGACCCGGCCTTTTTGCAGGTGGCGGATCGCCCGGCGCGGGATGTACGGCTCGGCGACCTGGCCCATCGTGATCGCCGTCTGGACTCGAGTGTCGACCCCGGCCTTCTCCAAGAAGTCCTGTAACGCGAGGCAGTTCATCACCGTGCCGAGCATGCCCATGTAGTCGGAGCGAGCGCGATCCATGCCACGAACGGACAACTCGGCGCCGCGGAAGAAGTTGCCGCCCCCGATGACGACGGCAACCTCGACACCTTCAGCGACGACGGCCGCGATCTGCCGGGCGATCGAGACGACGACGTCGGGGTCGACGCCTAACGCGCCCTCGCCGGCGAACGCCTCACCGGACAGCTTCAGCAGGACGCGGTGGTAACCGGGCCGATCAGCGTTGTTCTGCTCTTCCTCGCGCACCGGCCACCCCTCATCGTCCAGGTTTGTCGTGCAGTCTGCCTTAGATGAAGCCGTCACGCCTGCCCGACGCGGAACCGCGCGAAGGCCTGCACCTGGACACCGGCCTCCTCGAGCACCTGCTTGACCGACTTCTTGTTCTCCTTGGCAAACGGCTGGTCGACCAGCACGGCGTCCTTGAAGAAGCCGGTGACGCGACCCTCGACGATCTTCGGCAGCGCCGCCTCCGGCTTGCCCTCCTCACGAGCGGTCGCCTCGGCGATGCGCCGCTCGTTCTCGACGGTCTCGGCCGGCACGTCGTCGCGGGACAGGTAGGACGGCGCGAACGCCGCGATGTGCTGCGCGACGTCCCTGCCCGTTCGCGCGACCTCGTCGCCCTCCGCGGAGAGCACGACGAGCACACCGAGCTGCGGCGGCAGGTCGGGGCTGGTCTTGTGCAGGTAGCTGACGACCTGCGGGCCGGTCAGTTTGGCCACCCGGCCCAACTCGATCTTCTCGCCGAGCGCGGCGCTGTTCTCCTCGATCAGCTCCGCGACCTTGCGTCCGGCGACGTCGGCCGCCAGCAATCCTTCGGCGTCGGTGGCGTCGGACGACGCGAACGCGCTCACCACGGCGGCGCCGAGTTCGCGGAACCGCTCGCCCTTGGCGACGAAGTCGGTCTCGCACTTCAGCTCCACCAGCACGCCGGAGCCGCCGGCGGTGGCCGCGCCGACGAGCCCGTTCGCGGTGGTGCGCTCGGCGCGCTTTCCGACGTCCTTCGCGCCTTTGATGCGCAAGATCTCGACGGCCTTGTCGAAGTCGCCGTCGGTCTCGTCGAGGGCCTTCTTGCAGTCCATCATGCCGGCGGCGGTCAGCTCGCGGAGCCGCTTGACGTCGGCGGTCGTGTAGTTCGCCATGGTTGTGTTCTCGTCCTTCGAAGTCGTCGCGGGCAGGCTGAGGCAGGGCGGTCAGGCCGCAGTGGGCGGGCCTACTGCGCCGGAGCGGGCGCCGGCGCGGCCTCGGCTGCGGCTTCGGCGCCGCCTTCGCGCACCAACAGCTCGCGCTCCCAGTCGGCCAGCGGTTCGTCGCCGCCCAGTTCACGGCCGGCGTCGGCGGCGTCGACCGCTTGCGCGCCGGCCTCGCCGCCGTCGGCGCTGCGCGCCGCGACCCGGGCCATCAAGCCCTCGGCGACCGCGTCGGCGACCACCCGCGTGAGCAAGCTCACCGATCGGATCGCGTCGTCGTTTCCGGGGATCTTGTAGTCGACCTCGTCAGGGTCGCAGTTGGTGTCGAGGATCGCGACCACCGGGATGCCCAACTTGCGCGCCTCGCCGACCGCGATGTGCTCCTTCTTCGTGTCGACCACCCAAACGGCGCTCGGCACCCGGGACATCTCGCGAATACCGCCGAGCGTCTTCTCCAACTTCTCCCTCTCGCGCTGGAGGACGAGCGCCTCCTTCTTGGTGCGCTGACCGTAGTTGGGCCCGCTCTGCTCCAGCAGCTCAAGCTCCTTGAGCCGCTGTAGCCGCTTGAACACGGTCGAGAAGTTGGTGAGCATGCCGCCGAGCCAGCGCTGGTTGACGAACGGCATACCGACGCGGGTGGCCTGCTGGGCGACCGCCTCCTGCGCCTGCTTCTTGGTGCCGACGAACAGGATCGAACCGCCGTGGGCGACGGTCTCCTTGACGAACTCGTAGGCGCGGTCGATGTAGCCCAGCGACTGCTGCAAGTCGATGATGTAGATGCCGTTGCGCTCGGTGAAGATGAACCTCTTCATCTTGGGGTTCCACCGACGGGTCTGGTGCCCGAAGTGGACGCCGCTGGCGAGCAGCTCCTTCATACTGACGACGGCCATGGCCGGTCGCTCCTTTCGCACCCCACACCGCTCTTTCGGTCGCGGCGTCGCCGGGTGCAGCCTCGGTTCTTCGCGAACGCCGGTCGGCGGCCGCGCCTGACGCCCCGGACCGCCATTGCACCCAAGGTGTGTGGCCTTGCGCACCGAGTCGGCGGACCGGCCAGTTGGCCGGTCAGAGGGGGGCGTGCGATGTAAACCCGGACGACGGGAGGTCGGCCGAGTCCCGCAGGAAGTCTACCTGGACGGCGAGGTCGCCGACCTGCCGCCCGGCCCGCGCCACCATCCTTCGACCCCCAAACTCGTGCTCAGACCTCGCGATAGCGGTGCCTAAGCACGAGTTTGGGGGTTCCCGGCCAGCCCGGCCCGCGGTTTGCCTGACATCTCGGCCGCTCCCAGCCGCGGCCGACCGAGCGCTCGGGACCGAGGCCCAGCCGAACGGGTGAGTGAGGGCTCACTCATTGGTGTAGAGTCGCCGCCATGTCTGCGCCTGAGGACATCCCCCAGCCGGATGCGGCGGCCCCGCGGTTCGCGAGGCCCGCGAGGCCCGCGAAGCCCGCGCGGCCCGCTCGCCGTGCCCGGCCGCTGCCGCCCGAGCAGCGCCGCGCCGCGCTCGTGGCAGCCACCTTGCCCCTCATGCGAGCGCATGGGCTTGACGTCAGCACCCGGCAGATCGCGCAAGCGGCCGGCGTCGCCGAAGGCACCATCTTTCGAGCGTTCCCCGACAAGGAGAGCCTGTTGGCGGCGACCATCGAGGCGGCGCTCGATCCCGCGCCGGTGGTGGCGCAGTTGCGGGAGATCGGTGTCGACCTCCCGCTCGACCTCACCCTGACCCGGATCATCGAGACCACCGGTTCATGGCTGCGGTCAATCATCACCTTGATGATGGTGCTGCACCGATCGCCGGGCTTCCGGTCACGGCACCCGCATCGCCCCGCCACGTCGTCCGACGATATTGAAACCACTGTCATCGCTCTGCTCGAAGCGCACCGAAATCAGTTGCGCCTGCCGCCGCATGAGGTGGCAAGGTTGCTGCGCATGCTGGTGTTCTCGAGCAGCCATCCAGCGCTGGCGACCGACGGCGAGGCGATGTCGACAGCCCGCATCATCGACGCAGTTTTGAATGGCGTATCGGCACGACCGGCGAAGATCGAGGGGCACCCATGCTGCTGACGTTGTTGCGCGAGTACCTTCGCCCGTACCGCCGATTGCTACTCGCGGTCGTCGTGCTGCAACTCGTCGGCACCATGGCGTCCCTGTACCTGCCGAGCCTCAACGCCGACATCATCGACAACGGCATCGCCAAAGGCGACACCGGCTACATCTTGCGCACTGGCGGCTGGATGCTGCTGATCACGCTCCTCCAGGTGTGTTGCGCGATCGCCGCGGTGTACTTCGGCGCGCGCACCGCGATGGGGTTCGGCCGTGACGCCAGAGTCGCGATTTTCCACCGGGTCGGCACATTTTCCGGTCGTGAGGTCGCGAAGTTTGGTGCGCCGTCGCTCATCACGCGCAACACGAACGATGTGCAGCAAGTGCAGATGCTGGTGGTCACCACCTGCACGATGCTGATCGCGGCGCCGATCATGTGCGTGGGCGGCATCATCATGGCGCTGCGCGAGGACGTCGGACTGTCGTGGCTGATGGGCGTCAGCGTCCCCGTTTTAGTGGTTGCCATCGGCCTCATCATCCGTCAGATGGTCCCGTCGTTTCGCCTGATGCAAAAGCGCATCGACACCATCAACCGAGTGTTGCGCGAGCAGATCACCGGCATTCGCGTGGTGCGCGCGTTCGTGCGCGAGCCGATCGAGACACGCCGGTTCGCGCAGGCCAACACCGATCTCACCGCCACCGCGTTGCGCACCGGCCGATTGATGGCGCTCATCTTCCCCACCGTCTTGCTCGTGCTCAACGCGTCGAGCGTCGCGGTGTTGTGGTTCGGCGCGTCGCGCGTCGACTCGGGGCAGATGCAGATAGGCGCGCTCACCGCCTTTCTCACCTACTTGATGCAGATCCTGATGTCGGTGATGATGGCGACCTTCATGCTCATCATGGTTCCGCGCGCGGCGGTGTGTGCCGAGCGGATCCAAGAGGTGTTGACCACGACGTCGTCAGTGGCTGAGGCCGCGGCACCGATCGGGCACGTGCACGCGCGCGCGCAATTGGAGTTTCGTGACATCGCGTTCCAGTACCCGGGAGCCGCCGACCCGGTGCTGCGCGCGGTGTCGCTTCGGGTCGGGCCCGGCCAGACCACTGCCGTGGTCGGAAGCACCGGCACCGGCAAGACGACGCTGATCTCCCTTGTGCCGCGGCTCTTCGACGTCACGCAAGGCGCCGTGCTGGTCGGCGGTGTCGACGTCCGAGATCTCGACTTCGAGACGTTACGCGGGCGCATCGGGCTGGTGCCGCAACGGGCGTACTTGTTTTCGGGCACCGTGGCGTCCAACTTGCGATACGGAAATCCCGACGCCACTGACGACGAGTTGTGGGCGGCGCTGGAGGTCGCCCAAGCGCGCGACTTCGTCGAGGCGATGCCCGACGGTCTCGACGCCCCGATCGCGCAGGGCGGCACGAACGTGTCGGGCGGTCAGCGGCAGCGGCTCGCCATCGCCCGCGCGCTGGTGCGCAAACCCGAGATCTACCTGTTCGACGAGTCGTTCTCCGCGCTCGACACCGGCACCGACGCCCGGTTGCGCGCGGCCTTGCGTCCAGTGACGCGCGACGCCGCCGTCGTCATCGTCGCGTCACGAATCTCGACCATCGCCGACGCCGACCAAATCGTGGTCCTCGACGCGGGCACGGTCGTCGGCATCGGACCGCATAGCGAGTTGTTGGAGAGCTGCCCGACCTACGCGGAGATCGTGCAATCGCAGATGTCGGCCGAGGACGCGGCATGATCAACCAACCGCCCTCGCAACGGCAACCGAACCGGCCCGGAGCTCAGGAAAACCGCCCGGGCACGACGCCGCAACGACTTCCCGCCGCCGGGCGCCGTGCGGGTCACGGCCCGCCGTGGATGTCGATGGGCATGCCGACCGAGAAGTCGATGGAGTTCGGCCCGTCGGCGCGCCGCCTGTTAGGCCGGCTCGTGCCGGAGCGGCCGCTCGTCGCGTGCGTCGGCGCGTTGGCCGTCGTGAGTGTCGCGTTCTCGGTCATCGGCCCGAAGATCCTGGGCCATGCGACGAACATCGTGTTCGACGGCGTGCTCGGCAAGCGGCTGCCGTCCGACGTCACGCTGCAGCAGGCGGTCGACGCCGCCCGTGCGCGTGGCGAGAGCAATTACGCCGATGTGTTGTCGACGAGTAACGCAAGACCGGGCCACGGCATCGACTTCACCGCGCTCGGCCACACCTTGGCGCTAGTGATCGCGCTGTACGTCGCCGCCAGTCTTTTCGCCTGGCTACAAGGCTTTCTGCTGACCGGCGTCGTGCAACGCACCGTGCAGCGCCTACGTGACGACGTCGAGGCGAAGCTGAACCGGCTGCCGCTGCGGTACTTCGACCAGCAGCCGCGCGGCGAGCTTCTCAGCCGCGTCACCAACGACATCGACAACATCGCGCAGAGTCTGCAGCAGACGATGAGCCAGCTGTTGACGTCGCTGCTCACCGTCGTCGGCGTCATCACGATGATGGTCGTCATCTCGCCACTGCTCGCGGTGATCGCGCTCGTCGTCGTCCCCGCGTCAATTGTCATCACGAAGTTCATCACCAAACGCTCGCAACGGCAGTTCATCGCGCAGTGGACCCACACCGGCGCGCTCAACGGTCAAATCGAAGAGGCCTTCACCGGCCACGAGATCGTCACCGTTTTCGGACGCCGGCGTGAGATCGAGGCGGCGTTCGGCGAGAAGAACGACGAGCTGTTCGCGGCCAGTTTCGGCGCGCAGTTCGTCTCGGGCATCATCATGCCGGCAATGATGTTCATCGGGAACATCAGCTACGTGCTCATCGCCGTCGTCGGAGGGCTGCGGGTGGCGTCAGGCGCGATGTCGCTCGGCGACGTCCAAGCGTTCATCCAATACTCGCGCCAATTCACCCAACCCCTGACGCAGGTGGCGTCGATGGCGAACCTGCTGCAATCAGGTGTGGCGTCGGCCGAGCGCGTCTTCGACCTGCTCGACGCCGAGGAGGAAAGCGCCGAGCCGGCCGGTGGCCAACGTGACGAGGTCGCGCGTGGGCGAGTTGAGTTCGAGCATGTGTCGTTCCGTTACGAGCCCGACAAGCCGCTGATCGAAGACCTGTCGCTCGTTGCCGAGCCAGGCCACACGATCGCGATCGTCGGCCACACTGGTGCCGGCAAGACGACGCTGGTCAACCTCGTCATGCGCTTCTACGAGCTGAACGGCGGTCGCATCACCCTCGACGGCGTCGACATCACCACGATGCGGCGCGACGAGTTGCGCTCGCTCGTCGGCATGGTGTTGCAAGACGCGTGGCTGTTCGGCGGCACGATTCGCGACAACATCATGTACGGCAGGCCCGACGCCACCGAAGAAGAAATGATCGCCGCCGCGAAGGCGACGTTCGTCGACCGCTTCGTGCGCGGCCTGCCCGAGGGCTACGACACCGTCATCGACGATGAGAACAGCAACATCAGCACGGGCCAGCGGCAGCTCATCACGATCGCCCGCGCGTTCCTCGTCGACCCGTCGCTACTCATCCTCGACGAGGCGACCAGCTCGGTCGACACCCGCACCGAGGCGCTGGTGCAGCACGCGATGGCGGCGTTGCGCTCCAACCGCACGAGTTTCGTCATCGCGCACCGGCTGTCGACCATTCGCGACGCCGACACCATCTTGGTGATGGAGAACGGCAGCATCGTCGAGCAAGGCACGCACGCCGAACTGCTCGAGCGCGAGGGCGCCTATTTCGCCTTGTACAACGCGCAGTTCGCGCAGGCTCTCGACGAGACGGCCGTCGCGAGCTGACGTCCACAATCGATGTTTCCGTCGTCCACAGCGAGTGTTTTCGATATCGGACGTCGGCGCTGCGCGCCCCACACTGCTTTCATGCTGATGCGACAACGGCTGCTGCTCATGGGGTGCGCCACGCTGCTGGTGGCGCTCGCCTGGGCGATGTTCGGGCCGGTGCGGCACGCGCAGGCGGCGAGCAGCGGCGGATTTGTGCCTCCGCTGCCGACACCGATCACCGTGCTGCGCGCATTCGAGCCGCCGGCGCAGCCGTGGCTACCGGGCAATCGAGGGGTTGACCTCGCCGCAACGCCCGGCGCGCTGGTTGTCGCAGCGGCCGACGGCGTGGTGTTGTACGCCGGGCCGCTCGCGGGACGGGGCGTGATCTCGATCGACCACGGCGGGATCCGCACGACGTACGAGCCGGTCGACCCGGACGTCACGCGTGGCGCGACCGTGCAGCGCGGTCAGCGCATCGGCCGGGTGACGGCGGTCGCCGACGGCTGCGGACCGCTCGGCGGCTGCCTGCACTGGGGCGCGATCCGCGACGGCGCCTACATCGACCCGCTCAGTCTGGTCACCGTCGCGCACGTCCGGCTGCTGCCGATTTGGGCGGACGGCGTCCCGCTGCCGACCGCTTCGGCACCGGTGGACAGCACCGCCGGCGCTGAGCACTCGATAACCACACCAGAGCTGGTCGCGGCCCCGCCGAGGGAAGCCGGCACTAGCCCCGGCGCCGAATCGAGCGTCACGGCCGAATCGAGCGTCACGGCCGAATCGAGCGTCGCGGCCGGGTCGGGCAGCGCGGCCGGGTCGGGCAACGCGGCCGGCGGGCCGGACGTTGGAGCCGGGTTGGGGGTCGGAGCGGGGTTGGGAGTCGCGGCTGGGGCCGCAGGGCTGTGGCGAGCCCGACGCGCGCGTCTCGCCGAGGCGCCAGCCCTTTCAACGCGGAAACTTCCAGCGCTATGACAACAAGAAGATTCCGCGCTCTTGCGCAAACCGCGTCTAGGCGGAGGTCTGCTCGGCGATCTTCGCGCGCAACTGGAGAACCGCCTTGGTGTGCATCTGGCAGATGCGGCTCTCGGTGACACCGAGCACCTGGCCAATTTCGGCCAGCGTCACGCCCTCGTAGTAGTACAACGTGACGACGATCTTCTCGCGCTCGGGCAGCGTGTTGATCGCGCGCGAGAGCAGGTACTTCGTCTCCTCCGTCTCGAACGCCTCGACCGGGTCTTCGGCCTTGGTGTCTTCGAGAGTGTCGACCAGCGACAGCTTGTCGCCACGCTCACCGCCGACG
>JAICLV010000062.1 GCA_025925185.1 Acidothermaceae bacterium
CGTGCCGGGCGCCCGCCTCGCGCAGGCGGTCGAGCGCGTACAGCGCGCTGCCGCCGGTCGCCAGCATCGGGTCGAGCACGAAGACCTGCCGGCCGGTCAGCGAGTCGGGCAGGCGCGACGCGTAGGTGGTCGGCACCAGGGTCTCCTCGTTGCGCACGAGCCCCAGAAAACCGACCTCCGCGGTGGGCAGCAGCCGGCACATGCCGTCGAGCATGCCGAGCCCGGCCCGCAAGACCGGGACGACGAGCGGTCGCGGCCAGGCGAGCCGCACCCCGTGCGCTCGCGCCACGGGCGTGTCGATCTCGACGTCGACCACGCGGACGTCGCGGGTGGCCTCGTAGGCGAGCAGCGTGACCAGCTCGTCGGCGAGTCGCCGAAATGTCGGGGAGTCGGTGCGCTCGTCGCGCAGCACGGTTAGCTTGTGCGCGATCAGCGGGTGATCGGCGACATGGGTGCGCATGGGGTCACCGTAGCGGCCGATTTTGCGGCTGCCCATTTCGCCAGGGCGTCGGGGCGTGCCACGATGCGCGCAGGGGTAACGCGCAGTGATGCGCACGAGTTCCGAGGAGGCGTCATGGCGACCGACCGCTCCGTCTCGCACGGTGGCGATGAAACCGGTCGCGATTTCGCGGTCGTCTGCTACCGCGAGGAGGGCCGATGGGAGATCGGCTTGCTCCCCGAGCGCGCGTCGTCCAGTCTTGAGGCTTTTCTGGCGGCGGTGCGCCAACAACCGGGGGAAGGCGGCGCGCTCGGGTTCGTCGATGTGGCCGACGACTTCTTCGTGGCGGCGCGGGTGAGTGGCGACGGTGTGCGGCTGCTGCTGTCCGACGTGACCGCCGCCGACGAGTGGCCGTTCGCGCGCGAGGTGCTCGAGCGATTGGGCTTGCCCGAGCCGAGCGACGAGGACTTCGACGACATCGTGCCTGCGGGAGACTTGGCGTTGTTCGCCGACTTGGGGCTACCCGAGATGGAGCTGAGCCTGCTGTTGTCGGACATCGACGCGTACGCCGACGAGATGCTCTTCTCGATCGCCCGCCGCCTCGGTTTCGGCGACGAGCTGGAACGGCTGGTCGACGCTGGCGTCCACTAACTTTGCGGATTGGTTCAGTCTTCACCGGGAGCGTAGGTGTCGCATTTCGCAGCATTGATCGCGCGGACGGAAGGTCGTTGGAAGGGCACTGACGCCGACGACGTCGACCTCGACAACTTCGACGACATCGAGGAACTCGCCGACGTGATGCGCGAGTCGTCCGTCGCGGACGGCCCGGTGGTGATGTTCGTTGAAGAGGACGACGAGTGGTTCGCGGTTGTGCGCGTCGACGGCACGGACGAGCCGCGCGTCTTCATCTCCGACGCGCGCGTCGTGGCCGTAAGCGTCCTCGCGATGACGCTGTTCGGGGATCTCGCGTCCGACGAGGCCGCCGACGTCAGCGAGGCGATCGCCGAGGACGAGGAGGTGCGAGCCGAGGACGACGAGGCGCCCAGCGTGCGCCCCGCCCCTGAGCCGGCCGGCGCGTTCGACGTGCTCGCCGACTTCGGCGTCTCGGCGCAAGACCTGCTCGACATGTGCGCCGAAGAGGGCGCGCTGCCGGCCGACGTCATCACCGCGGTCTGCGAGCGGCTCGGTTGCGCCGATGAGATCGAGGTCTACCGCTGAGCTCGCCGTCGTCCGAGGCGTTGATGCGCGCCGCCCTCGACGAGGCGCGGCTTTCTTCGGTTGACGTGCCGGTCGGCGCCGTGGTCGTCGGGGCGGACGGCGCGGTGCTCGGCGTCGGGCACAACGAGCGGGAGGCGGTTGGCGACCCGACCGCACACGCGGAGATCGTGGCGCTGCGGGCCGCGGCCTTGCGTGTTGGCAGCTGGCGGCTGTCGGGCACCACGATCGCGGTCACCTTGGAACCGTGCACGATGTGTGCGGGGGCGCTGGTGCTGGCACGGGTGGCGCGGTTGGTCTACGGCGCGGCCGACCCGAAGGCGGGCGCGGTGGGGTCGCTGTGGGACGTCGTCCGAGATCGTCGCCTTAACCACAGGCTCGAGGTCGTGGGCGGTGTCTTGGACGACGAGTGCGGCGCGCTGTTGCGCGCGTTCTTCGAGGGCCAGCGAGGCCGGTGACGGCGATCACGGGCGGGCCGACTCGTTCGGTAAGCTAGCCGGCGGTGGAGTCGCCTAGTGGCCGATGGCGCACGCCTCGAAAGCGTGTGAGGGTGCAAGCTCTCCGTGGGTTCAAATCCCACCTCCACCGCCACCACCGTCACTTTGGGCGGCGCTTAGCTGCAGCTGGGTGCGTTCTTGCCTCCAGGGCAACGTGCCGAAGGCCACGACTAGCCCGGCGTTCACCGCCACGGCGAGCGCCGCGATGTTCGCGATATGCCCGATGGGCCAGGCGACGCTGGCGACGAGGAGGAGAACTCCCTGCCAGCGTCGACCGAGCACGACGAGGGCCCACCCCATCAGGGCGAGCGACAGCGGGAAGAACAGCCCGAGCGGCTTGATGAGGTTCGCGGCCCCGCTTCGATCGACTAACGCGGTGTCGCCGAGCGACGTGTGGATCGTGTCGAAGCCGTAGGCGACGTTCCCGGCCATTCCGATGAGTCCGGCGAACAGGACGGTGGCCGCCAGCCGCGACGCGCGCGGAAGCCAGCTCGCCACGCGCAGGACGACGAAGCCGTAGGCGATGGCGCCGAGGACGTGGATGACGGCCGCGGTGGCGTCGTCCCATCCTCGTGCGGCGTACGTCGAGTCGGCGGCCAGATAGATCAGCGGTGCGACGATCAAAGCCGCGGTGAGCAGCCGGTCGGTCGGTGTCGTGACCTGGGTGACGGCCGTCTCGGTCATCGCGTCTGTGGTGCTGGTCATGGCTCCCCTTCTTCGACGAGAACGGTCGACCGACGTTGACGCGGTCAAGGACCGGTACGCCACGGGGAGAACCCTGCGCCGCAGAAACGGGGAAAACCCTGGCGTTCGGGCGGCGCTCGGAGTGCCAGGATTAAGCGTGGGCGACACCGGCGCGGGTAGCGCTCAAGCATTGGGCGCTCAAGCATTGGGCGCTCGAGGACTCGCGCCGCTGCTGCTCGGCAGCGGCGTCGTCGTCCTGGTCAGCCTGGGTCAGGCGCGGGGGCTATGGCTCGCGAACCTCCACAACGGCCTGCTCGCTCTGGCGTTCACATTCGTGGGCACGTACGTGCTCTTCCAGCGTCCGAGGCACCGAGAGGGACGGCTCTTTCTGGCGACGGGCGCGATCGAAGCGCTGCTGTTCTTCGGCCGCCAGATAGGGCACTTTCCCGCGCGGCACGACTGGCGATGGTGGGGATGGTTAGGGGTTTGGCCGACCGCGTTGGCGCTGGCAATGGCCACCCTGTCGGTGCTGTGCTTCCCCGACGGACGACTCCCGTCGCGCGCGTGGCGCTGGGTTGTCGCTGTCGTGGTGTTGCTCGCCGCGGTATGTGCCGTGCTCTCGGCGTGGTGGCCGGTCGAGTACGGCTCCACCGGCGTGCTGACTCCTCACCCGATCAACGCCGAAGCGCCAGGGTCTGCGTCAGCCGTGTGGTCAGCCATCGCGCACCCGGTCTACGCCGGGTTCCAGGTCTTGTGGATCGTCGCCGTAGCGGCCCGGTGGCGGTCGGCCGACGCGAATGTGCGCCGGCAGCTGACGTGGTTGGTGGGCGCTGCCGTGTTCTCGGTCGTCGCGCTGGGCGTCGGGCTCGCAGTCGCCGGGTCACCGCGGGCGGGAGTGCTCGCCGCGTCGCTGGTTCCGGTGGCCGCCGGATGGGCCATCGTGCACGGTCAGCACGCGACCGCGTACTCGGCGCTCAGCTGGCTGTCGCGGGCTGAAGCCGAACCGGCGGACCTGCCCACCGAGTTGGCGCGCGCGGTGGCGGAGGCGATGCGCGCGCCCGGCGCGGTCTTGTGGATGGGCGGCGACGAGCTGCACGCCGTGGGCGTGTGGCCCGACTGCGGCGAGCCGATCGCGCCGACAACCTGCGAGGAGCTAGCGCGCTCGGCCGGTCAGCACGCACGGGTCGTCACCAGCCGGGGGACTGCCGTCGGAGCGCTCAGCGTTCAGCGACCTCGAGCTGACGCGCTCTCCCTGGCGGAGGCCCGGCTGTTCGGTGACCTTGCCGCCCAGGCCGCGCTCGTGATCGACCACCTCGGGCTCGCTGACGTCATCGCTCGCCAGCGGCGCGCTGGGCACCTCGACGGCCTGAGCGAGCGGGAACGGGACGTGCTCGAGCTCATGGCGCGCGGTCATTCCAACGCGGCGATCTGCGCCGAACTCCACCTGAGCATCAAGACGGTCGAGCCGATCGTCGGCGCGATCTTCGGCAAGCTCGGGCTGCACGCCGACGCGACGACCAATCGCCGGGTCCTCGCCGTGCTTGCCTACATGCAGAACGACCGTGCGAGCGCGCCGTACGCGTAACGCCTCAGGGGAGGCCACGATACGGCTGATGAGTTCGCCGCTATTAACTCGAGGTCGACGCGAGGGTGTTCCCTGCTGCGTCGCGCGCGGTCGCAGAAACCGCAGCTTCGTCCCTCGGCAGAAGCGCAAGCGCGAATCCGGGCGTGGTGACGGGAACCGGCCGCGTGGTCCCGTCGGCCAGCTGGATGATCACCTCGGTGGCGGCGATCGGCGTGTGGAAGTAGACGTAAGCACCGTGGTGCTGAGTCGTCCCACCGCCCACCACCAATTTGTCGGGATCGGGCAGCGCGTCGACCACGCAGGACTGACCTGCGGAACGCCACGGTTCACCAACCGGTTGGATGATCCACTGCTCGCATTGAGCCCTGCTGGTCGCGCTGACGCCGAGCCACATCTGCATGCGGGTGCCGTCGGCGCCAACCGCGGACGCGACTAGCTTCGTGTTGGACGACGGGATGTCCCACACCGGGTTCCATTGCTTTGCGACATCGAAGCCGTGCGTCACGACGCTGGGCGCGCCGCCGTCCGCGATGGCGACCGCGCCACCGGCGGCTGCCGCCACGGCTACGGCGGGAATGGCCAGCCAGCGCAGCCTGCGGCGGCCTCGCCGCCGGCTGGTGGCTCGCTCGGCCCGCGCGTGCAACGTCGCGACCGATGGCACGTCGATGGTCGTTTCGTCGACAAGCGACGACAGTCCTGAGCGCACTTGGCTCTCGAGGTCACTCAACATCGAGATACTCCTTCATCGCAGCAAGCCCCCTCGAGACGAGCGATTTGGCGGTGCCAGGCCGGCAGCCGAGAACGCGAGCCGTATCAGCCTCGGTGAGGTCTTCGTAGTAGCGCAGCACGATCGCGGCGCGTTGTCGTGACGTGAGTCGTCGCAGTGCCGCTCGGATCACCAAGGCAGTGTCCTGATCGGGTCCGACGCGGTCATCGACCCGCTGGCGCTTCGCAAGTCTTTGCCGGCGTCCCCATGACCGGCAACGGTTGACGAGGCTGACTCGCAGGTACGCCGCCGGTTGATCGATCCGGTCCCAGGTCTGCAAGACCTCGATGAAGGTGTCCTGCGCTAACTCCTCGGCGACAGCACGTGAATCGACCAGGAGCATGGCGACCCGCACGGCCCGAACGTAGTGAGCCGCGTAGAACGCTTCGAAGGCGGTGCGGTCAACGCGTGGATCGTCCGCCGAGCGCCCGGCCGCCGTCAGCGACTCCGTCGCCGGTTCGGTCTGCATGAGAGGTAGGCGCACCAGCGGGCCGGCCGGTTCCATCGAATGGCCAACTATCTGTTGTCGGAGTCTGCTTGTCACCGAAGAGTCACTCAGCCTGGGACGATCTCTTCATGCGCATCCTCACGAGCAGGTCCGTCCTGTCTTGAAAGCCTACGAGCGCGCGACTGCTGCGTTGCTGGTTGCGAAGCTCCGAGCGGCGGGGTGCGTGTTCGCGGAGGACGAGGCCGCGATCCTGCTCGAGGCCGCTGCGTCAAGCGCCGAGTTGGAACGCATGGTCGAGCGTCGGGTCGATGGCGAGCCGATCGAACACATCGTCGGATGGGCGGAGTTCTGCGGCCTGCGAGTCTCCGTCGAGCCGGGTGTCTTCGTGCCTCGACCGCGCACTGAGTTCCTTGTCGAGCGCGCGGTCGCGCTGCTGCAGCCGGAGGCCGTCGTCCTGGATTTGTGTTGTGGCGCGGGCGCAATCGGCGCCGCGTTGCTCGCGCGGTCACCGGGCATCGCGTTGCATGCGGCGGACCTCGACCCGGCCGCCGTCGCCTGTGCCCGCAAGAACCTCGCCGCACCCGTCTACGAGGGTGACCTCTACGAACCGCTGCCGCCTCAGCTGCGCGGCCACGTCGATGTGATCGTGGCCAACGTGCCGTACGTGCCCAGCGACGAGGTGTCGCTGCTGCCGAGCGAGGCGCGCGATCATGAGCCGTTGACGTCCCTGGACGGCGGCGCTGACGGCCTCGACGTCCTGCGGCGGGTGGCGGCCGAGGCGCCTCGGTGGTTGCGGTCCGGCGGACACCTGCTCATCGAGACCAGCGAACGGCAGGTCGCGGCCGCCGTCCAAGCGTTTGAGTCGTCCAGGTTGCGCGCCCGAACCGAGACGGACGACGAGCGAGGCGCGACCGTCGTGATCGGAACCGCGGGCTAGCGCGGAATCGCCGCGTCGATCAGCCGACGCGCCGCCACGGCGAGAGGGGCGGGTCGGCTCACGAATGACGGTGCCGTCGCGTCTACTGGGCAGGCAGGATGGAGCATGAGGAGGCGGTGATGCGCACCCACACGATGATCGACTCGCCGATCGGCGTCCTGACGCTGGTCAACGATGGCGACGCGCTGTGCGGCTTGCACATGGAGTACCGCCAGCACCCGCCGGCACCGTCGACCTTCGGTGACCAGAGCCAAGCCGGGTTCGAGCAGATCACCGAGGAGTTGGGCGAGTATTTCGCCGGGGAGCGCACGGAATTCAGCGTGCCGCTCGCTCCGCACGGAACCGAGTTCCAGCGTCGCGTGTGGGACGCGCTGCTCACGATCCCGTATGGCGAGACGCGCTCGTACGGCGAGATCGCCCGGCAGATCGGTGAGCCTGGGTGGGAGGCCGCCCGAGCCGTCGGGGCGGCGAACGGCCGAAACCCGATTTCGATCGTCGTCCCGTGCCATCGGGTCATTGGCGCCGACGGCTCGCTCGTCGGCTACGGCGGCGGACTCGAGCGGAAGAAATTCCTGCTGGCGCTGGAAAATCGCGCCGACGTCGTTCAAGAGCCGCTGTTCGCATGAGCTTGCCCCCGTTCGAGCAGGTCGTCGAAAAGCATGGCGCAACGGTCTTGCGCGTCTGCCGCGCCATGCTCGGCCATCAGGAGGCCGAAGACGCCTGGTCAGAGACGTTTCTGGCCGCGCTGCGGGCCTATCCCGACCTCGACGCGGGCACAAACGTCGAGGCGTGGCTGGTGACAATCGCCAAGCGCAAAGCTATCGACCAGTACCGAAGCACGGTCAGAAAACCTGTGCCCACAGCGGAATTACCTGAGCACGCTGATTTGCCGCACGACGGCTACGACGAGCTTTGGACAGCGATGAAGTCGCTGCCCGCGCAGCAACGCGAAGCGGTCGCCTACCACCATCTTGCCGGGCTGCCGTACGCCGAAATCGCTGAAATATTGGGAAATTCGGAGGCTGCGGCCCGGCGCGCGTCTGCTGATGGGATGAAGAAGCTGCGCGCCATCTATCAAGGAGCGTCCCGATGAACAACGTGTTCGCGGCGCTGCCCGAGGTCGACGCCGACGCCAACCGCCGGTTGCACGCGCGCCTAGTCGCCGCGGCGACCGACTCCGGTCTACTCGACGTCGCGTATCGCACTATCGACTCTCCGGTCGGCGCGCTGTTGCTCGCCGCCACCGACGAGGGCGTCGTCCGCGTCGCTTTTGATTGCGAGAACCACGACGAGGTGCTGGCCGCGTTGGCAGACCGGGTCAGCCCGCGCATCCTGCGCGCTCCGGCCCGCCTCGATAACGTCGCCCATCAACTCGACGAGTACTTCGCCGGACGACGTGCCGCGTTCGACGTCGCTCTTGATTTTCGTTTGTCTGCAGGCTTTCGGCGCACCGTGCTCGAGCAGCTTCGAAGGATCGGCTACGGAAAGACCGCGTCGTACGCCGAAGTCGCCGCGAGGGCCGGCAACCCGAAAGCCGTGCGAGCGGTAGGAACCGCATGCGCGCTGAACCCGCTTCCCCTCGTCGTCCCATGTCATCGCGTTGTGCGCTCCGACGGCGCCGCCGGCAACTACCGCGGCGGCGCGCAGGCCAAGCTCGCCCTCCTGGCGTTGGAAGCCCAACGGTGATCGACGCGTTGCTGCCGCGTTCGCGTCGCGAGGTCGCGCCCGGCGCGGTACACGTCCCTGACTGGCTACCGTTTGAGCGCCAACGGGAAATCGTCGAGGCGTGCCGCGGGTGGGCGAGCGGGCCGGTGCCGATGCGACACGTCAAACTGCCGACCGGCCGCCAGATGTCGGTGCAGATGGTCTGCCTCGGCTGGCACTGGCAGCCCTACAAGTACACAAGAACGGCGGACGACGTGGGCGGCGCGCAAGTAGCGTCGCTCCCCCTGTGGCTTGCCGAATTGGGCCACGCCGCGTTGGCCGACGCCTACCTCGACCCGCGCGCCGGTGACGGATATGAGCCCGACGTCGCGCTCGTCAACTTCTACGACGCGGCGGCGAAGATGGGCATGCACCAGGACAAGGACGAGCGATCCAGTGCGCCCGTCGTGTCGCTCAGCGTTGGGAACGCGTGCGTCTTTCGCTTCGGCAACTCGCACAGTCGTGGCAAGCCCTACACCGACGTCGAGCTGCGGTCGGGCGACCTTTTCGTGTTCGGCGGTGCGTCGCGGTTCGCGTATCACGGCGTGATGAAGACGCTGCCTGGCACGTCCGATGCCGCGTGCGGGCTGTCGGACGGCCGACTCAACATCACCATGCGCGTCACCGGAATGGAGTAGTAGGCCGACCGGCCGCGCCGCCGATAGGCCATTTGGAGCACCGACCGATCCGCCAAGTGATGGTAATCGCTCTGGATTTCGGCTCAGTGCGGCGCGTCAACAGCCGATAGGTAAGACGCTAGGAGCGTCGACAGTGAAGGTGGGGTGACCAGTTGTGAGAGACGCCAAGCACTCAGGCGCGGCGGGCGAGCGCGTTGAAGGGCTCGCAAGCCGGCTCTACGACGACGTCACCGTCACCGAGGTCATCCGGCCCGCCGCCGTGCTGTCTGAGCTCAACGCGCGTCGCGTGCTCGACGGTTTGACCAAGGACGACGTGCGGTCGGGCGGAAACTGGCACGCTGAACCCGGTTGCTGGCGGTTGTTCGAGCGGCCCTGGAAGGGCCGCGACGAGCGTTCGGCCGAAGCCGCGGGACTCATCGGCAGCATCCAGGTCGCTTACGGGATGCCGACCCGGTACGAGATCACCATCTTCCGCGCCACGGTGACCGTGGCCGGCACCCGCGCCGGCTACACCGTCGAGTCGCTTTGCGACGCGGCGCTCGGATACGCCGGGCTCACCCTGGCGACCTGCCCGCGCATCGACATGTAGCCGCCGCCGCGGCCCTTCCGGATGCGCTGAGCGCTCCGCGCTCGACATGCTCTGAGCGCTCCGCGTTCGACATGCGCTGAGCGCTCCGCGCTCGACATGCGCTGAGCGCTCCGCGCTCGACATGCGCTGAGCGCTCCGCGCTCGACGGCGCGACCGTCGTTCGGCCCGAAATGATCTCCCTAGGCCCTGCGACTCGTGCATAGACCCCGCAAGAGTGTGCGCAAAGCACGAGTTTTGGGGCCCAAGGACCGGGCGCGGGACGAGTTGCGCTCGCGCGGCGAGGTGGCGCACTGTTGACGAGTGTCACGGGGTAACAGCGGCGGGCATCGCGCGCGCGTGGTGTCACCGAACGCACCCGGACGCCCAGCGCGTGTGGTGCCGGCGTCCGCGATCGCGGTGTTTGCCGCGGTCATCGCCTGTGGCTACGTCTTCAAGTGGCAGTGGACCGGCTTCAGCAAGGACGATCAGCTGTGGGACATGCTGCATATCCTGGTGCTGCCAGTCGTGCTCGCGACGCTGCCGCTGTGGTACCGCACCCGCGATCGCTGGCGGGTCGAATGGCGGCTGGTCCTCGGCGCGGTGGTCGCTGCGTTCGCCGTCATCATCGTCGGCGGCTACGCGCTGGACTGGACGTGGACCGGCTTCCAAGGAAACACATTCTGGGACTGGCTCGAACTGCTCGCGCTGCCGGTGGTGGTCGCGTTCTTGCCACTGTGGTTCGAGACGCACCGGCGACTCGAGGGCCGCTGGCGCGCGGCGCTTTCCCTTGTGCTGACCGCGTTTGTCATCATCGTGGTCGGCGGTTACCGGCTCGACTGGACGTGGACCGGGTTCGCGGGTAACACCGTGCGCGATTGGCTGCAACTGCTTGTCGTGCCGTTCCTGCTGCCCGCGACACTCGCGTGGTTCGCCGCACGTCGGGAGGCGTCGGCAGACGAGGCCGCGCCGGCCGAGGTGCCACGCCAGGTCACCCTGCCGGACGCTGACGCTGACGCCGACGCCGACACCGAGGCGGGGCGGACGTCACCGTCGTCCGCCCCGAAGTTGATCTCCCGAGCGGGGCGTAGACCCCCCGGGCTGGGCGTGCACGCCACGCTCAGGGAGTTTCGGCCCCCTGAGCGTGATCATTTCCCCGGGGACGGGGGTTAGTGGTGGGGGTGGTTCCGCACGCTTTTGACGAACGCCTTCACCCGCGCCTTTTCTTGCGCGCGCAGCCGGTTGTCGCGCCGAGCCGCCTGCCAGCGTTGCTCTCGCAGCAGCTTGTTGTAGTCGGCCAGCCGCGACGGCGCGAGGTCGCCGTCCGAAATCGCTTGGACGACGGCACATCCGGGCTCGCTGTCGTGCTGGCAGTCGGCGAATCGGCAGTCACTGGCGAACGACTCGACGTCGGCGAACGCTGCGGCGATCCCGTCGTCCGCGCCCCACAGCGCGAGCCCGCGTAAACCCGGCGTGTCGATCGCGACGGCGCCGCCTGGCAACACGACGAGTTCGCGCGCGGTGGTGGTGTGCCGGCCCTTGCCGTCGTCGCGAACCGCTCCGGTGGCAAGCGCGACCGTGCCGCCGGCGAGGGCGTTTGCGAGCGTGGATTTCCCAGCGCCAGAAGGGCCGATCATCGCGAACGTCTGGCCAGGACGCAGGTACCGCTCGAGCTCGGCGAGCCCGTCACCGGTGACCGCGCTGACGGCATGGACGTCGGCTCCGACGGCGTCGGCCGACGTCGCCGCGACCCGGTCATCGACGTCGTCGGCGAGATCCTTCTTCGTCAGGACGACGACCGGGGTGGCGCCCGACTGCCACGCAAGCGCGAGGCAGCGTTGCACGAGGCGCGGTCGCGGCCGACCGATCAGCGGGGCGATGACGAACACCGTGTCGACGTTGGCGGCGACGACTTGAGCGACCGACTCGCCGCTCGACGCGCCGCGCTCGAATGCCGACCGGCGCGGCAAAATCGCGACGGCCACCGGTCCGTCGATGGCCACCCAGTCGCCGACTGTCGGCGTGCCGGTGAACGCCTCGTCACCGTCGGCGTGGAACAGCCGGCCCGAAAGCCGCACGCGTTCGTGCCCGTTCGCCGAGATGACGGTGACGGCGGCGCGGTCGACACGCGCGACCCTCGCCGGCCGCAGGGTGTCGGCAGCCGTTGCCCGCAGCGAGGCGAATTCGGCGATCCGAGCGTCGTCCCAGCCAAGCGTTTGCAAATTGACGGACATCATCGAGCGGCTCCAGGGAGAGGTGGGCGCGCTCGAGGAATCAGTGTGTGACGCCGAGCGCGAGGGTCGGGGCAGCATGAAGCGGGACGTTCATTCGGCCAACTCCTCTCAGCTCGGTGACGCGGGTGCGGTCAATCTAGCTGGCCGGGCTCGGCCGAGCACCTGATTTCGCTCAGTACCGATGGGGCCGGCTGACGCGCACGTCGACGCCGGACGAGTAGTGGACCAGCGGGTCGCCCTTCGGCGCGGGCAGCCCGGTGTCGGTCACGAGCTGGTCGTCGAGTTCGCGGACGACGGCTCGCCGCAGGGGCCCCGATGTCCAGGGCTCGTGCTGGGCGTGCGCGTAGCGGCGGTACTGCCCCCGCGCGCCGCCGACGCTGAACAATGACCAGCGCGCGGTCAAGAAGTGGTCGAAGTCGCTGAGCTCACGCGCGTCGAATGGCTCGCCGATCTCGACACTGACTCTGCTGGTGACACCGCCTTCGGGCCAGCGCCGCCGAGTCGTGTAGGTCATGGTGGCGCCAGCGTCGTCCAGCCGCATGGCCGACCACATGTAGGGCAGCCGGAACCCCAGTCGGGCGGCCGCCACCGCCGGGAATCGTTCGGCGTCCAAGGAGAAGAACCACACGCCCGACTGGCCGAGTTCGTCGCGCACGTAGGTGCGCACGTTCGTCTCGCAGAAGTGCGAAATCCACGGCAAGCGTGGGATTCCAGGAGCGTTGATACGCATGAAGAACGGCACCAAGCCTACCCACGCGGCCCCGTTGAAGGTTTCAACCGAGAGGCCAGGCGGCAGCAGCCGTTGCACCACCGCCGGTTCGTACGCCCAATGCAGAAAGGTCAACCGCTCCCAGCGGTGCAGCATCACCGGATGGTCGACGGTCAACGGGCAGATCGGCGAGTAGCGCTCGACTTCGGCCATACGTCTATCGTGCAGCGTGCCGCGCGGTTGCGTCGCCGTCGTCCGGCCCGAACGATCTCCCGAGCTAGGCGTGGGCCCCCGAAGCTGGGCGTACACGCCACGCTCAGGGAGTCTCGGCCCCCTGAGCGTGATCGACTTCGGTGGGGGGGTGTTGGGTGGCCCACGCGGCGTGCTCGGTGGCCGCCCAGTCGGCGGGCACGTA
>JAICLV010000137.1 GCA_025925185.1 Acidothermaceae bacterium
CGGGCGAGGTCAGGAGCGGAACGCGTGCTCCGCGAGCGCCGCGAGGTACTCGGTGCGCTCCATCGCGAGCGCGAAGTCGAGCAGCTCGTCGTAGCTGATCGACGGGCCGGCGTGGGTCTCGAGCGCCTCGGCGGGAACGGCCCAGTTGGTGGCTCGCACGCCGCCGGACACCAGCAGCGAGATGATGTGGTCGTCGGCCGGCTTGCGCACCTCTTCGACGCAGCGCGGGCAGCGGAAGGCGTAGTACGAGAGCGGCGCCTGGTTGCACACCATCAGCGTGAGGTCGTCAGCCGTCAGCTCGACCTCGCCACACGTGGGGCACGTCGCCTTGATCGTGGTCATCGCCCACTCCCTTCCGCCGTGTCACCGGACCGCTGGACACCCGGATTCGGGTGCTGCAACTCGGTGACGAGAAACCCATCGGCGGGGGGCGCGAAAGTCTTAAAGGCACAGGCGGCCCCTTTCGAGTAGCCCGTCTGGCCCATTGCCCAACTAGGAGCTTCAGCTCGTGAGCAGTCCCAATTGCTCGTACGCCGCGAGCGCGGCGGCGGCGTCCGCGCTCACGGCGGCGACGAGATCGGACGGCGAGACCACCCGGCCGGCCGGCCCGAGGCGTAACGCGAGGCGGCGCACCCACCGGATGTCGGGCGTGCGCAGCTTGATCAAGGCGCCGCCGTCAGGCAGCTCCTCGACCGACTCGCACGGGTAGTACTCCTGGACCCACCGGCCCGACGGTCCGACCAGCAGCTCGACCGCCACGTCGTCCGGGCCCGGTTGGAACAGGCCGGCGTCGAGGTCGCGCGGCTGCGCGTCGGGTGGGGGCTCGGCGGGCAGCTCAAGCAGCTGGACGGACGTGATGCGGTCGAGCCGGAACAGCCGGACGGCCTCGGCCGACCGGCACCAGCCCTCGAGGTAGCTGCGGCCCGCGACGACGCTCATGCGCATCGGGTCGACGTCGCGCTCGGTGGTCTCGTCACGGGCGGGCACGTAGTAGGTCAGGTGCAGCCGACGCCGCTCGCGCAGCGCGCGGTCGACGGTCGCGAGCGTGTCGGGCGAGCGGTTCGGCGGGTCGACCTCGACCGCCACCGCGGAGCTCGCGACGGCGGCCTCCTCGGCGGCGTCTTCGAGCTTGGCGAGCGCGGAGTCGACCGCCTCGCGCTCCTGCAGACCGGGCAGGTCGGCAAGCATGCGCAACCCGACGATGAGCGCCAGCGCCTCGTCGCGCGACAGCCGCAACGGCCGGGCGATCGTGTCAGCGTTGCTCACCGTGATCCGGCCGGACGCGGTGATGTCGACCTCGATCAGGTCGCCTGGGAAGTACCCCGGCAACCCGCACATGTAGATCAGCTCGAGGTCGCGCGACAGCTGCTCCTCGCTGACCCCGAAGGTCTTCGCGACGTCCGAGATCCTCTCGCCCGGCCGGGTGAGCAGGTACGGCACCAGCGACAGCAGCCGGGGCAGCTGGTCGGTCGCGCCGTTCACCTGTCGGCCCGTTCGACCGCGGATCCGGCGTTCGCGGAGCCGGCGATCGCGCGCAACCGGGCGAGCACCGCGGCACGGGCGTCAGCCGGCTGGAGGATCACGACGTCCGGGCCGAAGCCGATCGCCTCGTCGGCGAGCCGCTCGGCGTGCGCGATCAGCAGCTCGAGCAGATCCCAGCCGTCGCCGTGCGGGGCGACCGACGACGCGCGCCGCCGCATGCCCTGCGCTGCGCCCTCGCGCACGAGGACGGTCGCGCTGGTGCGCACCGGGTCCTCGACCATCTGCAAGACGATCTTCCGGACGTCGACGCCGTCCGGCACCTCGACGTCCCCCCGTCGTCCGAGCGCACGCACCGCGCCCACCATGCGGCTCACCCGGAAGACCCGCGCGTCGTCGCGGTCGCGGTCATGCCCGACGAGGTACCAACGACCGTGCCATGACACGAGGCCCCACGGCTCGACGTGCCGCTTCGCGCCCGGCGTGCGGTAGTCGAAACTGATCGCCCGCCTGTCGGCCGTGGCTTGCCGCACCGCCTCGAACGCGGGTTCGCTGGTCGCGACCCGGGTCTCGATGGCGACCGGCACCGCGTCGTCGATGTCGACGCCCGCGGCGCGCAGCTTCAACAACGCGCCGGACGCCGCCGACCCGAGACTCGCCTGCTGCCACGTCCGCGCCGCCACGCCGAGCACCGCGAGCTCGGCCGGCTCGAACGTGATGTCGGGCAGGCTGTAGTCGTCGCGCCGGATGCGATAGCCGGGCTCGTCGTCGAACGTGCTGTCGCTGCCGGTCTCGAGCGGGATGCCGAGGTCGCGCAGGTCTTCCTTGTCGCGCTCGAACTTGCGCTTGAACGCGTCGTCGCCGAGGTCCTCATAGCCCGCGACCGTGCGCCGGATCTGCTCCGCCGACAGGTAACGCCTGGTCGCCAACAGGCAGATCACCAGGTTGAGCAATCGCTCGGTCTTGCGGGCGGACATGCAGGCGACGCTAACGCATTTCGCCGACCCGACGCGCGCGGCGCGATCGAGTAACGTCGGCGTTCGTGATCAGCTGGCGGCGCGGCACCGTGACCTCGATCGGCAAGGCGTGGCCGGGCGCCGTCGAGATCATCGCGGACGTCGATGGCGCTGCCGTCCCGGCGCTGGCGTATCCGCCGATGGTCGGCACACCTCGGGTTGGCGACGTGGTGCTGCTCAACACGACGGCGCTCGACCTCGACCTCGGCACCGGCGGTTACGCGTTGGTCATCGCGTTGCCCGAGCGGCTGCCACCAGACGCGTCAGACCCGGGCTACCTGGTGAAGGCGCGCTACACCCCGCAGCAGGTCAGCGTCGCCGGCGTCGACGCGCAGGAGTCGCCACACCACGAGGTTTTGGCCGACGCCGACTCGATCGACGGCATGCCCGTCGTCATCGCCGACCTGCACTCCGCCCTGCCCGCTGTGCTCGCCGGGTTGCGGCTGTCACGGCCCTCGACGCGCGTCGTCTACGTCATGTCGGACGGCGGGGCGCTGCCCCTCTGGTTCTCGCGCACGGTGGCCGCCCTGCGCTCGGCGTCCTGGCTGAGCGCCACGGTGACCGTGGGGCAGGCTTTCGGCGGCGACGTCGAGGCGGTGACGCTGCACACGGGACTGCTCGCGGCCCGGCACGTGCTCGACGCCGAGGTGGTCGTCGTGGCCCAGGGGCCTGGCAATCTCGGCACGGGGACCCGCTGGGGCTATTCGGGGGTGGCGGCCGGCGAGGCGGTGAACGCGGTCGCCGCGCTGGGCGGTCGCGCGGTGGCGTCGCTTCGGATCAGCGACGCCGACCCACGCACCCGGCATCAAGGCATCAGCCACCACAGCCGGACGGCGTACGGCCGGGTCGCGCTGGCGGCCGCCGACGTGGTCGTGCCGTTGTTGGAGGACGCGCTGGCGGCCGCTGTGGAGGCGGATTTGGCCGCGCTGGGCGGTCGGCACCGGATCGTCCGCGTCGGCGTCGAGGGATTGCTCGACGCGCTGCGGTCGGCGCCCGTACGGCTGTCGACCATGGGCCGGTCGCTGGACCAAGACCTCGGGTACTTCCTGGCGGCCGGCTGCGCCGGCCGCTACGCGGCGTCCCTGCTCTGAAAGCCGGTGCCCCCGGCGGGCGGGTGTTAGACAACGGCGTCCTGGAGCACGCGTGACCCCGTCTAACAGCCGCAATCGTTTGGGAGACGGTGGGCGGCTACTTCACGTCGACGAGGTCGACGACGAAGATGAGCGTCTCCCCCGGCGCGATCGCCGCTCCTGCGCCCTTGTCGCCGTACCCCAGGTGCGGTGGGATCACCAGCCGTCGACGTCCGCCGACTTTCATGCCTTGCAGGCCTTGGTCCCAGCCCTTGATGACCCGGCCCGCGCCTAGCGGGAACGCGAGCGGCTCGCCGCGGTTCCACGAGCTGTCGAACTCCTCGCCCGTGGAAAACGCCACTCCGACGTAATGCGCCAGCACCGTGCGGCCGGCGGTCGCCTCGGCGCCGTCGCCAGCGATCTCGTCGACGATGACCAGGTCGGCCGGGGGCTCGCCCTCGGGAAAGTCGACCTCGGGCTTTTCGCGCTGTGTCACTGCGTTCCTCTCACGGGCTGTACGCGCCGAGGACGTCGACGACGAACACCAGGGTGTCGGTGCCGGCGATTCCAGCGCTCGGTTGTCCTGCCGCACCATACGCGGAGTCGGGCGGCGCGACGATCAGCACCCGGCTGCCGACTGGGACGCCGACCAGCCCGTCGTCCCATGCTTGGATGAGCTGTCCGGCCCCGACGGTGAACGCGGTCGGTTGGCCGCGCTTCCACGACGAGTCGAACTCATTGCCAGAAGCCCAAATCTGGCCGACGTACTGGACGACGAGCTCCTGCCCCTTTGCCACGGCGGGCCCGTCGCCCTTGACGAGGGTGGTGACGGAGAGCTTCGCGGGCGGGTCGGACTTCGGGATCGCCACGGTTGGCTTTTGGTTGACGCCGGCGCTCGTCACGGTCGGCAGGTCGCCGCCGCCGGAGCTGACCTGCTGGCCAGAGGGGCCAGCGTTGCTCTGGTAACCGCCGAGGACGTCGAACACCAGCACGGCGGTGTCTGTCTTTTGCACGCCGGTCGGCAATTGCGACGCCAGCCCGAAACCCTCCTTGGGCGGCAGCACGATGAGCACCCGGCTGCCGGTCGGCACCCCGAGCAAGGCCTTGTCGAGACCGGTCAGCGCGATCTGCCCTGTCCCGACGGGCAACGTGTCGGGCACCGCGTCGGACGTGTAGGTGTTCTCGAACGTGGTGGCGTCGTCCCATGTGCGGCCGTAGCCGTCGACGACGGCGAGATCGCCGCTTTTCAGCGCCGGCCCCGAGCCGCGGCTGATCACCTTGACGTCGGTGGTCGCCGGCGGCTTGCCCTTCGGAACGCTGATCGTCGGTTGCTTGTCGAACTCGCCGCTCACGGTCACGTCACCGGCAGATTTGGCCGCACTCGACGACCCGCACGCGGCGACCGCCGAGAAGGCGAGGGCGGTCACGGCAACCGACGCGACAATGCCCGCGCTGCGGGCGGACGTGCGGACACGCACTGCAAACCTCAGTTCGTCGGGGGTTTTCCCGACCCTAACCGCTCGTCCTGAGGGGACGCTAAGCGCCGGCCTGCTACATGCTCGCGATCAGCTTCTCGACGCGGTCGTCGACCGCGCGGAAGGGGTCTTTGCACAAGACCGTGCGTTGTGCTTGGTCGTTCAGCTTCAGATGCACCCAGTCGACGGTGAAGTCGCGCCGCTTTTCCTGCGCCCGCTTGATGAACTCGCCGCGCAATCGAGCCCGGGTGGTCTGTGGGGGCACCGACTTGGCCTCGAAGATGTCGAGGTCGCGCGCCACCCGCTCGACTTCGCCGCGCCGCTCGAGCAGGTAGTACAACCCGCGGTTGCGGTTGACGTCGTGGTAGGCGAGGTCGATCTGGGCGACGCGCGGGGATGAAAGCGCGAGGCCGTGTTTCGCGCGGTAGCGCTCGATCAGCCGGTGTTTGATGACCCAGTCGATCTCACGGTCGACTAACGACAGGTCTCCTGACGAGATCGCCTCGATGGTGCGGGTCCACAAGTCGAGCACCCGGTCGGTGATGGGGTCGCTCCCCCGGCGGTCGACGAAGTCGCGGGCTTTGTCGAGGTACTCCTGCTGAACTTCAAGGGCGCTTGCCTCGCGACCGTTCGCGAGACGCACCCTGCGTCGTCCGGTGGGATCGTGGCTCACCTCGCGGATCGCGCGGATCGGGTTCTCCAACGTGAGGTCACGCAGGACGACGCCGGCCTCGATCATCCGCAGCACGAGGTCGGTCGAGCCGGCTTTCAACAACGTGGTCGTCTCGGCCATGTTCGAGTCGCCGACGATGACGTGCAGCCGGCGGAAGCGCTCGGCGTCGGCGTGCGGCTCGTCGCGGGTGTTGATGATGGGCCGCGACCGCGTCGTTGCGCTCGACACGCCTTCCCAGATGTGCTCGGCGCGTTGGCTCACGCAAAACACCGCGCCTCGTGGAGTTGCAAGCACCTTGCCGGCGCCGCAGATGATTTGCCGGGTCACCAAGAACGGGATCAGCACGTCGGCGAGCCGGCCAAACTCACCCTGTCGCCCTACGAGGTAGTTCTCATGGCAGCCATAGGAGTTGCCGGCCGAGTCGGTGTTGTTTTTGAACAGGTAGATGTCGCCGGCGATGC
>JAICLV010000237.1 GCA_025925185.1 Acidothermaceae bacterium
AACGCGCGGGCCATCCGCCCTGGCGTGTTGGCCACGGTCTCGTCGGAGAGGTCAAGGCCTAGCGCGTCGAGCAGGTCGCGGGCGGCCCGTTCCGCGCGGTCGAGGTCGATCCGCGGTTGCAGCGCCACGTGCAAGTCCGGACGACGGGAAGGCTCGAGGTGGACGACGGTCTCGGAAGTGTCTGCGGTCACGTCGATCAGGCCTTCTCGCCCACCGGCGCGGCGTCGGCGGACTGCGCGGTGTCGGTCGGGACGTTCTTCTTGCCGTGGAACACGTCGACCTCGCTGTGATGCCAGACCGGATGGTCGCCGGCCGTCTCGACGTTGAACCCGTAGTCGAAGACGAGTGAGCCGCCGATCGTCGCCCCGAAGCTCACCAGGAGCGCGACGATCACTGACAAGACGACGACAAGCACCGGCGCGTGCGCGTCGTCCGGATAGGCCAGACCTCGGACGATTAGGTTGACGAGACCGAGCACCGTCACCGCGATCATCGTGATGGCGTGCGCGTTGACCGTGCGGCGCGCCTGGGTGCCCGGCTCGCTCGACCTGCGCCAGTCGGCCCAACCGGTAAGCGCGGCGAGCACCGACGCGCCGGCCGCGCCGAGGAGCAGCCACAGGCCGACGACATAAAGCTGGCGCGCGGCCGTCGGGTAGGGCGACTGCAACGCGATCGACAATATGTCGAAGACCGCGACGAACATGTACGCGGCGATCGGGATGTCGGTCAGCGGCGGATGGAAAGGTTTGCCCGCGAGGCCGCGGAGGCCGCGGTTCTTGCGGCCGGCCATGGTGACCGATGGACGGAAACTGAAGTGCCGCATGGCGCGCTCCCTTTCGGCCGCCCTTGTGGTGGGAGGCTGGGCTTGACGTTTCGCTCGGAGGGGATCACTCTCTAAAAGCAACTACTATTAGTCTTAGATCAAGGAAGCGAAGCTGTCAATGACCTCCGATGAGTTGCCGCGCCGCAGATCCGATGTGGCGATTGGCGCGCTGGCCGCGCTCAGCGAGCCAACCCGCCGGCGGGTCTTCGACTTCCTCCGGGTGGACGGCGCGGCGGCCACCCGTGACCAGGTCGCGGCCGCGCTCGGGATCGGTCGTCCGATCGCAGCCTTCCACCTCGACGCGCTCGCCAAGGCCGGGCTGGTCAGCGTCGACTTCGCCCGACCGGTCGGACGACGCGGGCCGGGCGCCGGGCGTCCGGCCAAGCGCTACCGAGCGGTCGTCGAGGAGGTCGCGGCCAGCCTGCCGCCCCGCCGCTACGACCTGGCCGGTCAGATCCTCGCCGCCGGTGTCCGCGACGCGACGGCGTCCGGCGTGAACGGCGTGAACGGGGACGCGCGGATGGCGACGTTCGCCGCGGCGGAGGCTAAGGGACGAGAACTCGCCGACACCTACGCGGCCGGTGCGTCGTCCGCGTCTCTCGAACGGGTCGGGGCGGTGCTCGCCGCCCTCGGGTATGAGCCGAAGGAGGAGGACGACGGCGCCTTGCGGCTGTGTAACTGCCCGTTCCACGCGGTGGTCGACGTCGAGCCGGAGCTGGTCTGCCAGATGAACGTCCACCTGCTGGAAGGGCTGCTCGACGGGCTTTCCGCGAGCGACGTCGAGGCGCAGTTCACGCCGACGCTCGGCGAATGTTGCGTTCGTGTTGCGGCTCGGCGGCGCGGGCGCGGGAAGACCGCTTGATCGGTTTGCGATGATCGCCACTCGGTGAGACAACGGAAGTGGTGAGTTGACGCCACAAGCGCGTCGGCGCGTTGTCTGGTAGGTGACGAACGATGAATCGTCGAACTCCGAAATCACCGCTACTGCTGGTTGTGGTGCTCGCCGTTGTCGCGGCACTCGGGGTGGCCGGCTGCAGCAGCGGGAAGAACAGCAACGCCGGCCCATCGAGCGCGTCACCCACGACCGGCCCGTCGGCGACGACGCCACCGTCGTCGATTCCCTCGGGATCGGGCTCGTCGTCGGGCGCGGCGCTGACCGGCGCGCAAGCCCAGATCAAGCAGAACTGGGAGTCGTTCTTCAGCGGCAGCACGGACGCCGCGACGAAGGTCGGGCTGTTGCAAAACGGCGCGCAGTTCCAGCAGGCGATCGAGGCGCAGGCCGGCTCGGCCCTCGCGAAGTCGGCGGGCGCGTCGGTGACGAACGTCGTTGTCAACGGGTCGCAGGCGACGGTGACGTACGACGTGACGCTCGGTGGGCAGTCGGCGCTTTCCGATCAACACGGTCAGGCGATTCTGGACGGCGGCACGTGGAAGGTCAGTGACGCGAGCTTCTGCCAGTTGCTGGCCCTGGAGAACGGCGGCTCGACGTCCGGTCTGCCGCCAGCATGTGGGGCGGCCGCGTCGGGCAGCCCGGCCACCTGAGGCGTGGCGACCCGTCGTTGACCTCTCTCGGCGCGCCAACGCCCGCTACTGCGGCGCCCGTCATCCGCAGGGGCACCGGGTTCGCGCTCGCCGCGTTGTGCACCATGTTGTTCCTGACGTTTCTCGACAACACGGTCGTCAGCGTCGCGCTGGGTGACGTGCAGGCGTCGCTCGGCGCGGGTGTGCAGTCGCTGCAGTGGGTGGTGAACGGCTACGCGCTGGTGTTCGCGAGCGTGATGCTCGCCGCGGGCGCACTCGGCGACGAGGTCGGCCACCGCCAGGGGATGCTCGCCGGCGCCGGCGGCTTTTGCGCGGGGTCGGTCAT
>JAICLV010000103.1 GCA_025925185.1 Acidothermaceae bacterium
CCCGGACGACGCGGGCGCCGGCTGGCGCCGGCGCCCGCGTCGTCGACGTCCATCACGTCCAGCCGCTCAACCGATGCCGAACCGCGGCCGACGCCGTCCTCCGGCCGCCGCGCCAGCCAACTCCGGCGCTTCCCCGAGCTCGGCCTCGCCGCCGAGATTGCCGCCGAGATTGCCGTCGAGATTGCCGTCGAGATTGCCGTCGAGATCGCCCGCACCACCGTCGTCGAGATCGTCGCCGTCACCGTCGGCGTCGGGCGGCTCGACGGCCGGCAGTGCGGCGTCGAACTCCTCGGACTCCGGCCGTGGGCTCACCGGTTCGGCCTCGGTCGCTGCCTCGCCGGCGGGCACCGTGTCGAGCGGCGCCGTGTCGAGCGGGGCGGACGACGAGCTGCGCTCGACGCGCTTGACGACCGCGGCCACGCGCGTCAAGTCGGGGCCGACCGCCAATGCGTCGATGTCGACCGTCTCCCGATGCTCACCGTTCCTGGCCTCGTAGCCGCGCTTCATCAACCGGCCGTGAACGATCACGCTCTGGCCCTTCTTGAGCGACAACGCGACGTTCTCGGCGAGCCCACGCCAGCAGGTGACGCCGGTGAATAACGTCTCGCCGTCACGCCACTCACCGGCCGCGCGGTCGTACCGGCGCGGTGTCGACGCTACCCGGAAGCTGGCCATCGCCGGTCGGCCCTCGATGTCGATGAGACGTGGATCGGCGACCAGATTGCCGACGACCGTCACGTACGTGTCAAGCATGTGTAGCTCCCTTTCGTAGTAAGGCATTGAAAGGAAGCTTGGTCGTCGGCGAGAGCCGCGCGTAGCGCGCGTCGTCCGGCTGTGAAAAGAGAATTGCGATGCTGTGGAGAACTAGCTAGTCGTCATCGACCGGGTACGGCTGGCCGCAGCGAGCGCAGATCGTCGCGGTCGCGGAGTCGGGGACGGCCCCGCAGTTCGGGCACAGCAGCGACGCCCAGCACGCCGGGTCGCCGCCCTCGTCGATCGGATCGGGGGCTGGCGGGGCAGGAGTGGTGTCGTCGTCCATCACCTCCCACCGTAGCGTTTCGCGGCTGATCGCCAAGAGGCCGTGGCGTACCCTTGGACGGCGCGCGACCGCGGGCGCCCGTAGCTCAGTTGGATAGAGCCCCCGCCTTCTAAGCGGGTTGTCGCAGGTTCGAGTCCTGCCGGGCGCGCTCTTGGCCTCACGAGGTCCCGCCCGGGTTCGCTATCGCGAGCTGTGGCTAGGCGCGCGCCAGCCAGATTGACCCCGACGACCTGAACGCCGGCACGCCACGCGCCGCCAAGTACGACCCCCACAAGAGCACGCGCAGACATGACGGCTCGATCAGCAGCGCCTGCACCAGGTAGACCTCGTTCCACGCCCGACCCTCGCGCAACCACCGCTGCGGATAGGTGAACGGCCAGTGAATGTCGTGAACGTGGACGACGACGCCAGGCTTGAGGCGCGGGACCACCTGCAGCAGCAGGAACACCACGTCGGACCCGGTCTTCACCACATGCGTGCTGTCGATGAACAGGACGTCACCGGCGTCGAGGTCCGTCAACGCCTCGAGGGGGACGTCCTGCACCGACCGCTCGACGATTGTCACCCGGTCGGCAGGACGTAGCAACGACCGAAGTCGCCGCGGGTACGGCTCCACGCAGATGAATGTCGTGTCCAGTCCATGCCGGTCGGCGCAGTCCAACGCCACCGCCGTGGAGAACCCCGACCCGACCTCGACCACCTTGTGCGGCCGAAGATGGGCAAGCATCCCGTACAGCACGCCCGCGTCAGGTTGGCCGAACATGTTGTTTCCCGGCCGCCACCGCCACCCCGGGTCGCCGCCACCGGTCATCTCGGCCATCAAAGGCGCCAACTGGCCGGCCAACTCGCGCTGCGCCTGGTCGTTCAGGTCGATCCCGTACGGCTCGCAGACCGGCCGCGCCAAGTCACGCCGGCTGGGGATCGGGCTGTAATAGTGGCCCGGCTTCACGTAAAGCCCACGGTTGCGGACCCGCAACGCCGCTCGCTTCATCGACATCGTTCCCCCTTGCCGAAAAGTGCTGCACACAGTAGGGCCGCGATATCGCAGCCCGATGCGGATCCACCGACAATTCATCAGAATTGGCGAGGACGACGTGCGCTGCCGGGCGCACAGGCCCATTCGGACTTTTGATCGCTCGGTTGCGTTGCGATGGGCTGGCGCGCCAAGGAAATCGGCGTCGACCTTTTTCACCACACCGCTTGTGCGGATGCCACCAGCGCGGTGTTCGAGGTTCTCGACCGTCGCGTCAGGCGCCGGCGGCGGTGACGATCGCGTCGGTCAAAAAGCCGAGCACGACGCCGACTACCAAACCCCAGGTGAGGAGCACCTTGCGGTCGAATTTCCGCCCGACCGCGAGCAATTCCACGACGACGTAGAGGATCGAACCGGCTGCCAACGACAAAAACGCGATGGACACGGTGTCGTTGACCCACGACCGGCCCACCATCGTGCCAATGAAGGTCGGCCCACCGCCGATGAGGCCGAGCAGGCCTAGCGCCGGCCACGACGGTCGGTCCGCCTCACTTGCCAACGGGGCGACGATGCCAAAGCCCTCGGTGGCGTTGTGCAACGCGAATCCGATGACCAGCAGCGTCGCCAACGTCAGTTCGCCGCCTGCCGCCGATTGCCCAATCGCCAGCCCCTCGGAGAAGTTATGCAACCCGATGCCGACCGCGATGAACAACGCCAACCGGCGGGCCGGCGTCCCGAGCAGGGGATGCACCCGCAATTCCGCCACGGCGGCGGCGCCCGGACCGAGGCTCACCTGCTTGCGTCGAAGCCGGACCGCCATCCATTTCTCGTAGCCGACAAGGCTCAACATGCCGGCGGCGAAACACCCGCCCATCACGACGCCGTTGCCGGTCGCGGAGGCGTAGCGGTTGTCGCTGAGCGCGCCGTCGATGGGCTCCCACGCGTGCTCGAGCACATCCCACAGCAAGAAGACGAGGATGCCGGTGGCGACACCGTTCAAGACTGTCTTCAGCGCCGGCATCGGGCGGCGCACCCGCCCGATCGGAAGCCCGAGAAAGATCGTCACTCCGGCGATCGCGCCGAGCAGGGCGATGCGGGCAGTGCTCAATGGAGCCTCTCTCAGGCCGGACGGCGTGTGCACGCGCGGCTGACGTCGACGCGCGATCAGCGACAGATTAGGGCAGCCTTACCGCCAGCGCAAAAGCGAGGGACCGGCACCCCGGTGGCCGGCCCCTCACTCCCCCTTGGCCCTGGCTTCGCGCGCGAAGCCAGGGAGTCTGTCAGCAGATCAACCAGAAGCTGGCCGCCTTGTCGTTGTCCGCGCCTCCCACGTACGACGACGAGGAGCCCGGCGATTCACTCCACAGCAGTGAGTTGCTCGCGTCGTAGACGGTCACGTAGGCGTCGGTGTTGTTCACCCAAGACGACGTCTGGCCGGAAAACCCGTACGTGCCAAAGCTCTGATTGCCGCGATTGCCGCACGCGCTGAACTGCAGCATGCGTCCGCCGTCACCGCACGCGCCACTGCCGCCGCAGCTGTAGTGGTTGAAATCGATGTTTTGGTAGAAGCAGGTCCAGCCGGTCGTGCTGGTGTAGGGGCAGCCGAATCGGTATGACGTCGCCAGCGGCGCCAGTTGCGCCGCCGCGCCCGGACGGCCGGCGTCCGCAGGCCGTCGCGACTCGGCGCGGTCGGCACTGCCCGTCGGCAACGCCCCGGTGATCGGGTTGGCGAACACCATGATGACGTCGCCACCGCTGTAGGCGACCTCGTAAGGGCTGACCTGGGTGCCCCCATAGGCGTCGATCTGCGCGTCGATCTCCGCCTGTAGGCGATCGGCGGCCGGCCTCGGCAGCCCCGATTGGGCGACCCACGGGTTCGCCGGGCTCGACGACGGTGACGCGGACGACGCTTGCGCGGCGAACGCCGACGTCCCGGTCGCGAGCAGCAGCGCCGTGGCGATAACGGCGAGGGCGGCCCTGGCGGAGATCGCGGGCAACACGGTCTTGAGCCGAGCCTTCATCTACATCTCCGTTCTGTGGGCGGTGGTGGGCACGACTCGTTTCACAGCGGCGGTGGCAAACTCGAGTCGGATCGCACCAGACCGTCGCGCACGTAGATCACGTAGGAGATCACCGACGGGATTGGAACGCCGAGTTCCCCGGCGGACGTGGTCAAGATGTCCTCTGCGCCGAGCAACTCTCCCGTGGTTTGGTCGAACAGCAGCACATGCCTTGTCGGCAATCCTGAGGCGGCGCTGTCGAGCGCGACCGCCTGCACCACCCTGCCGAGTCGGTCGGCCGCGGTGCCCACACTGACGATCGACGGCTGGGCCGCGAGCACGCGCAACACCGCCGCTTGCAACGCGGGGCTCAGCGCCCGTTGCGCACGCAAGTCCTTGACCGCGGTGACCAACTCCTCGGCCCTGGGAAGCGTGCCGCGCGGGTCAGCTCCGACCTCGGCGTCCAGCAACTGGTGCTCCAACACCGTCGGGTCGGTCGAGAGTTGCTCGGGGAATTGTTGGTTCACGCCACCTGTGTGCGTCTCGATCCGCCCACCGGTTAGTGGCAGGCCAGCGCGCAACCACGCGTCGGCCCCGGCCGCCGGCGCCGGCAGGTCGACGTGCGTGACCACCCGCTGCTCACCGTCGCCAATCCATTGCTCGACGACGGTCGGCATGCCGGCCGGCTGGGTGTTCGGGCCGGAACCGGCGAATGTCGACCACGACGCCGACTCCAGGTAGTACCACGAGCCCGCGCCGGCCAGCGGTTGCGCCTGCGCGGCGGCCGCGAGCTGGTCAAGCACCGACGCGGCTGGCGCGGGGTCGAGCGCGCGCGAGTAATCCAAGGGCTGCAGCGCGACGTAACGCCGTGTCGAGTCACCGCCGCCCGCCGCGATCGCCACCCCGGTGACGACGAGAGCAAGCACGACCACGGACGCGACCGCCGACCGCACCGTGCGCGGGTCACGCCGAACCGGACCCCGAACACTCGGCCGCGCTCCTTCTTCGACCCGACGCGTCAGGTCCTGCCACATCCGCTCGATGGCGACGTCGTCAAGATCTTGCTCCTGTTGCGAAAGCGGATCGTGCGCGCTGAGCAAGGCGCGCACCGCTGCGACGTCGGTCATGAATCCTCCCGTTGGCGCGCGGCCGATTGGCCCGGACCCGCCGAGCCCACCGGCTGCGCATCGACGACCGCACGTTGCGCGGCGTCTTCGTCGTCCCCTGCGTCAAGAAGCTGGGCGAGCCGGCGCCGCGCGCGATGCAGCCGAACAGCGAACGCGGTGGCGCTGCACCCGACGACGCGCGCCGCGTCGCGGATTTCCAGCCCTTCCCATGCGACCAACTGCAGGGATTCCTGATCGCGTGGGTTCAACCGAGCCAAGCTCGTCAGCACCTGGTCGCGGGCGCAAAGCAGCTCCGCGTGGTCCGGCTCGATCACGCCGACGCCGGCCGCGAGCGCGGCACGTAGGTGACGATCAAGCCGGACGTCGCGAGCGCGCGCCCGCACCGCGTTCGCGACCACCCGGCGGGCCACGCCGAGCAGCCAGGGCAATTCCTCGTCGTCCGGCAAGTCGGGCATCCGCCGCCACGCGACGAGGAACGTCTCCGAGACGACGTCCGGCGCCGCGTCGCCGACCCGCCGCCAGGCGTAGTTGGGCACCGCGCGCACATGCCTGCGATACATCGCGGCATACCGCTGCGGCTGCCCGGCGCCTCCCGGCCCGGCCGGCTCCTCCGGCGGTATCGCCTCGCCCACACCCATCAGATGTCCAGGATGGCCCCCTGATTACAGGTGACAGGCGACGAGATGCTGGCGACATCCGCCGAACCGGCCGATGGGTGATCGACGCCACACCCCGAGCGAGGCGCAGACCCCCGAAGCGAGGCGTGCACGCCACGCTCAGGGAGTTTTGACCCCCTGAGCGTGATCGCGTGCAGCGGGAGCGGGGCGACTGCGCGATGATGAAGCATGACCCAAGCCGGCGTGACTCCAGCCGAACCGCAGCGGGCGCGCCCGTCGGGCGCCGGGTACACCGTCACGTTGCGCGTGGTCGCGCCGCACGATCCGACGCTGCTGCCCCGGCTCGCCGAGGTCGTGAGCGAAGCGAACGGCGTGGTCACCGGCGTGGACCTCGTCGACGTCACCACGGCCGGCGCCACCGTCGACCTCACCCTGCTCGCACTCGGCGAGGACCACGTCGCCGAGGTCGCCGCGGCTCTCGAAACGCACACCGGGGTGCGGGTGCGGCACACCTCCGACCCCACCTTCTTGTTCCACCTCGGGGGCAAGATCGAGGTCGCCGCCCGAACCCCGCTGCGCACGCGGCAGGACCTGACGATGGCGTACACACCCGGCGTGGCCCGGGTCGCGTCCGCGATCGCGCAACGACCGGAGTCGGCCTGGACCCTCACCGCCAAAGGAACCTCGGTGGCGATCGTCACGAACGGCACCGCCGTGCTCGGTCTCGGCGACATCGGCCCCTACGGCGCCCTGCCCGTGATGGAGGGCAAGTCCGTCATCTTCAAGGAGTTCGCCGGCGTCAACGCGTATCCGCTGTGCCTTGACGCGCACGGAGCGCAGGCGGTGATCGACGCCACCCTCGCGATCGCGCCCGGCTTCGGCGGCATCAACCTCGAGGACATCGCCGCCCCTGACTGCTTCCGCGTCGAAGCGGAGCTGCAGCGTCGGCTCGACATCCCGGTCTTCCACGACGACCAGCACGGCACCGCGATCGTCGTGTCGGCGGGGTTGCTCAACGCCTGCCGGATCACCGGCCGAGACTTCCCCGATGTGCGCGTCGTCCTCGTCGGTTGTGGCGCCGCCGGCACCGCGATCAGCACCGCGTTGCTCGACGCCGGCGTTAAAGACCTGGTCATCTTCGACAAGGACGGCGTGCTCACGCCGAACGGGCTCGACCATCACCGAACACTGGCCGAACGCTCGAACCCCCGCGGCGTCACGGAGATCGCGGCCGCGCTTCGCGACGCCGACGTCTTCATCGGCACCGCGCGGCGCGGCTCGGTCGACCCCGACCTGCTCAAGACGATGGCGCCGCGGCCGATCGTGTTCGCGCTGTCGAACCCTGAGCCGGAGTTGCTGCCCGACGAGGCCAGACCCGACACGCTGCTGGCCACCGGGCGCTCCGACATGCCGAACCAGATCAACAACGCCTTGTGCTTCCCCGGCTTTTTCCGCGGCGCGCTCGACGTGCGCGCCAGTACGGTGACACTCGCTATGAAGCAGGCCGCCATGCGGGCGATCGCGGACATCGTCACCGACGAGCAACGCGGGCTCGGCGTCGTCGTCCCGACCATGTTCCAGTCGCGACTGCATCAAGCGGTCGCGACCGCAGTCGGCGACGCGTGGCTCGCGGAACACCCTGAATCGCGCAAGCGAGACGGGCAACTCGAGTCGCGCAAGCGCGACGGCGAAGCCGACGGAAGGCCGCGATGACGAACGAAGCCGCTACTGACACCTTGGGCCGGCCGCTTCGCGACCTTCGGGTCTCGGTCACCGACCGATGCAACATGCGCTGCCGTTACTGCATGCCGCGCGAGGTGTTCGGTCCGGGTTTCGTGTTCGCGCCCCGCCAAGAACTGCTCACCTTCGAAGAGATCTCGGACGTCGTCGCGGCGTTCGCGCGCGCAGGCGTGCGCAAGGTGCGGCTCACAGGTGGCGAGCCGACGTTGCGCGCCGGATTGCCCGACCTCGTCGCGATGATCGCCGAGGTGCCCGACGTCGAGGACATCGCGTTGACCACCAACGGCTCGCTGCTCTCCCGCCACGCCGCTCGGTTACGCGCCGCCGGTTTGCGGCGAGTGACCGTGAGCCTCGACACCCTCGACCCGCAGCTGTTCAAGCACCTTTCCGACACCGAGATCTCGCTTGAGACCGTGCTGGCAGGCATCGAGACCGCGACCGAGGTGGGGTTCGGGCCCATCAAGCTCAACACCGTGGTGCGGCGAGGCGTCAACGACGGGGACGTCGAACGGGTCGCCGAGTTCGCCCGCGAGCGCGGCCACATCGTGCGGTTCATCGAGTACATGGACGTCGGCGACACCAACGGCTGGCGGCTCGACGAGGTGGTCCCGTCGGCCGAGATCGTGGCCCGGATTTCGGCGCGGTGGCCGCTCGAGCCGACCGACCCGAACTACCGGGGCGAGGTCGCCGCGCGCTACCGCTACCTCGATGGCATGGGCGAGATCGGCGTGATCTCCTCGATCACGCAGCCGTTTTGCGGGGCCTGCACCCGGGCGCGGCTCAGCGCGATCGGCGAGGTCTACACCTGCTTATTCGCGGCGCGCGGCACCGACCTGCGGGCCGTCGTCCGCGATAACCCGGACGACGAGACGCGGGCGGCCGCGCTCGATCTCGCCATCGCGGCGTTGTGGGGGGCCCGGGCCGACCGGTATTCGGAGCTGCGGGCGGCGCACACCGAGGCGCGTGGGCCGCGCAAGGTCGAGATGTCGCACATCGGCGGCTAGCCATTGGTGGTCGGCGACGGCTGTGGGTCGCGGGCGCGGCGGGGCCGCCAATCGCTTTAGAGTGTGATCTCGTGAATGAGTATCTGGTCTGGATCGACTGCGAGATGACCGGCCTGTCGTTGAGCGCC
>JAICLV010000153.1 GCA_025925185.1 Acidothermaceae bacterium
TGCCCGCGTACATCACGACCGTCTTGCCTGAGAGCCCGATCTCCGCCCGGTAGGAGTTCTCGCGATCCATCGGGCGAATCGTCTCGACGTCGACGAAGTTCGGGATGACGTGCAGCCGTTCCGGGCGCCGCATCTTCGCCGCGAGGTTCGCGCGCATGTCGTCGGACAACACCGTGACGGCGGCGCTGCGCGCGTATGACCAGCGCTCCAACGCCGACGCCGCCGCGATCACCCGCCGGCCGCGCAACACGCCCAATTCGACTGCCACGTCGGGGAAAACGTCCTGCACGTTGAGCACCAGCGGCGCCCGCCGAGGCAGCGAAGCAAGCCAACCGGTGGCCGCCATCGGCAGCGGCGGCGTCATCGCGAACGCGACATCAACGTGTCGACCGGCCGCCGCGATCGTGGCGCTTAGCGCGCAAAAGCCGGCGAATCCGATGGCCCGCTTGGGAATGTTCTTCTTGTCGCCGGTCGGAAACGGGTGCACCCGCGTGACTTGGCCCCACGGCGTGCGCTCACGCCGCACCACCTTGCCGCGCCACTCAGGCGAAACCGCGTGATGCTCGTACCACGGCAACGCGGTCACCACTTCGATGCGATGGCCGAGCGCGCCAAGCTCTTCGACGAGCCGCGCGCCGATCACGCCGGTCGGCGCGACGTCGGGGGTGAAGTGCGGCAGGACGGCGAGGATCTTCACGTGGCGGCTTTCCGGTAGACGTCAACGAGGCGCTCCACGCTATCGGCCCCGGCCGACTCCGCGAAGCGCGCGCGCCCGGCCGCCGCGAGCCTTTCTCGGACGACGGGATCGTCGATCACCCGCGCGATCTCCCGCGCCCACCCGTCTGCGTCGTCGGCGCCGACGAGCACGCCGCCGTCGCCCACCAGGGCCGGCAACGCGGTCGCCTTTGCGACGATCACCGGACAGCCGACTGACATCGCCTCGGCCACCGGTAGCCCGAAACCCTCGAAACGAGAGGGGAAAACAAGTGCCAACGCTCCGGCGTACAGGGCGGCGAGCTGCGCGGCGGAGACATAACCCAGCGCGCGCACCCGGTCGCCGAGCCCAAGCTCGGACGTCAGTGCGGTGATGACCGGCGCCGTCGAATGCGCAGACCCCCACGCGCCGGCGCCGGTCGCGCCGGTGAGCACCAGGTCGACGTCGCGTCCGTCAGCCACTCGCGCGAACGCGCGCAGCAGCGTCTCGTGATTCTTGTGCGGGTACGCCGCCGCCGGGTAGAGCACGAAGTCTCGGGTCAGGCCGAGGTCGGCGCGCAAGCGCGCCGCGTCGTCCGGCACTTGAACCGGTGCGACGACGGGCGGGATGACGACGACCTTCGCGGGGTCGAGGTCGAACGCGCGGATCGCGTCACCGCGGGTGTACTCGCTGATCGCGGCGACGACCGCCGCCCGCCGAAGCGAACGGCCCTGCGAGAAGCTCAGATAGCGGCGCTTCGCCGCGCTGAAATACTCGGGATACGCGCGGTACTGCAGATCGTGCAGCGTGACGACGGCAGGCACAGGGCAGCGCGGCAGCAATCCGCCGAGGTGGTGTGCGACGTCGAGGCGTTGTTCGACGAATTGCCTTGGCAGCCAAGCATTTTCGACCATCACGCGCCTGAGGACGTGCCGGCCGCCAGGCAGCGGCGCGATCACTGAATGCGCGGCGGCCGCGAGCTCGGGATACGCCGACGCGAACGACCGCAGGGCAAAGGCACTCACCTCGATGTCGTCGCGCTCGACGAGTTTCGACAGCAGGTTGACGGCGTAGCCCTCGCTGCCACCGACCACGCCGGGCACCAGCCAGAGCAGGTTGATGCCGACCCGCAGCTTTCGCGTCATGCTCCAACTGCCTCGCGGTAGGCGTCGATGGTCGCCGCGGCGGCGGCGTCCCACGAGTACTCGTTCGCGCGCTTTGCCGCGGCGCGAGCGAGCGCACCGTGCTCGTCGCCGGCCGCCGCGACGATTGCCTCGGCCATCGCACCGGCGTCGAGCGGGTCAACCAAAATCCCAGCGCCTTCGGTGAACTCGGCCATCGCCGTGCCGGCCGACGTGACCACCGGCACGCCGTGCGCCATCGCCTCCAACACCGGCAGCCCGAAGCCCTCGCGCAGGCTCGGGTAGCAAAACGCGCGGGCACCCGCGTACGCCAGATGCAGATCGTGCGGCCCGAGAAACCCGAGCAGCCGCACACCGGGCGTCGTCGGCACCGCGACGTCTCCCCATCCGGTCGGCCCGACCAGCACCAGCCCGAGGTCGGGCTCGGAAGCGCGCGCGATTTCGAAGGCGCGTAACAGCGTCGGCAGATTCTTACGTGGTTCGAACGTGCCGCACCACATCACATAACGCTCTGGAAGCCCTTGGTTGGCCGCAAATTCTGCGACCTCGGTTGGCGAGACCGCGGGCACCGACACGCCGTGCCGCACCAGCCGCAGCCGCCGCTCGTCGAACCCGGCGTCGACGCATTCGCGCCAAGTCGCCGACGACGGCACGGTGACGATGTCGGCGTCGCGCTTCGCCAGTTGCAGCCCGCGCTTGAAGAATCGCAATCCGTGCTTGGTGAAATGCGCCGGCTCCCGCAAGAACGCGAGGTCGTGCACGGTGATCACGAGCGGCGCGCTCTTCGGCGGAATCGCCATGGTGGTCGCGTGGATCACGTCCACAGGCCCGGTCGCCCGCTGCACGCGTGGCCAGCGCAAACCGTGCCAGCTCTCGTAAAGTGCCACCCGGGGCAACGGCAGCTGGTGCATGCGAATCGTCGGCGTCCAGGGCGGTCGCGGCAACCGGTCGTGCCGGGCGGCGACGCCGAGCAACTCGACGTCCGAGCGCTTTCGCATAGCCGAGACCAATGACAAGGCGGACGACGCGGTGCCTCCCGGCACCGAGTGCCAGCACTGCTCGAGCGTGATGGCGACGCGCATCGCTAGCCGCGGTCGACCCGGACCGTGCGGCCGGCGAGCTGGTCGGCGAGCAATGCGATGTCGGCGTCGACCATCAGCCGCGCGAGCTCGGGCGTGCGCACCTTCGCCTCCCAGCCGAGCAACCGCTTCGCCTTCGACGCGTCGCCCAGCAGGTAGTCGACCTCGGCCGGCCGCTTGTAGGCCTCGTCGATTTCGACGTACTTCTCCCAATCGAGGCCGGCATGGCTGAACGCGAACTCGACGAACTCGCGAATCGAATACGACGACCCGGTGGCGATGACGAAGTCGTCGGGGGAGTCGGCTTGCAGCATTCGCCACATCGCGTCGACGTACTCGGGGGCATAACCCCAGTCGCGCCGTGCGTCGAGGTTGCCGAGGAAGAGCTTGTCTTGCAGGCCGGCCTGAATTCGCGCCACCGCACGAGTGATTTTGCGCGTCACGAAGGTCTCGCCACGACGCGGACCCTCATGGTTGAAGAGGATGCCGTTGACGGCGAACATGTTGTACGACTCGCGGTAGTTGACGGTCGCCCAGTACGCGTAAACCTTCGCGGCGCCGTACGGCGAGCGCGGATGGAACGGCGTCTGCTCGTTTTGCGGCGGTGGCGCCGTGCCGAACATCTCCGAGCTCGACGCCTGGTAGAAGCGGGTCGAAATCCCTGACGCGCGAATCGCCTCGAGCAGCCGAATCGTGCCGAGGCCGGTGACGTCGCCGGTGTAGTCGGGCATCTCGAAGCTGACCTTCACGTGGCTTTGCGCCCCGAGGTGGTAGACCTCGTCTGGCTGGACCGCGTGGAGCAGGTTGACCAGGCCGACGCCGTCGTGCAGGTCGCCGTAGTGCAAGCGCAGCCGCACATCGGTCTCGTGCGGATCTTGATAGATCGGGTCGAGTCGCTCGGTGTTGAACGTGGACGCCCGGCGGATCAAGCCGTGCACGTCGTACCCCTTGGCGAGCAGCAGCTCCGCCAGGTAGGAGCCGTCCTGGCCGGTGATGCCGGTGATGAGCGCCTTTCGCCGCGTGCCCGCCGACGGTGATTCGTTCGTCACGCGCCCAAGGCTAGCCTTAGCGGCATGCCAGCACTGGACAGGCGCGCGCCGACCTACGTCGCGGGCCACCGGGGCCTCGTCGGGTCGGCGGTGTGGCGGCACTTCGCGTCGTCCGGCTTCGACAACCTCATCGGGCGGACGTCGGGGGAGCTCGACCTGCGCGACCGCGACGCGACGTTCGCGTTTTTCGCCGAAACCCGCCCGGTCACCGTCGTCATGGCCGCCGCGAAGGTCGGCGGCATCATGGCGAACGCCACCTACCCGGCCGACTTCCTTTCCGACAACCTGCGCATCCAGCTCAACGTCTTCGACGCCGCGCTGTCGGTCGGCGTGCAGCGGCTGCTTTTCCTGGGCTCCAGCTGCATCTACCCCAAGCTCGCGCCGCAGCCGATCAGCGAGGACTCCCTCCTGACCGGCCCGCTCGAGCCGACCAACGACGCTTACGCCATCGCGAAAATCGCGGGTGTGCTGCACGTTCAGGCGATGCGCCGCCAACATGGCGTGCGATGGATCTCCGCGATGCCGACGAACCTCTACGGGCCCGGCGACAACTTCGACCTGCAAAAGTCGCACGTGCTGCCCGCCCTCGTCCGCCGTTTCCACGAGGCGAAGTCGGACGACGCGAGCAGCGTGACGCTGTGGGGCACCGGCATGCCGCGTCGCGAGTTCCTTCATGTCGACGACCTAGCGCGCGCGTGCGAGTTGTTGCTGGAGAGTTACGACGAAGCCGCGCCCATCAACGTCGGTGTGGGCGAAGACCTCACTATTGCCGAGCTCGCCGAGCTCATCGCGAAAATCGTCGGCTACACCGGGCGCATCGAGTTCGACCCGAGCAAGCCGGACGGCACGCCCCGCAAGCTGCTCGACGTCAGCCGCATCAACGCGCTCGGCTTCAAGCCGCACATCAGCCTGGCCGACGGAATCACGAGCGTTTACGACTGGTACCGCGGCGTCACGAGCTGACCGCGCGTCGTCGGATCGCGTCGACGCTTGACGCCACCAGGGCCACCAAAGCCGCGACCGCCGCGAACGCGAAAAGGGCCATCGTCACTGGCCCCGGCCAGGGCGCGTGCGCGCCGATCGCGTGCGCCAACTCGCTGGTCGACCCCGTGAAGGACGTCGACGCGGGCAACCACAACTTCACGAGAACGGTCCAGATCGCCGTCCACTCGATCGCGATCGCGAGCACGCAGGCGAGCAACGGCAACGCCTGGACGACGAGGCGCGGCGCCCGGTCAGCCAGCAACTCGACGCCCGCCGCGCAGATTGCGACGAGGCCCACGAGGCCCACGTACAGGTACCGGCCTTGGATGCCGATCGGTTGGCCGGTGCGGTGGAAATCGGCCCACGCGTGGACGAGCAGCGGTGCCAACACGAGCAGTGTGGGTAGCAGGAGCACGCCGAGATCGACCAACCGTGAACCGGGTGCCGGGTGGATCTCGCGGATTACACGGTCGCAACGTCGTCCGCTGACGAACGGAAGGATGACAAGCACCCCGACGAGGACGCTCGCGACGACGGTGATCACGCCCGGCAGGCTCGGCGGGGCGGCGAGGCCGAGCGCGCCCCAGAAATCGGTGGTGAAGACATCGAGTGCCTTGCGGGCGAATGTCGAGAGCGCCCCGTGCGAGCCGTTGGGCAGGGGCGGCCAGACTTGGTCGGCCTGCGGCTTGGTGAGTCCCGCCGGCTGTACCGCGTCGTACACCAGCAA
>JAICLV010000211.1 GCA_025925185.1 Acidothermaceae bacterium
GCTCGCGCTCATCGTGGCCACCGCCGAGGCCCGCGCCACGGTGCCGGCCGACGGCGTCGATTTCGTCGATGAAGATGATGGCCGGGGCGTTCTCCTTGGCCTGGGTGAACAGGTCGCGCACCCGCGAGGCGCCGACGCCGACGAACATCTCGACAAAGTCGGAGCCGGAGATCGAGTAGAACGGCACGCCGGCCTCGCCGGCGACGGCGCGGGCGAGCAGCGTCTTGCCGGTGCCGGGCGGCCCATACAGCAGCACGCCCTTTGGGATCTTCGCCCCGATGGCCTGGAACTTCGCGGGGTTCTCGAGGAACTCCTTGATCTCTTGCAGCTCCTCGATCGCCTCGTCGGCGCCTGCGACGTCGGCGAACGTCGTCTTAGGCGTGTCCTTGCTGATGAGCTTCGCCTTCGACTTGCCGAAGTTCATCACCCGGGAGCCGCCGCCCTGCATCTGGGTGAGCATGAAGATCATCAGACCGACGAGCAGCAGGATCGGCAACGCGTTCAGCAAAATCGCGAGCCAGATGCTGCCGTGGGTGACCTTGACGTCGTACAGCTTGGCGGGCTCGAGCTTCTTGTCGAGGGCCAACTGGTCAAGCTTGTTCTGCAGCAGCACCTCTTGGTCGGGCGAGATCGACGACGAGATCTTGGTGGCGCCGTCCGGCAGCGGGTTCTTCAGCGTGACCTGGACGGTCTGCTCTTTGTCGTGGAAGATGGCCGACTCGACGTTGCCGGTGTTGATGGCGTTGGTGACCTGCGAGGTGTCGACGCCCTTGTAGTCGCTGCCCCCGCTCCACAGGCCCTTTAGCAAGACGAGCAGCACGACGATGAGGAGGACCCAGAACAGGGGGCCCCGCGCGTATCTCTTAACGTTCATGGATGCGGAGCGCTCGCGCCCCGTACCTCCTGCCGACTCGATCCTGCTCGTTGTTGGGCCGATGCGGTGGCGCTTTAGCCGGGTGCCGCGCTGGCGCCTTTCTCCTGATTGTCGCCTATCTGATTGTCGTCTGTCGCCGCGCCTGTCGTTCCGCCTTCGCGCAAAACGATCAGCGCCGTCGGCAGGCTGCGGAAGTAGGACATATATCGCCCGAGGCTCCGACGGTACACCGACCTGGTTCGGCAACTTAGTCAACTGATGGCGGCCGCTGGGCGTTCCCACGCCGCAACTCGGTCATGGGCACGTCCGCCGGACGCGTGCCTCGCGGCGCCTGCCAGCGCGATTCGACGGGACGGGAGCGACTACTCGTAGACCGTCGGCTTGAGGGTGCCGACGAACGGCAGGTTGCGGTACCGCTCGGCGTAGTCGAGGCCGTAGCCGACGACGAAGTCACGCGGAATGTCGAAACCGAGGTACTTCACCTTCACGTCTTGCTTCACCGCGTCGGGCTTGCGCATCAGCGCGCACACCTCCACCGACGCAGGCGCACGCGACTCGAGATTCGAGACCAGCCACGACAACGTGAGCCCGGAGTCGACGATGTCCTCGACCACGAGCACGTTGCGGCCTTCGATCGAGTGGTCGAGGTCTTTCAAGATCCGCACGACGCCGGACGACGAAGTGCCCGAGCCGTACGACGAGATCGCCATGAAGTCGATCGTCACGGGCAGGTGCAACGACCGCGCGAGGTCGGCCATGACCATCACGGCGCCTTTCAAGACGCCGACGAGCAGCAATTCCTGCCCGGCGTAGTCGGCGTCGATCGCGGCCGCGAGCTCGCTGACCTTTGCCTGAATTTCCTTCTCTGTCAGTAAAATCGAGGCTAGGTCGTTACTGATGTCGGCTTCGTCCACCGCGCGGCTGCTCCACTCTCACTCGCTCGCACACTCACTGCCGCCCTGACTGCCGGGGGCGAAATGAAGCCTGCCATACCGGCGGCCCGCGGCGACGCCTCCCGGCAGATTGACCGGGCCCTGACCGTTCCAGCCGACGACCAAGGCGTCGATCGCGGCGATATGGACGGCGGCGAGGGCACCCGGCGCCGCACCTGCGACGAGCGCGGCCTGCCGCAGCACCCGGGTGCGCACCGCCGCTGGCAGCCGGGCGAGCTCGGCCGCGTCCAGCCCGCCGTCGGGCGGCCCGGCAGCGAGCTCGGCGAAGGCGCGGGCCGCCCAGTCGTCGAGCGCGTCGGCGTCGGCCCGCGCGAGTTGCGCGGTGCGCGCCAGCGCCTCCGCGACGCCCGGGCCGAGCTCGGCCTCGAGCACCGGCAGCACGCTCGAGCGCACCCGCACGCGGGCGAAGGACCGGTCGAAGTTGTGCGGGTCGTCCCACACCGGCAGCCCGAGGTCGGCGCAGGCCGCGGCGGTGATCGACCTCCTCAGCGCGAGCAGGGGCCGGCGATAGCGACCGTCCGACCCCGACACCGCCGCCATGCCGGCGAGCGAGCGGGTGCCCGACCCGCGCGCGAGCCCGAGCAGCACGGTCTCGGCCTGGTCGTCCAGCGTGTGGCCGAGGAGCACGGCGGCGGCGCGAGTGCGCTCCGCGATCGCGTCGAGCGCGGCGTACCGGGCGGTCCGGGCGGCTGCCTCGGGCCCGCCCTCGCCGCCCACCTCGATCGCGACGCACTCGACCGGGTCGAGGTCGAGCTCCTTCAGTTGCCGGACGACGGCGTCCGCGCGCGACGCCGACCCGGGCTGCAACCCGTGGTCGACCGTCACCCCGCCCGCGCGCAGCGAGCGCCCGGCGCGAGGGGCCTCGAACGCCAGCGCCGCGGCCAGTGCAAGGGAGTCGGCGCCGCCGCTGCAGGCGGCCAGCACGGTCGAGCCGACCGGCAGGGCGGCGACCGCCGACCGCACCGCATGCCGAACGGCCGCGACGGCAGGGGTCGGCCCCACCTCACGTCGCCCGGTCTACTCGGGTTGCGGCTCGGCGCCGCCGCTGATCTCGGCCCGCAACACCCGCGACATCCAGGAGGGCGGGTCGGCGATTTCCGCTTTCGTCGGCAGCGTGTTCGGCGACGTCCAGACCTTGTTGAACGCGGTCATGCCGACCCGGTCGACGACCGCCTTCACGAACGCGGCGCCCTCGGCGTACTGGCGGGCCTTCATGTCGAGGCCAAACAGCTTTCGCACGACGCGGTCGGCGGGGTTTTGGCCGCGGCGGCGCTCGCCGAACTTGCGGGAGATCTCCTCGACGGTCGGGATAACCTCCGGACCGACGCCGTTCATGACGTACTCGCCGTGGCCCTCGAGCAGGGTCATGACCGCGGTGAGCCGGTTCAGGATCTCCCGCTGCTCCGGGGTCTGCACCGCCTCGATGAGGCTGAGCGCCGGTTCCTTGTCGGACTCGCCGTCGCGGCGCCGGCGCAGGTTGTCGCGGGCGACGTCGCCGACGGCGCGCAGCCGGTCGAGCATCGCCGAGGGGTCGAGGTCGCTCGCGGCGAGGAAGGCGCTGGTCTCGGCTTGCACGTGCGAGCGCAGCCACGGCACGGCGGTGAACTGGGTGCGGTGCGTGACCTCGTGCACGCAGACCCACAGCCGGAAGTCGCGCGGGTCGACC
>JAICLV010000119.1 GCA_025925185.1 Acidothermaceae bacterium
ATCCGAGCGGGTGCGCACCTACAACTTCCCCGAGAACCGCATCTCCGACCATCGCGTCAACTTCAAGGCCTACAACCTCGACCAAGTCTTGGACGGTGACCTCGACGCCGTCATCCAGGCCTTGGTCGACGCAGACGCGGCGGCTCGGTTAGCCGCATCTAGTGACGCCGCGGCCGGGACGGCCGCAACCAGCGATACCGCCGGAAATTCCGGGTAAGGCAAGGGAAAAATGAGCCAGTCGACAATAGGTGCGCGATCGCCGCAACGGCTACGAGAGGCGATCGAGCACGCGCACGCGGCGCTTTCCAGCGCCGGTGTCCCCTCGCCGCGCCACGACGCCGAGGAGCTCGCCGCCTTCGTCACCGGTTGTCCGCGCCCCAGGCTGCACATGGTCGGCGACCTGTCGGCCGGCCAGCGCACCGTCTTCACCGAGTTGGTCGCGCGTCGCGCCAACCGGGTTCCGCTGCAGCACCTCACCGGAAGCGCGGCGTTTCGCTACCTCGAGGTCGCGGTCGGGCCCGGCGTTTTCGTCCCGCGGCCCGAGACCGAGGTGGTAGCCGGCTGGTGTGTCGACGCGTTGCTGGCGAACGACGATGTCGCGCCTGTCGTCGTCGACTTGTGCACGGGCTCGGCCGCGATCGCGCTCGCGATCGCGCAGGAGGTCAAGGGCGCCGTCGTCCACGCCGTCGAACGCGAGCCAGCGGCGGCGGAATGGGCGCGACGCAACGCGACCGGCACCCGTGTCGTCGTTCACGAGGCCGACGCCGCTCACGCGTTGCCCGAGCTCGACGGCACGGTTGATGTGGTCGTGGCTAATCCGCCTTATCTTCCCGAGAATCACCGCGAGCTGGTCGACCCCGAGGTGCGCGACCACGACCCCGCCGCCGCCTTGTGGGGCGGCCCGGACGGCCTCGACGGGCCCCGCATGGTCGAGGCGGCGGCCCGGCGGTTGGTGAAGCCGGGTGGCCTGGTGGCTGTGGAGCACGCCGACCACCACGGCGGCGAGGTGGCGGCGCTGTTCGCCGCGGCCGGAGCGTGGACCGACATCGTCATCCGGCAAGATCTCGCTGGACGCGACCGTTACGTGACGGCGCGGCGAGCGGATTGAGGCGGAGCTGATCAACGGATGATCTACGACTGCGACGACGCCGACCAGCGAGCAGAGGGCATCAGGCAGGCGGCCTACGCGGTGCGCCGCGGCGACCTTGTCGTGTTGCCCACCGACACCGTTTACGGCATCGGCGCCGACGCGTTCACGCCGGCCGCGGTCGCCGCGCTGCTCGCCGCGAAGGGTCGGGGTCGCGACATGCCGGTGCCCGTGCTGGTCGGGTCCCGCCAGGTGCTCGACGCGCTGGTCGAGTCGCTGCCCGACTACGCCCGCGCGCTCATCGACGTGCTGTGGCCGGGCGCGCTCACCGTGGTCGCTCGGCACACGCCCGCGCTCGCCTGGGACCTCGGCGATTCGCACGGCACAGTCGCGGTGCGGATGCCGGCCGACCGGATCGCCCTCGACCTGCTCAAAGACACCGGTCCGATGGCGGTCAGCAGCGCGAACCGATCCGGTCTGCCGCCCGCCACGACCTGTGCCAACGCGCAGGCGCAGCTCGGCGATTCGGTGGCGGTCTACCTCGACGGCGGTCCGACGACAACCTCGGTGCCCTCCACGATCGTCGACGTCACAGGAGATGCGCCCGTGCTGCTCCGGCGCGGCTGGATCACCGAGGAGCGGTTGCGCGAGATCATCCCTGACGTCGAATTGAGTTCGCCCGCGACATAGGATTTGGCTCGGAGAGGAGCCGCGTGCGCGAGTACCTCATCACCTTGCTGGTGGCGGCCGCGGTCACCTATTTCGCGACGCCGATCGCCAGACGCGTCGCCGTGCGCGCCGGGGTGATGACCAAGGTGCGCGACCGCGACGTCCACACGATCCCGACCCCCCGGCTCGGGGGCGCCGCGATGTTTTTGGGCATGGCCGCGGCGCTGCTCGTCGCGGCGCGGTTGCCCACGCTGCAAGCGGTCAACCAAAAGTTCTCCGAGCCCAAGGCGTTGTTGATGGGCGCCGGGGTCGTGTTCTTGATCGGTGCCATTGACGACCGGTTCACCTTGGACGCCGTGACGAAGCTGGCGGGCCAAATACTCGCCGCGGCCGTCATCGTGTTGCAGGGCGTGCAGCTGCTGTGGCTGCCGATCCCGGCGTTCGGAACTTTGATCCTCGGCCAGGACTGGTCGGTCATCTTGACCGTCACGTTCATCGTCTTGGTCATCAACGCGGTCAACTTCATCGACGGCCTCGACGGCCTGGCCGCTGGCGTCGTCGGTATCGCCGCGCTGGCGTTCTTCGCGCTGGCCTACCACCTCACCGTGCAAGAGCACATCTCGGTGGCGCTGCCGGCGATGCTGATCGCCATCGTGGTCGCCGGCGTGTGCCTGGGTTTCTTGCCGCACAACTTCCATCCGGCACGGGTTTTCATGGGCGACAGCGGGTCGATGCTGATCGGGCTGCTGCTCGCGGCCTCGACCGTGTCGCTCACCGGGCAGGTCAACCCCAACGACCTTTACCAGCAATACGGCGCGTTCTTGCCGCTGCTGCTGCCGTTCACCGTGCTCGCGATCCCGTTCGCCGACCTGTTGCTCGCCGTCGTCCGGCGCACGAAGGCGGGGCGCGCGCCGTGGTCGCCTGACAAGCAGCACCTGCACCACCGGCTGCTGGAGTTGGGCCACTCTCAGCGGCGGGCCGTGCTGATCATGTATTTCTGCTCAGCCGTGATCGGGGCCGGCGTGGTGGCGTTGTCGGTCACTCAGGGTCCGCTCGTCGTCATCTCGATCGCGGGCTCGCTCGCCGTCGTCGCGCTGCTGCTGGTCAGCCTGCCTCGGCTGCACGCCATCTACCGTGCCCATCGCGCCAGGCCGACCTGAGTCCGGCCGGCCGCCCCACGTGATGAATCCCACGCCGCATGGCGGCAGGCGGGGCGCTGACCTGCGAATTCCCTGTGATAACTTGCCCTTATCCCGAGTCGCCCGACGAGAGTCCCGCGTGTCCGCCCTCACGTTGCACCGCTGTGACGCTCGTATTCGCGGGACCGTAGGATGACAGCGGAACGTGGGAGGCCAGAACTCAATCTTTACGCCCTGGTCGGCATCGGCACCCTTAACCTCGGGTCGCTGCTGCTCGGACTGGGGATCGGTTGGTTCATCGATGGTCGAACCAGCACGTTTCCGGTGGTCACGCTGATAGGGCTGGCGGTCGGGATCGCCGCAGGTTTGACCGCCAGTTGGTTCCAAATCCGCAAGTACTTCTCCAACACCGATTAGCCACACCCAACGCACATCCCGAGACGCAACGATCGCTTGAGGAGCCGCACACAGTGTCAGCGAACGGCCCGCTCATGGTGCCCGTCGGCACGCCGCGCCGCGTGTTCGTGATCGCGCTGGTGCTAGGTGGCGTGGGCCTCGCGGTTGGCTCGCTGCTCGGCCATCCCGGGGCCGGCGGGTTGTTCCTCGTCGGTATCTTCCTCGGCGCGGTCAACAACGTCATGACCGTGCGGTCGATTCTCAAGCACACCGAGGCGGGCGACCCCGACCGCAAGAAGTTCGCGCTCGCCTCGCTTCGCCGGTTGGCGTACATCTCGTTGATCGCCGTCGTGCTGCTGATCGCGTTCCGGCCCGAGGGGGTCGCGGTGCTGGCCGGCCTCGCCGTGTTCCACCTGCTCGCCGCATTGGCCACTAGCCTGCCGGCGCTGAAGGAGTTCCGTAAGGCATGAGCGCGCAATTCCTCGACGCCAGCCCGCACGTCGTCGCCGCGAACATCGAGGTCGGCGTCCACGAGACCGTCAAGGTCTTCGGTGTCACCCTCAACTGGGACACCATTCTCACCAGCCTGATCGCGGGGGTCGTACTGCTCGGCCTCGCCTTCTACATGCGCGCAAAGTCGAAGGCCACCGGTGTGCCGAGCAAGCTGCAGTTGATGTTCGAAGGCGTCGTGCAGGCGGTCAACAAGCAGGTCGAAGAGACCATGGGCATCAAGGTCGCGCCCTACGTCGTGCCGATGGCCGTGACGCTGTTCCTTTACATCTTGTTGTGCAACTGGATCGGGCTGATCCCAAGCGGCCACCCCGAGCGACTCCCGGCACCGACCGCCGACATCAACCTCGCCCTGGCGATGGCGTTCATTGTCATCGTCCCCATGCACATCATGAGCATCCGCAGACGAGGGCCGAGGCACTACGTCAAGCACTACTTCCAGCCGTACGCCGTGCTTTTCCCGATCAACGTGATCGAGGAGGCAGTGAAGCCGTTCACGTTGGCCCTTCGGCTCTTCGGCAACCTCATCTCGGGCGCGATCATGGTGTCGCTGCTCGCGCTGATGCCGGTCTTCCTCTCGTGGCTGCCCCAGGGCCTGTGGAAGGTCGTCGACGCGGCGGTGGGCGTGATCCAGGCGTTCATCTTCGCCCTCCTCACGATCTTGTACTTCGGCTTCGCCGCGACCGTCGACGAACATGGTCCCGAACCGGGAACCAGCCCCTCGAACAGCTCACCGCAACCCGCGCACCACTGAACCACCCCTTATTCGTCCGCTTACGACCCGTGATCCATCGGAGCTAGGAGAGAAATGGCCACCGACGCTGCAAACCTCGACAGCGCCATTAAGACGGCCGGCGCCTTCATCGGCGGTGGCCTCGCCCTCGGCGGTGGCGCCATCGGCGCCGCCATCGGTGACGGTTTGGCCGGTAGCCAGACAATCGCCGGTGTCGCCCGTCAGCCGGAGTCGCAGCCGCGACTGATGCCGATCTTCTTCTTGACGGTCGGTCTGGTCGAGGCGATGTACTTCATCAACCTGGCCTTCATGGCCATGTTCGTCTTCGTTCTCGGCAAGTAGTTCGGAGTTCTCGCGTGCCACCGACCGTTTCTGCGTCGACCGTTTCTGCTGAGTCGAACTTCCTCGTTCCCAACGCGACGTTCATCGTCGAGCTGATCATCTTCTTGGTCATCCTCGGCGCCATCGCGAAGTGGATCGTGCCGTGGGTCAACGGCCAGCTGGCCGCTCGCCAAGAGGCGATTCGCCAGCAGTTCCAAGAGGCCGAGGAAGCGCGGGCCAAGCTGCAGGCCGCCGAGGCGGAGTACCGCGAGCAGATCGCGGCCGCTCGGGCCGACGCGGCGCGCCAGCGCGAGGAGGCCCACGAGCAAGGTCAGCGCATCATCGCCGATCTGCGCGCCCAGGCGCAGGCTGAGGCCGACCGCATCACCAAGACCGCGCAGGCCCAGATCGAGGCCGAGCGGTCGCGCACGGTCGCGGCGCTGCGTGCCGAGGTCGGCACGCTGGCGGTCGAGCTGGCCGGTCGCATCGTCGGCGAGGCGCTGACCGACGAGGCGCGCCAGCGCCGCGTGGTCGAGCGGTTCCTCACCGACTTGGAGTCGCGCGAGGGCAGCCAGAACGGCGGCAAGGGTGAGCAGGGCAGCACCGACAGCAAGATCCCGGTCGGAGCCGAGTAGGCGTGCCCACCACCATCGGCGGCGCCACGATGCAGGGCGCGAGTCGCGAGGCGCTGGCGCAGGCCTCGGCGCAACTGGAGCACGTGCTCGAGACCACGTCGGCCGACGACGCCGCCACGATCAGCGAGGAGCTGTTCGCCGTCGTCACGCTGATCGATGAGCAGGTCGGATTGCGGCGCGCCCTCACCGACCCGGCGATCGACGCGGCCCGCAAGTCCGGCTTGGCCGACGCGGTGCTCGCGTCCAGGGTCAACGCGGCCACCATGCAGACGGTCCGCGAGCTCGTCGGCTCGCGGTGGTCGCGGATGCGCGACCTCGCCGACGCGGCGGAGCAACTCGCCGTGCTCGCGAGGCTCATCGGGGCCGACCGCGCGCGCTCCGACCAGTCGGACGAGGTCGAGGACGAGCTTTTCCGGTTCGCGCGCATCGTCGAGAGCCGCCCGGCATTGCGGGAGGCGCTCGCCGATCGCAACCTGCCGCGCGCGAACAAGGTCTCGTTGGTCGAGGCGCTGCTCGCGCAAAAGGTGACGCCCGCGACGCTCGCTCTCGTCGTCCAGCTTGTCTCGCACCCGCGCGGGCGCACGCCCGAGGAGGGCCTCGCCGAGTATGGCGAGATCGCGTCTCGTCGTCGGCAGCGTTTCGTCGCGCGGGTCACCGCCGCGATCGCGTTGACGGACGACGAGCGGTCGCGGTTACGCGCGGCGCTCGCCAACGTGTATGGCCACGACGTCCACCTGCAGATCGAACTCGACCCGCAGGTCGTCGGCGGTCTCGTCGTCCAGGTCGGTGACGAGGTCATCGACGGTTCGGTCGCTGGTCGGCTGACGCAGGCGCGTCAGCGCTTGAAGTAGCTTGAAATTCCTGACAACAAACGAGAACGGAACTGATGGCCCCGATGTCAGAGCTGACGATCCGCCCGGAGGAGATCCGGGACGCCCTCGAGCGCTTCGTCGCGTCGTACACCCCTGACCTCGCCTCTCGCGAAGAGGTCGGCCGGGTCACCGAGGCGGGCGACGGCATCGCCCGCATCGAGGGCCTGCCGTCGACGATGGCGAACGAGCTGTTGCGCTTCGAAGACGGCACCCTCGGCATCGCGCTGAACCTCGACGTGCGCGAGATCGGCGCCGTCGTCCTCGGCCCGTTCGCCGGCATCGAGGAGGGCCAGCTCGTCAAGCGCACCGGCGAGATTTTGTCGGTGCCGGTCGGGGACGGCTTCCTCGGCCGCGTGGTGAACCCGCTGGGCGAGCCGATCGACGGCCTCGGCGAGATCGCCGCCGAAGGTCGCCGCGCGCTCGAACTGCAGGCGCCCACGGTCGTGCAGCGGCCCCCGGTGAAGGAGCCGCTGCAGACCGGCCTCAAGGCCCTCGACGCCATGACCGCGATCGGACGCGGCCAGCGGCAGCTGATCATCGGCGACCGGCAGACCGGCAAGACCGCGGTCGCGATCGACACGATCATCAACCAGAAGGCCAACTGGGAAACGGGCGATCCGAAGAAGCAGGTCAAGTGCATCTACGTCGCGGTCGGGCAGAAGGGCTCGACGATTCGCGGTGTGCAAGGGGCCCTCGAAGAGGCCGGCGCGATGGCCTACACGACGATCGTCGCGGCGCCCGCGTCTGACGCCGCTGGCTTCAAGTACCTCGCGCCCTACACCGGCTCGGCGATCGGCCAGCACTGGATGTACCAGGGCCAGCACGTGCTCATCATCTTCGACGACTTGTCGAAGCAGGCCGAGGCCTACCGCACGGTGTCGCTGCTGCTGCGTCGTCCGCCCGGCCGCGAGGCTTACCCCGGCGACGTGTTCTACCTGCACAGCCGGCTGCTCGAACGCTGCGCCAAGCTGTCCGACGAAATGGGCGGCGGCTCGATGACCGGCCTGCCGATCATCGAGACCAAGGGCAACGACGTGTCGGCCTACATTCCGACCA
>JAICLV010000181.1 GCA_025925185.1 Acidothermaceae bacterium
AGCCACTTCGCGGCGGCTTCGAAGTCGGTGTCGGCGGTGCCGCGGCGCATGGTCGGCTCGACGCGGTCGGCCCGCGGATAGCTGCCCAAGAACCGCACGTCGGCGCACACGCGCTTCAGCGCCGACAGCGCCTCACCCACCCGGGCGTCGAGCAGGTGGCCCTCGCAGTCGATCGAGAAGCAGTACCGGCCGAGCCCATCGCCGGTCGGGCGCGACTCGATCCAGGTCAGGTTGATGCCGCGCACCGCGAACTCCGTGAGCACCTCGAGCAGCGCGCCTGGGTGGTCGTCGCCGATGAACGCGACAACCGACGTCTTGTCGGCGCCGGTGCGCGGCGGCGGCCCCGACGGGAGCGCCACGAGCACGAAGCGGGTCACGGCGCCGGCGTGGTCGTGAATGTCGTTCTCGACGACGTCGAGGCCGTAGCGCGACGCCGCCAGGCCGGACGTGATCGCGGCGTCCAAGGTCGAGTTCGGCGCCACCACCGACGCGGCGGCCTCCGCGTTCGACGCCGACGCCACCACCTCGACGTCGTGCAGGGTGTCGGCGATCCACCGCCGGCATTGCGCCTCGGCTTGGGGATGCGCCGCCACCCGCTTCACCGCGTCGCGCGCGAGACCCGGCCGCACCGCGAACGCGAAGCCGACGTCGAGCAGCACCTCGCGCCTGATGTGCAGCAGCGGGCCGGTTGACAGCTCGTCGATGGTCGAGGCGACGCCGCCGCCGACCGAGTTCTCCAGCGGCGCGAGGGCCGCGTCTGCCTCCCCACGCCGGACAGCGTCCAGCGCCACCGACACGCTGCGGCACGGCAGCAGCACCGCGTCGTCCGCAATCGCCTCGGGCAACGTGCGCAGCGCGGCCTCGGTGAAAGTCCCCTCGGGCCCGAGGTAGGCGAAGCGCGGCACCCGCTCAGCGCTCCTGATCGGTCGCGCCGCGGTCACCGACGACGACAGGGGCCGCGTGCCCGGCGACCGTCGCCGGGGAATCGTCAACCCCGGACCGCATCGCGAACGTGATCGCCTGCCGCTCCTCCGGCGACAGCTGCTGATCGCTGTTGCCGCCCTTCACGCCCTTGGCGTAGCTGCGGGTCTCGGTGCGGCCGTGGATCGCGGTGATGACCAGGCCGTCGCCGGCGTCGTCGAGCAGCGCCGCGGAGAAGGACATCCGCCCGCCCATGTCGCGAAAAGCGTCGTACCGGACGACGGCGACGTGGCGCAGCGCGTCGGCGAGATCGAGCCGCAGGTCGCTGACCCGGCGCTCTACCGCGCTGACCTCCGCCCGCAACCGAGCGACCGCCTCGACCTGGCGCGCGGCCGCCGCGACGAACGACTCGGCGGAGTCGCCCGACTGCAACACGGAGTAGTCGCGCCGTAACCGTCGCAGCCGCAGATGCGCCAACACGGCGACGAGAACACCAACGCAGCCAGCGGCGGTGCCGATGACGGCGAGCAGATCGGCGGCGGATTTGGTCAGCGACACGGCGGCAAGCCTAACCGTCACGGCGCGCGCAGGTGCGTACTAGCTCGAGCCCAGTGGCGCGAAGAAGGTCAGCGACCCGATCAGCGACCCGTCGTGCGCGTGCAGCGGCGCGGCGATCGCGTCGATCGTGATGGTGACGTTGTCGGCCCGGCGCAACCGGACCAGCCCGCGGCTGAGGACGTCGGAGTGCAACGCCTGCGTGGGCGGCACGATCGCGTGATCGCCGATCGGCTCTGCGGCACTGGAGAAATCGACGATGACGAACACGTCGCCGACTAAGCGTCGTCCCACGATGTTCGCGGCATCCTCGTTGACCAAGGCGGCGGCGCTTGCCGACAAGCCGGCCACTCGACCGTCGCCGTCGAGCACCAGGCAAGCGTCAGCGGACGACGCGACGACGGTCACCCACGCGCGCAGCGCCTCGCGAAGCGGTGCGAGTTCGGGTGACGGGCGCTGGACAAGCGGAATCAACAGGTAGGACATGTTGTCCTTCCTGCTTTCCGGGAGGGCGACCACGCCAAGGTCGACCCCGAGGTCAGACACGAAACCCCCACACGTTGATCACGTGTTTTAGCGTGACATGGGCTCCGGCCGTGGGGTAGCGGACATCCGTACCCTGCTTGGCGACTCCATTCGGCCCAACAGCCATACGGCAAATAGCACACCGAAGAGGAACGCATCTTGTAACAAGCGCCCTGGTACGTGGAAATGTGCGTATTTGTTGACGATCGAGTTGCCCCACCAAGGCATCTCGAGGCTGAAGAACACCGCGCCGAGCAAGGCGTAGAGCACCCGACGACGGTTCCGCCCGTCACCAACGACCACTCCGATCGTGAGCGGGATCCACCCGGCCAGGTGATGAATCCACGAGACCGGCGAGACCAACACCGAGAGCAATCCCACGATCGCGATGCCGCGAACCTCGAAGCCCGACAAAGAGGCGCTGCGCGCCCATCGATATGCGACTATTACGACGGCGACGACGATGATGACCCACAATGCGCTGCCCAGATTTCCTGGCAGGACTCGCAAAAGCGCGCCGCGGATCGATTGGTTGGACGTGTTGGCGTTGTTGCCGAGCCGGTCGCTGTCGAACAGCGCGCTCGTCCAGTACTGCTTGCTTGCCTGCGGCATCGCGATCGCGGTCGCGGCGCTGACTCCGACGAACCACAGGGTCGCCACGACCGCGGCGCGCTTGCGGTTGGTCAGCCACAGGTACGGGATGAACACGCCAGGCACCAGCTTCACCGCGGCAGCAAGACCGATCAACATGCCGCGCGGCCAGCGCGTCTTGGGCAGCACGCAGTCGAGCACGCACAAAGCGGTGAGGAAGATGCCGACCTGGCCGAACCTGAAGCAGTCGCGCACCGGTGAGGTCCACGCCATTGCGCCGAGCAGGACGCACAGCGCCAACGGCCGGTAGGTCGACGGGAACCGCCGCACCAACGGCCGAAATCCGACCATGACCAGCCAGCCCAAGACGAACAGCGTTCCGAGCGTCCAGACCCAGTTGGCGACTTGGCTCGACATGAACGCGAGCGGAAGCGCGACGATCGCCGAGAATGGCGGGTAGGTGAACGGCAGCAGTTGGGGCACCGGCGTGAGGTACGAGTACAAGGGCCGCCCATGGACGAGCGACTCACCGGCGGCGCGATAGACCGCGAGGTCGACCATGCGCAGGTCCGCCTTCGCGTACAGCCGCAGCCACAGCAGCGGACCGACGACGCCGACGAGCACCACCACCGCGAGCGCCGTGGCGAGCGGCGCCTGCCGGGCGCCGTGCGCGGCGCGTCGCAGTAAGCCCGGCCCGTGCCAGATGTGGCCGTGCGCGAGATTTCCGACAGCCCACCGGCGCTGCCCGGCGGCCTCCGGCTCAGCAGCCGCCCCGCCGCCCAGCGTCGGGTCGAGAGAAGGCTCGACAAGCTGCGGCGTCGCGACCTTGAACCGGTCGGTGCCGTCCACTGCGTCGTCTCCTCGCCTTGTCACGCCAACCAGCCATCCCCGCCGCGGTCGCCGGCCCGAGACCCAGGAGTCCATGGTCACCGGTGAAGCTGTGAACCGTCTGAGTCGGTATGCCCCGCCCCGCCACCGACAGCCAAACGATCTCCTACGAGCGGCGGTTCCGGTCGGTCATCGAATAGCGCAGCCGCGCCATCATGTTCTGCGCCCCGGGCTCGACGCCCGACGTCTGGAACAGCTCCCCGACCCGTGCCCGCAGCGCGGCGTCGTCCCATCGCTTGGCGTCGTTGGTGATGACGGCGACCGACGTCCACGGTTGGTAGAGCTCGACGACGTCGCCCTGCACACCGAAGACCTTGCCGCTGATGTGCGCGGCAGCGTCGCTGCACAGGTAGGCGACCATCGGCGCGATGTTGTCGGGGTGCCAAAAGTCAAAGACCCCATCGGACGACGAGATGTCGCCGTATGCGCCTTCGGTCATCCTGGTGCGCGCGGCGGGCGCGATCGCATTGCAGTTGACGCCGTGCTTGGCCATTTCTTGGGCAACGATCGTCGAGAACGCCGCGATGCCGGCCTTGGCGGCGCCGTAGTTCGCCTGACCGAAGTTGCCCAGCAGTCCGGACGTGCTGGTCGTGCACACGATGTGACCGACCGGCTTGCCCGGGCCGCCGTCGAGCTCTTTCCAGTACGCGCACGCGGCGTGGGTCAGCGCGTAATGTCCGCGCAGGTGGACGGCGATGACGGTGTCCCACTCGTCTGAGGTCATCTTGGCGATGGTCCGGTCACGGACGACGCCGGCGTTGTTGACGATCGCGTCGAGTCGTCCGTGCGTCTGCAGCGCCCACTCGACGACGCCGGCCGCGACGTCCGGGTCGGCGCAATCACCGACGTGGACGGCGGCGGCCTGGCCGATCTCGGCGGCGACGGCGGCGGCCGCGTCGGTGGCGACGTGGTTGACGATCACCGTCGCGCCGCGGCGCGAGAGCTCGATCGCCTCGCCGCGACCGTTGCCTC
>JAICLV010000036.1 GCA_025925185.1 Acidothermaceae bacterium
GCGGGGGCCAGGCGACGATTCCGGTCGTCTACGCGGTCAGCCGGGTCACACCTGTGCCGTACGCCGAGATCGTCGCGTCGATCGCGTCGCGGTCGGCCGGCCCAGGCACGCGAGCGAATATCGACGAGTTCACGCAAACGACGGCACGAGCGGTGCGCGAAGTCGGTGGGGCGCAGCACGGCAAAGCGGTGATCATCTTGAATCCCGTTGAACCACCGATGATTATGCGCGACACGGTCTTTTGCGCTATCTCGCCAGACGCTGACCACGATGCGATCAGCGCGTCCGTCAAGGAGATCGTTGATCAGGTGCGGGCTTACGTCCCTGGCTACGCGTTGCGCGCTGACCCTCAGTTCGATGAGCCGCGAAATGACTGGCACGGAATGGCGCGGGTCGCCGTGTTCCTCGAGATCAGCGGCAACGGCGACTACCTGCCCGCTTACGCCGGCAATCTCGATATCATGACCGCCGCGGCCGCGCGGGTCGGAGAGCTGCTCGCCACGGAGAAGGTCGGTCTGCCGTGAATGTCAACCACCCGTTGAGAATCACCGACTCCACCTTGCGCGACGGTTCACACGCAATGGCGCATCAACTCACCGAGGAGCAGGTACGGGCGACCGTACACGCGCTCGACAAAGCCGGCGTCCAAGTCATCGAGGTAAGCCACGGCGACGGTCTCGGCGGCTCGTCATTCAACTACGGCTTCTCCTTGCAGGACGAGCTGCGCCTCGTCGCCGCCGCGGTCGACGAGGCGCGCCGGGTGAGCATCGCCGTCTTGCTGCTGCCCGGAATTGGAACCATCGAAGACCTTCGAAAGGCTCACGACGCCGGTGCCTCGGTCGCTCGTATCGCGACGCATTGCACCGAAGCTGACGTCTCGATTCAACATTTCGGCACCGCGCGCGACCTCGGCATGGAGACCGTTGGATTCTTGATGCTCAGCCACCGAACGTCTCCCGCGCAGCTTGCGGCGCAAGCGCGAATCATGGTCGACGCAGGCGCGCAATGCGTGTACGTCGTCGACTCGGCAGGCGCCCTGGTGCTAGCCGATGCCAAGGCCAGGGTCGACGCGCTAGTGAAGGAGATTGGCCGCGACGCCGAGGTGGGTTTCCACGGCCACCAAAACCTGGCGCTCGGCGTCGCCAACTCGGTTCTCGCGTACGAGTCCGGAGCGCGCCAACTTGACGGCGCGCTGTGCGCCCTCGGCGCTGGCGCAGGCAACGCTCCGACCGAAGTGCTCGCGGCCGTCTTCGACCGGCTCGGCGTGCGCACCGGTATCGACCCGCTCGGCACGATGGCGGCTGCGGAGGACGTCGTCCGCCCATTCATCCCCCGGTTACCGTGGGCCGACCGGTCGTCGATAGTCCAGGGCTACGCGGGGGTTTACTCGTCATTCCTCTTGCACGCGGAGCGAGCGGCGCAGCGCTACGGCGTCGCAGCGCACGCGATCCTGCAACGCGTCGGCGCCGCCGGATACGTGGGCGGGCAAGAGGACATGATCATTGACGTGGCCTTGCAACTCGCGCGAGAGCAGGATGGCGCGCCGGCCGAGCCCACTCAGGCTCGGCCACGCGCCGCAACCTAGGCGAGCGCCGCGTCGAGGGTGATCGTGGTGCCGGCGAGGGCTTGGCTCACCGGGCAGCCCGCTTTCGCGGCCTCCGCGAACTCGGTGAACTGCTCCGCCGACAGCCCCGGCACGCTGCCGCGAACGGTGAGCTTGATGCCGGTGATGCCCTGACCGGGCTGGAACGTGACGTCGGCGCGCGTGTCAAGGGTGATGTCGGTGTGACCGCCCTTGGCCAGGCCGTTCGACAGCGCCATCGCGAAGCACGACGAGTGCGCGGCCGCGATCAACTCCTCCGGACTGGTCTTGCCGCCCGGCTCCTCCGAACGGGCCGGCCAGTTGACGTCGTACGTGCCGAGGCCCGACGACTCCAGGTTGACGACGCCCTTTCCGCCATCGAGCAGCGGACCTTCCCAATGCGTGGATGCGGTGCGGGTTGTAGCCATGAGCGCTGTCCCTCCGAAGCCTGGAAACCACCTGCGACAATGAATCGATGACTGACGCCCAAATCCCGGCCGAACCGGCCGGCGACGCCACGCCGCCCACCCAAGCCACGTTCTACGGCCTAGTCGGCGGCGCGCCGACGTTTCGGCGTCTCGTTCACCGTTTCTATCAGGGCGTCGCCGACGACCCGCTGCTGCGTCCGATGTACCCCGAGCCGGATCTCGCGGGCGCCGAGGACCGCTTGCGGATGTTCCTCGAGCAGTACTGGGGCGGCCCGCACACCTACAGCGAGCAACGCGGGCACCCCCGGCTGCGCATGCGACACGTCCCCTACAAGATCGGCGCGGCCGAGCGCGACGCCTGGCTGGGGCACATGCGCGACGCGATCGACGAGTTACGACTCTCCCCCGAGCTCGACGCGACGCTGTGGCGCTACCTCACCGCGGCGGCCGACAGCCTCGTGAACGACTTCGGCCTGCAGGGCAGCGCGTCCGGCGGCGTCACGCCGCCGTCGCTGCGCGTCATCGGCTAGTCGAGCGAGGCCACCGCGTTGGCGCGCGAAGCCGGCTGGGCGCAGCTTCGCGGCCTGCTGCGTTCCTGGGACTTCCGCCAGCTTTACGCGACCCGGTTGGTCTCGGCGTGCGCCGACGGCATCTTCCAGGCCGCACTCGCCAGCTACGTGTTGTTCAACCCCGAGAAGGCGACCACGCCTGCCGAGACCGCCTGGGCGTTCGCCGCGCTGCTGCTCCCGTACTCGGTCGTCGGGCCGTTCGTCGGCGTCTGCCTCGACCGCTGGTCGCGGCAGCGGATCCTCGTGGTCAGCAACCTGGTCAAGGTGGTGCTGGTGGCGGGGGTCGCCGCGCTGGTCGCCGGCCGCACGGAGGGCGTGGCGTTCTTCGCCACCGCGATCGTCGCGCTCGGGGTGAACCGGTTGTTCCTGTCCGCGCTCTCGGCGGGGCTCCCGCGCATCGTCAGCGACGACGACCTGGTCACGGCCAACGCGCTGACAACGACGTCCGGCTCGATCGCCACGATCGTCGGCGCCGGCATCGGTGGACTGCTGCGCTGGCTAATCGGATCGACCCCGCCGTCAGTCGCGACGATCGTCATCGTCGGCGCGGCGGTCTACCTGGCGTCCGCGCTTGTCGCCGCGCGTATGCCGCGAGATCTGTTAGGCCCGGACGACGAGGAGCGGTCGTCGGCGACGTCGGTCTCGACGTGGCACGCCGTCGTCCAGGTCACCGGGGACCTACGACGCGCGGCGGCGCACCTGCTGCAACGCTCCCGGGCATCCGACGCCCTGCTCGCGATCAGCGCGCACCGGTTCTTGTACGGCATCGCGACGCTCACCATCGTGCTGCTCAACCGCAACTACTTCACGCACAACGTGAACTCCGGGATGCTCGGTCTCGGCGCGGTCATCGCGGCCTCCGGCGTCGGCTACGTGCTCGCCGCGGTGATCACGCCGCCGGTCACCCGGCGCATCGGCAAGCGAAGCTGGATCCGCTGGCTGCTGGTCGCCGCGGCCGTCGCGATCGCGGCATTCGGCCTGCCGTATCAGCGGCCGCTTCTGGTCGCGGGCGGCTTCGTGCTCGGAGTGTCCGCGCAAGGCGTCAAGATCAGCGTCGACACCACCGTGCAGGAGGAGGTCGACGACTCGTTCCGCGGCCGGGTGTTCGCCCTGTACGACATGCTCTTCAACGCGACCTACGTGGCGGCGGCCGCGGTCACCGCCACGGTGCTGCCGAGAAGCGGCAAGTCCTACCTCGTCATGACCTTGCTCGCGGTGGGCTACCTCGTCGCGGCGCTCGGCTATCTCGCGCTCTCCGCGCGGCACCGGGCGCAAGCCGCCGCGCAGTCGGTCGAACCCTCCGAGTCAGTGATCGAAGTGCCGAAATCCTCAAGTCAGGGCTCAAATCGGCCGTAGTCGGAAGTGACGGCCCGGGTCGTCACCGCTGTTTGGCTTTCTCGAGTGTGCTCTCGCGGCACGCTCCTCTGGCGCTGGAGGTGTGGCTCGTGGAGCCGACCGCGCTCACGACTGATGCCCCCACAGGCGACCTCGAGGTCCTCGAGAGCCGACTGGCCGGGCAGACGTCCGAACTCGTGCGGCTGCGCAAAGGCGCCGAGACCGCCCAGGCGCTGCTCGACCTGCACACAGCCTGCACCCGGCAACGCACGGTGGTCGGCACCGCTCGGCAGATCGCGGCGGTCGCCTCCGCCATGACCCGCGCCCCGATCGTCATCGTCAGCGTCTTCCAAGCGGTGCACCAGGCGCCGCTGCTCGCCGTGAGCATCGGCGACGGCGTTGTCGACGAGGCGCAGATCGGCGACGTCGTCTGCGAGATCGTCGCCCAGCCCGACCTCGCCTGGCTGCGCACCGAGAACCGGCTGCGGGTCGTCAGCCGCGACACTGCCACGCCGTCGACCGCGCTGCTGCTCGCCGAGTTGCACGCCGAGCGGGTGCTGATAACGCCGCTGTTCGGCCAAGGCGAGTTCGTCGGCTGCGTCGTCGCGAAACTTCCCGAGCAGACGCCAGACCCGGACGACGTGACGGTGATCGAGGGCGCCAGCGCGTTGCAAGCTCACGCCGGCGACCTGCTGCACCTGTCGCTGGTGCTCGACGAGCTGCGCAGGCGCGCCTTGCACGACGCCGTCACCGGCTTGCCTAACCTCGCCGTCTACGAGCAGCGACTCGTGCGCGCGCTCGCGCGCCGCGCCGCGGCGCAACCCGGTCACGCCGAGGTGGCGGCGATCCTGATCCAGGTGCTCGCGATGGGCCGCATCACCGAGCAGCACGGCGCCACCGGCGTGCAAGAGGTGCTCCGCGAGATCGCCAACCGGCTCGCCGACATCGCCCCCGAGCACAATCTCGGACATCTCGGCGCGAGCCACTTCGCGTTGATCGCGCACGGCGAGCCCGGAGCAGGGGTCGACCTCGCGCGCGCCGCCATCGACGCCGTCGAGGCGCAGATGAACCTGAGCTTCGGCCGGGTCGAGGTGCACTGCCACACGGGCGTGTGCGTCGCAACCGACGCGGACGACGCGAACGCGTTGTTGCGCCGCGCCGAGGCGGCCTCGCGCGCCGCGCGGGCGGACGACGAGCGCCTCGTCATCAGCCCGGCCTAGCCAGCTTCTGCGACTTGTGTCGGCGAGCAGGCGGTCTACCGCGTGCTGACCGACACAGGTGCGGCAAGCCCTGACTAGATCTCCAAGTAGCGGTTGAGGAAATGCCGCTCGTTGGCCGATATTCGGCGTGGCCGCCCGGCCGCGAGGTCGAACGGCACGAGGACGGTCAGCGCCTCCGCGAGCACCACAGGTTTCGGCTTCGCCAGTTGGTCGCGAATCTCGTAGCGCAATGTGAACGACGCCGACTTCACCTGCGTGGTCCACACGTCGACCTCGATCGGCTCGGGGCGCCACTCCAGCGGGCGACGGTAGTCGATCTCGTGCCGCGCGACGACCACGCCTTTGATGAGGTCGGGGATGCGCTCTGCCGCCTCCCCGGCGAACAGCATGCCGGTGCGCGCCTCTTGCATGTAGGCGAAGAAGGTCACGTTGTTGACGTGGCCGAACGCGTCCATGTCGTCCCAGCGCACCTGGCAGCGAAACGTGAAGCGCACGGCGTCCGTCTCTTAACCGCGGGTGAGCTTGCGGTAGGTCGCGCGGTGCGGTCGGGCCGCGTCGGCGCCGAGCCGGTCGAGCTTGTTCTTCTCGTAGGACTCGAAGTTGCCCTCGAACCAGAACCAGCTCGACTCGCCTTCCCACGCCAAGATGTGGGTGGCGATGCGGTCGAGGAACCACCGGTCGTGGCTGGTGATGACCGCGCAGCCTGGAAACTCCAGCAGCGCGTTTTCCAAGCTGGCAAGGGTTTCGACGTCGAGGTCGTTGGTCGGCTCGTCAAGCAGCAGCAGGTTGCCGCCCAACTTCAGCGTGAGCGCCAGGTTCAGCCGGTTGCGCTCACCCCCCGATAAGACGCCCGCCGGCTTTTGCTGGTCGGGGCCTTTGAAACCGAACGCCGAGACGTAGGCGCGGCTCGGCATCTCGACGTTTCCGACCTTGATGTAATCGAGCCCGTCGGAGACGACCTCCCACACGTTCTTCTTCGGGTCGAGGCCAGCGCGGTTCTGGTCGACGTAGGAGATGCGCACTGTCTCGCCGATGCGAATCGACCCGGCGTCGGGCAACTCGTCGCCGATGAGCATCTTGAACAGCGTGGTCTTGCCCACGCCGTTCGGGCCGATGACGCCGACGATCCCGTTGGGCGGCAAAGAGAACGACAGCCCGTCGAAAAGTAACCGGTCGTCGAAGCCCTTCACCAAATCGGTGGTCTCGACAACCAGGCTGCCCAACCGGGGGCCGGGCGGGATCTGGATCTCGTCGAAGTCGAGCTTGCGGTATTTGTCGGCCTCGGCAGCCATCTCCTCGTAGCGATCGAGACGCGCCTTGCTCTTGGCCTGGCGGGCCTTCGGGCTAGAGCGCACCCACTGCAACTCGTCCTCGAGCCGCCTGCGCAACTTGGCGTCCTTTTGGCCTTCGACCTTGATGCGCGCCGCCTTCGCCTCGAGGTAGGTCGTGTAGTTGCCCTCGTAGGGGTACGTGCGGCCGCGGTCGATCTCGAGGATCCACTGCGCGACGTTCTCGAGGAAGTAGCGGTCGTGCGTGACGGCGACCACGGTGCCCGGGTATTTCTCCAGGTGCTGCTCGAGCCACTGCACGCTCTCGGCGTCCAAGTGGTTGGTGGGCTCGTCGAGCAGCAGCAGGTCGGGTTGCTGCAGCAGCAGCTTGCACAGCGCGACCCGGCGCCTCTCACCACCCGACAGCACAGACACGTCCGCGTCGGGCGGCGGGCAGCGCAGCGCGTCCATCGCCTGCTCCAGCTGAGAGTCGAGGTCCCAGGCGTTCGCGGCGTCGATCTCGGTTTGCAGGCGGCCCATCTCGTCGAGCAGTTCGTCGCTGTAGTCGGTGGCCATCTGCTCGGCGATCTCGTTGTATCGCGCGATCTTGCCGCGGATCGCGGCGACGCCGTCCTGGACGTTGCCGAGCACGTCCTTGCTCTCGTCGAGCTTCGGCTCCTGCGCCAAGATGCCGACGCTGTAGCCCGGCGTCAGGTACGCCTCGCCGTTGCTGGGTTGGTCGAGCCCGGCCATGATCTTCAGCAGGGTCGACTTGCCCATGCCGTTCGGGCCGACGACGCCGATCTTCGCGCCGGGCAGGAACGACAGCGTCACGTCGTCGAGGATGACTTTTTCGCCGAAAGCCTTGCGGGCTTTGCGCAACACATAGATGAACTCAGGCACGGTCGCCGAGTCTAGTGGCGTGCGCCCGCGGCGGGGTTCGCCGTCCATGCCTAGACGACGCGATCGGCTGGCGAGGGCCGAGTGCGGCGGCGGAAAGTTCTTGCAAGAACTTCCAACCACTTGCGACAACGTGGCGCTAGAGTACGCGTTGTGGCGAAACGACTTGCGGAGGTTGCGCAAAAGGTCGGCGTGAGCGAGGCGACCGTCAGCCGGGTTCTGAACGGCAAGGCCGGCGTGGCGTCTGCGACACGCGACGCGGTGCTGACCGCCCTCGACGTCCTGGGCTACGAGCGACCGACCCAGCTGCGCGGCGAGCGCGCCCGCATGGTCGGGCTGGTGTTGCCCGAGCTGCAAAATCCGATCTTCCCGGCACTGGCCGAAGTGGTCGGCGGCGGGCTCGCGCAACTCGGCTTCACGCCGGTCTTGTGCACCCGCACCGCGGGCGGCCTGTCGGAGGCGGAGTACGTGCGGATGCTGCTCGAGCAGCAGGTATCCGGCGTGGTGTTCGCCGGCGGCGCCTACGCGGAGGCGAACGCGTCGCACGAGCACTTCCGGCGGCTGCACGCGCGAGGCGTTCCCGTCGTCCTGGTCAATGCCGCCGTCGAACAGCTCGGCTTCCCGGCGGTGTCGACCGACGACGCGGTCGCCGTCGAGCAGGCGTTCGGCCATCTCACCTCGCTCGGCCACCGCACGATCGGGATCGTGCTCGGGCCCGAAGACCACATGCCATCGCGGCGCAAGCTGGCGGCGTTTCGCGCGGCGGCGAAAGCAGCGGGCGTGCTCGACAGCGTGGTCGTCGAGCGGGCCATGTTCGCCGTCGAGGGTGGCCAGGCGGCCGGCACCCGGCTGCTGCAGCGAGGCGTCACCGGCGTGATCTGCGCGAGCGACCCGTTGGCCCTCGGCGTCATCCGCGCGATCCGCCGCGCCCACCTCGACGTGCCGCGCGACGTCTCGGTCGTCGGGTTCGACGACTCCGCGTTCATGAACTGCACCGACCCGCCGCTCACCACCGTCCGCCAGCCCATCGACGCGATGGGCCGCGCGATCGTGACCCTCCTCGCCAACCAGATCGACGGCGGCGCGGCGTCCGACGAGGAGCTGCTGTTCGAGCCGGAGCTCGTGGTGAGGGCGAGCACCGGCCCGGCGCCCCGCTCCAGCCACTAGTCGCTCACCGTCGCGGCGCACGCGTTGCGATGTTGTGCGCCGGTACGTCGACCCGACCGAGCCGATCTTTCGTCGCCCCGAGATCTCATCGTTATTTTTCTAATGTTCGTCTTCTTCTTGCAGCAGGTCGTTTCGATCTGTACCTTCAGTGCAACTCGAGGGGCAACGCCACACTCGCCGGCGGCGACGACGTCCCAGACCAGCGCTCAACCAGACGGCCGGACCCGACCGCCGCAGACCGACATCCCAGGAGGGAATCGTTCGATGAAGCACCAACGACTGGCGATCGCTATCGCGGTGGCGAGCGTCATCACCGCCGCGGGCTGCAGTAGCAGCAGCTCGCCAAACGCAGGCAGCGCAGCCTCCGGCACACCCGCCGCCACCACGTCGAACCCGGCGCCCGCGACGAGTTCCGCCGATGGCGGAGTCAGCGGCTCACCCGCCGCGACCTCGACGGTCGACGTGTCGAAGCCGACGACCATCACGGTCAACTGCGAGCCGCCGAAGAACCAGCAAGGGCAGCGACAGGAGTGGCTCGACGACGTCGCGTCGTTCGAGAAGCTGCACCCGAACATCACGATCCAAAGCCACGACGCGTTCCCCTGCGACGACCCGAACACGTTCATGCCGAAGCTGACGAGCGGCCAGGAGGAGAACGTCTTCTACTCCTACGTCACCGACGTCCAGACCGCGATCGATTCGGGGCAGGTGCTCGACATCCAGAAGTACGCCGACGACATCCCGCAGTTGGCGAACCTGCAAGACAACGTCGTGAACATCTTCCGCAAGGGCGGCACGTCCGACGGCGACCTGTACGGCGTGCCCTTCAAGAACTACACGATGGGACTCATCTACAACATTCCGCTCTTCAAGCAAGCGGGCCTCGACCCGAACGACCCACCCGCCACTTGGGACGACGTGATCGCCGCCGCCAAGAAGATCGCCGCGCTCGGTTCCGGCTACGTCGGCTACGCCGACTACCAAGGCGCCAACAATGTCGGCGGCTGGCACTTCGTGGCCGAGATGTTCGCGCATGGCACGAAGGTCGTCGACAGCGGCAAGGCGAACATCGACAACCCCGCCGGCCACGACGTGCTGACCGCGCTGAAGACCATGAAGTGGCAAGACAAATCGATGAACACCACACCGTTGCTCCAGTGGGACGACCTCAACCAGCTCATGGCGGCCGGCAAGACCGGCATGATGATCGGCGCCCCCGACGTCCTCAACGAGATGAAGACAAAGTTCGGCGCGGACTTGGAGGACTTTGGCATGGCCGCGATGCCCGCCGGCGCGCAGGGCAGCGGCACGCTGGCCGGCGGAGACGGCTGGCTGTTCAACAAGAACGACACGCCTGACCAGGTGATCGCGGGCCTTCTGTGGGTCGAGTACGAGGGCCTCACGCCCGGCACCGGTCAGTTCAACTATCAGCGCGCCGCCGCTGACAAGGTGGCCGTCGGGATCCCCGAGCCGAACATCTTCAAGGGCGCGCTGGAGCAGCAGAACGAGCAGCAGAAGTCGCAGTACGCGAACGTGCCGATGGACCACTTCGGACCGTTCATCAGCGGCACGCAGAAGCTGACGCTGTTCCCCGAGCCGGCCAACGCGCAGGCGATCTACAAGGTGCTCGACAGCGCGGTGTCCGCCGTGATGACGAACTCAAAGGTCGACGTCGACGCGACGCTGAAGAAGTACAGCGCGCAGCTGGACTCGTTGCTCAGCAACAGCAAGTAGGCCGCGACGGTCGAAGGTTTCGGGCCCCTGGCCGGGATGTCCCCGCCGGCCAGGGGCGCGGAACTCACCGTTCTTGGACTGAGGGAACCCACCGGACATGGCAACTCTGAACGTCACGCGGGCCCGCGCGTATGAGGTGTCGCGTGCTGGCCGGCCGCGCCGGCGACGCACCTCCGTGCGCACGCGCGCGCACCGCCACGTCACGGGCTACCTTTTCCTCGCTGGCGCGCTGTTCTGCTTCGGGTTTTTCTCCTGGTACCCAATCGGCCGCGAGATCGCGATGAGCTTCCAGGCCAACATCCAGACCGGCCATGCCAGCTGGGTCGGCATGGCCAACTTCCGCCACATCACCAACGACACCGCGTTTTGGACGGCGTGGAAAGCGTCGGCGGAGTTCACCGGCCTAGCCCTGGTGCTCGGCTATGCGATGCCGTTCGCGGTAGCAGTCGGCATCAACGAATTCCGCCACCTACGCGGCTACTTCCGGCTCCTCGTCTACCTTCCCGTGATGATGCCGCCGGTTGCCGCTGCGGTGTTGTGGAAGTACTTCTACACACCCGGCCAGGGCGGCATGTTCAACGCCGTCCTGCATGTCTTGCACCTGCCGATGTCGAACTGGACGCAATCGCCGAACACAGCGATCGTCATGCTGTCGCTCGTGTTGTTCTCGACGTGGAGCAACATGGGCGGCGCGACGCTCGTCTATCTCGCGGCGCTGCAAGACATTCCAGGTGAGCTCTACGAATCGGCGGAGTTGGCCGGAGCGGGCGTGTTCCGAAAGATCTGGCACATCACCATCCCGCAGACCCGGTTGATTCTTTCGCTCATGTTCGTGCTCCAGGTCGTCGCGACGATGCAGGTGTTCATGGAGCCGTTTGTCTTGACCGGCGGCGGCCCAGAGGGAAAGACCACCACCGTCGTCTTCCTCATCTACGAGTACGCGTTCCACTTCTTCAACTATGGCGGCGCCGCGGCCCTCAGCGTGCTGTTACTCGCCGTGCTCGCCGTCTTCGGCGGCGCGTACATCTGGCTCAGCAACCGCGCGGATAGGGCGTGACGACATGACTGCTTTGGCCGACGCGCAAAACCGCAGTCTCTTCTCACCCGCCGCCCTCAATCGACGGCACGGGCGCGTCGTGTACTGGACGGCGTTGGCCCTGGCGGCCGCTGTCTTCTTCCTCGTGTTCGCATTCCCGCTCTACTGGATGGTGATCAGCGGCTTGAAAGGCACCCAAGAGGTGATTCAGAGCCCGCCGACCTGGTTTCCGAGACATCTGGTGTTTTCGAACTACTCCAAGGCATGGGAGCAGCTCGACATCGCGACGCTCTTGTTGAACACCCTCGTGTACGCGGGCGGCGCGCTCGCGTTCCAATTGGTGTTCAGCGTCACCGCCGCCTTCTCGTTGTCGAAGCTCCGGCCGGTTTTCGGCAACGTGGTCCTGTTCTTGATGCTAGCGACACTGATGGTTCCCGCCTCGGTGCTGGTGTTGCCGACGTACCTCACCGTGCTCGACATGCCGATACTGCACGTGAACCTCATCAACAGCCCGTGGGCGATCTGGCTGCCATCGGTCGCGAACGGCTTCAACATCTTCATCCTCAAACGCTTCTTCGACTCGCTACCGGAGGAGTTGCTGGCCGCAGCGGCGGTCGACGGCGCCGGGCCGGTGCGCACGCTGTGGTCGGTGGTCTTGCCGATGTCGCGGCCGATCTTGGGCGTGGTCTCCATCTTCGCCGTCGTCGCGGTTTGGAAAGACTTTCTGTGGCCGCTGCTCGTACTCAACACACCAGCGCATTACTCCATCAACATCGGGCTTTATCAGCTGAGCGGCACCGAGGCGCAGAATGTGCTCATTGCGGCGCTGATGCTGTCGTCGCTGCCGATGATCGTGTTCTTCCTCATCTTCCAGCGTCACGTCATGAGCGGGCTCACCGCAGGAGCGCTCAAGGGATGACAACTGAAAAGGAGCAACCAGCCGTGCCCAGCGATCGCTTATCCACCAACCGGTTGACGGGTGAAGGAGGCGCCGAGGACCGGTGGTGGCCTGGGGCGGCGATCTACCAGGTGTACGTGCGAAGCTTCGCCGACGCGAACGGCGACGGCACCGGCGACATCGCGGGCGTGCGCGCCAAGTTGCCCTACCTCGCGGATCTCGGGATCGAGGCGATCTGGTTCAATCCGTGGTACCCGTCGCCGATGGCCGACGCCGGCTACGACATCGCCGACTACTGCGACATCGACCCCGTCTTCGGCACCCTCGCCGAGGTCGAGCAGCTCATCTCCGCCGCGCATGAGCTGGGCATCAAGGTCATCATCGACGTCGTCCCCAACCACTGCTCCGATCAGCATCCCTGGTTCCGGTCGGCGCTCGCGGCGGGCCCAGGCTCGCCGGAACGCGACCTCTTTTGGTTTCGATCGGGGCACGGCGCGGACGGCGAACTCCCGCCGAACGACTGGCAGTCGATGTTCGGCGGGCCGGCGTGGACGAGAACACGCGGCGCCGATGGCCGGCCGGGCGACTGGTACCTACACCTGTTCGCACCCGAGCAGCCCGACTTCAACTGGGACAACCCGTTGGTGCGTAAGGAATTTGAAGACATCTTGAGGTTCTGGCTCGATCGCGGCGTCGACGGCGTCCGGATCGACTCCGCCGCGCTGCTCGTGAAGGACGCCGCGCTCGCCGACCTCGGCGCCGGTCCGTCGGCGGTGAGCCAGCACCCCTTCGTCGACCTCGACGGCGTCCACGACGTCTACCGCGAATGGCGGCGCATCACCGACAGCTACCCCGGCGAGCGAATCCTCATCGGGGAGGTGTGGCTGCCCGACCGCGAGCGCTTCACCCGGTATCTGCGTCCCGACGAGCTGCACAGCGCGTTCAACTTCGACTTCCTCGGTTGCCCCTGGGACGCCGACCAGATCAGATCTGTCATCGACGCGACACTCGCCGACCACGCACCGGTCGGCGCGCCCCCGACATGGGTCTTGTCGAATCACGATGTTGTGCGGCACGTCACGCGCTACGGCAGGGCCGACACGTCGTTCTCCATGGACAACCGGCGGCTCGGCGAGCCCACGGATCTGATCCTCGGCACCCGCAGGGCGCGGGCGATGATTCTTGTGACGATGGCGCTGCCCGGCGCCGTCTACATCTATCAAGGGGAGGAGCTCGGGCTTTGGGAAGTCGAGGACCTTCCCGTCGAGCTGCTTCAAGACCCGATCTGGGTGCGCTCGGGCCACACCGATCGCGGACGCGACGGCTGCCGCGTCCCGATCCCATGGGACGGCGACGAGCCGCCGTTTGGCTTCAGCCCGCCTGGCGCCACCACGTGGCTGCCGCAGCCCCCGGGCTGGAAAGGCTTGTCGGCCGCGTCGCAAATCGGCGACGCTGGGTCAATGCTGGAGTTGTACCGCACGGCGCTGCGTGTGAGGCGGCACGAGCCGTCGCTGGGCATGGGCGAGTTGCGATGGCGCACATCGCCGGCCGACGTCTTGTTCTTCGAACGCGGCGAGGATTTCGCGTGCGTCACGAACATCTCAAGCCAGCCGGTGGAATTGCCGCCGCATCGCGAGGTGTTGCTGTCCAGCCTCCCGCTAACCGAGGGCACGCTGCCAGCCGACGCGACAGTCTGGATCAGATGCGCCGCGCCGTGAGAGCCGGTTCCTCTGCGAAGCAGGCCTGGCGCTCCGCGGTCGCGGTCACGGCGTCGTAGCGCTCGAGCACGATGTCGACGATCTCTTGCTCGGCGCCAAGCGGCCGGGTGACGACGTCGGCCCTCGTTGCGGCAAATCGGTCGGGCAGCGTGCCAGGCGCGAGCACGTACGACGCGAGCACCACCTGCCGACCGTCACGGGCGCGTACGTCGTCAACGACGCGGCCGATCGATGGTTTTCCGGCCGCGAATCCGATCGTGGCGCCCACGCTCGCGGCGACGTCAGCGAGTTCGGCGTTCGCCCGGGCGTCCGATGTGCCAACCGCACCGAGCACAACGGACGCCGACGAGTCGGCCCCTGCCTCGACCAGCCGCCGACGCAGCAAGGAGAACAACAGCGGATGCGGGCCGAGCACCGGCGTCTGCTCCAACACCACGTCATGAAGCTCGAGCCGCATTTCATCGATCAATGCAGGCAAATCCACGCGCGCGTGATACGCCGCAGTGAGCAACAGCGGGACGACGATGACGCGTCGCGCGCCGTCCGCGACCAACGATCGCACGGCGGTCGCGACGTCGGGCGCGGTGTTGCCAAGGTAAGCGAGTGATGCCACCAAGCCTGGTCGGTCGGCCCGCACCCGGGCGAGCAGCGCCTCCAGCACGGGTTCGGCACGTGGGTCGGGGCTGCCGTGGGCGACGGCAAGCAGCGCCGTCGAACTCACGCGTCGACGCCTGACAACGCGTCGGCCAGGCCGCCGGGCTGCGCGCCCTCCAATGCGGCGACCTGACCGACGACGATGACCGCCGGGGCGCGAATCGAAAGTCGCGTTGCGACGGCGGCTAGGGTGCGCAGCGTCGCGCGCGTCGTGCGCTGCGTTGGCGTTGTGCCGTTCTCGATGACCGCAACAGGCGTGTCGGCGTCGGCGCCAGCCGCCAGCAGCGACCCGGCGATGTGCTCGATGCGAGACGCGCCCATCAGCAGCACGAGGGTGCCCAGGTTCGCCACCAACGCCGGCCAGTCAAGGTCGTCATGCGCGGTGGCAACGGTGAACTGCCGAGAGATCGCACGATGGGTCACCGGAATTCCCGCCGCCGCAGGCACCGCCACGGCGCTTGTCACTCCCGGCACAACCTCGCACGGAACCCGCGCTGCGGCGCACGCGAGCATCTCCTCACCGCCGCGGCCGAACACGAACGGGTCGCCGCCTTTCAACCGCACCACAAACTTTCCCTGTTGCGCGAGGGAAACGAGCAGGTCATTGATCTCGTCCTGGGACAAGGTGTGGTTGTCACGCCGCTTGCCCGCTTCGATCACCTCGACGTCGGGGGCAAGTTCGCCCAGCAGCGCGCGTGGACCCAAGTGGTCGACCACCACGACATCGGCCTGCGCGAGCAGGCGCCGTCCGCGCACGGTGATCAGCCCGGGGTCGCCGGGACCCCCGCCGACGAGCGCGACCCTCCCCATGCTCAGCCGGCGACGGCGAGTCGGCAAGTCGCCGTTCTCTAGCAGCATCGCGATCGCGTCGCGCAAGACGCGCGCCCGCCCCGGGTCTCCCCCAGCGTTGACACCGACCACCACGTCGTCGACGCGCGCGACCGCCGGCGTCCAGGCCTTTGAGGTCTTAGACGACGACGCGCGCACGCACCACACCCGCGCCTCATCGGCATCGCGAGCGACGGCCTCGTCAACTTCCGCGATCCCCACGCAGGTCTGCGTCAGCCAGGCGCCCGCGAGGTCGCCGCTGCGGTATTCGCGGCGCACCACCTCGACTCGCGAGTCGGCCTCGATCGCGGCGTCGACAGCCGGCGCGATGACGACGACATCGGCGCCCGCGTCAGCCAACGCCGCGGCGCGACGCGCACCGACGAGGCCGCCTCCAACGACGACGACCCGTCGGCCGGAGACGTCGAGCAGCAGCGGGTAGCCGGTGTTCACTGTGACCGCCCGACAGACAGCGGGTCGCCGATCAAGCCGGCCGCGAGGGTCTGGCCGTCGTGCTCGTCGATGACGAGGAAGCTGCCCGTCAGCCGATCGGTGTCGTAATCGTCGATGGCCAACGGCGCCGCGACTCGCAGCGAGACGCCGCCGATCTCGTTCAACTCGAGGGCGACAGCGCCGGATGAGCGGCCGAGTGTCTCGATGTCGAGGCGGTAGTTGACGGAGCCGACGATCGCCTTCACCACGCGCGTGGTGTGCTTGACGAGCACCCGGTCGCCGACGCGTAGCGGGCGCTCCGACAGTTGGCAGATCGTGGCGTCGAACGCACTCGCCACCCGGGGCTCTTGGCGCGGATGCACGATGAGGTCACCACGCCCGACGTCGAATTCATCGGCCAACCGCAGGGTCACTGACTGCGGCGCGTGCGCGATCTCGACCTCACCATCGAAAGTGTCGATGGCGACGATGCGCGTGCGAAGACCTGCCGGCATGATGACTACCTCGTCGTCGCGCTCGATGACACCCGAGGCGAGCTGGCCCGCGTAGCCGCGATACTCCGGCGCGCGCACGACGTACTGCACCGGAAAGCGGGCCGCCTGGGTCACAGCGTCGACGCCGACGGGCACCGTCTCAAGGTGGTCGAGCAGCGTCGGACCGCCGTACCACGGCGTGTTGGTCGACCCCTCGACGACGTTGTCGCCGAGCGACGCCGACACCGGGATCACCACATGGTCGGCAATCCGCAGCGCCTCCGCGGCAGCCGCGAATTCATCAGCTATCGCTCGAAAAACAGATTCCGAAAAGTTGACGAGGTCCATCTTGTTGACGGCGAGCACCAGGTGCCGCACGCCGAGCAACGCCGCCACCGCGAGGTGCCGGCGCGTCTGCTCGACAACGCCCTTGCGCGCGTCGACGAGCAGCACGACCAGTTCGGCGGTCGACGCGCCGGTCACCATGTTGCGCGTGTACTGAACGTGGCCCGGGGTGTCGGCGAGGATGAACTTCCGCCGAGGCGTGGTGAAGTACCGGTAGGCGACGTCGATCGTGATGCCCTGCTCGCGCTCTGCGCGCAGGCCGTCGGTGAGCAGGGCCAGCTCCACGCCATCGGCGCCGCGATCACGGCTCGCCCGCTCGACCGCCTCGAGGGTGTCGGCTAACACCGACTTCGAGTCGTGCAGCAGCCGGCCGACGAGCGTCGACTTGCCGTCGTCGACGGAACCAGCGGTGGCGAACCGCAGGAGCTCGACGTCGCGGTCGAGCCGCGCGCTCGCCTTTCCGAGGGCGCCTTCGAACTCGAGGACGGACGTCATCAGAAATACCCTTCGCGTTTGCGGTCTTCCATCGCAGCCTCGGACAGCCGGTCGTCGGCGCGGGTGGCGCCGCGCTCGGTGATGGTCGTGACCGCGATCTCGGCGATCACGTCGGCGACGGACGACGCGACCGACTCGACGGCGCCGGTGCAGCTCATGTCGCCGACCGTGCGGTACCGGACGACCCTGCGCTCGACCAGCTCGCCGTCCTTCGGGCCTCCCCAAGCGCCGGGCGTCAGCCACATGCCGTTTCGCTTGAAGACCTCGCGCTCATGGGAGAAGTAGATCGACGGCAGCTCAACTGCCTCGCGCTCGATGTACTCCCACACGTCGAGCTCGGTCCAGTTCGACAGGGGGAAGACCCGCACGTGCTCGCCGGGCTTGTGCCTGCCGTTGTACAGGTTCCACAGCTCGGGCCGCTGTCGGCGCGGGTCCCATTGGCCAAACTCGTCGCGCAGGCTGAAGATCCGCTCCTTCGCGCGGGCCTTCTCCTCGTCACGACGTCC
>JAICLV010000238.1 GCA_025925185.1 Acidothermaceae bacterium
GGGCTCGCCTTGGCGTTCACTTTGCAGCCCTGCAAGCAAAATCCACGGTAGATGCAGTGCGGACGGTTGCCGAAGCGGCCGTTCGTGATGGCCACCGGCCCGACCTTCGCCACAATGCCCATCTTCACCGCTCCGCGCATGAAGATCTCTCCGTTGCCACCCACCGGGTGCGCGTGTTGCGGGTAGCGGTGCGGGTCGCCCCACGGCCAGTCCTCGCCCGCGACGGGCACCTCCTCCTCGATGGTCTGGTAGTACGGCCGCAGGTCCTCATATGCGATTGGCCAGTCGGCCCCGACGCCGTCCAATGTCGCGACCCGAAAGTCGGACGGATGGAAGCGCGGCGTGTAGCCGGCGTAATGCACCATCGACCCCCCGACACCGCGCCCGGAGTTGTTGCTGCCGAGCGGCACCGGGTCGGAGCCGCCGATTTGCCGGGGCTCCGTCCAATAGAGGTGGTGCGATGCGCGCTCGTCGCTGACCCAGTCGGCGTCCGGGTCCCAAAACGGCCCGGCGTCCAGCGTCACGACTTTCCAACCCGCGCGGGCCATCCGCTGCGTCAGCACGCTGCCGCCGGCGCCTGCGCCGACCACGACGAGGTCGACCTCGTCCGCGTCGTCGAAGCGGCGCATGTCGTCGCGCAGCCGGTGGTTCGAGCGCGACCCGTCGTTGGGGATCAGCCACGCCGACTCGTTGCGGCGCCGCACCTCTTCAAGCCCAAGAAGCCGGTGCCTCATCCGTTACCCGACTCCACGAGCTTCGCGTGGTTGCGCCGGGCCTCCTCGACCCGGCTCGCGAACGGCACCGGGTCGCGATCGGCGTGGTCGGCGACCTCGAACGGCTCGCGTCCGCCCACGTGGCGGTTCTTGTAGCCGCGGGGGTACGCCGGCCCGCCAAAGCCGATCTCGTTCCACGCCCACGGGTGCGAGTAGAACGCGGCACACACGTAACGCGTCCACAAACTCCAGACCTGCTGAGCCGGCTTGTCGTGCCACGACTCGCTGGACGACGCCTTGTCTTGCACCGCCTGCACGATCGACGCCTGCTGGTCGCGCGTCAACGACGCGAACCCCATGCCGAACACGCGCGACGCGTCGTCGTCGAGGTGTTGCAACGACGCCTGCCATGCCTGCGCGTCGGGCGGCATGTCGTCGTAGTGCCAGCCGTCGGTCTCGCCCAACGCCAGCCGCGCGTCAATCAAAGCGACCACCGGAACCTTCGGTTCGCCGTCCTGCGCTAACAACAGGTCGCACAACGGCGTGGCGATGGCGTCCTCCTCCTTGCTGAAGAACGACAGGTCGGTCACGGGGGCGAGCCGGGCCAGCACCGCGCCCGCCGTCACGTCGTCCCACCTCTCGACCTCGTCGAGGACGTCGTAACCCGGGAATCGGCCGCGGTGCTGCGGCGTGACCGCGCGTTGGTTCGGGGCGCCATGCGGCATCAGGCGGGCACCTTCGGGTCTTCCTCGCGGCGCAGTATCGAGGCGAGCAGCCCCATGCCGCCGACCAGCGTGGCCAGCAGCGGCGCGAACAACGGCGGACCCATCTCCACGTTGTAGAGGCCAAGTCCCCAGCCGCCGGGCTTTTGCGCCACACCGCGCGCGTGCAGGTAGGTGCCCTGCAAGCCGTTCGCGACGACGAGTGCCGACGCGGCGGGCAGCACAGTCTTGGCGGCGCGGCGCGAGAAGACGGCGGCGATCCCGGCGGGGATCAGCGTCGGCATGACGAAGATCGGCCACCACATCGTGCGGTTGCCGAAGCTGGCTGAGTCGTGCGACGTGTAGATCTCGGCCGTGGTGACGAGGGCGCCGCCTGCCGTCAAAGCGGCGAGGCTGCGCTCAAACCGGCCGGTGCGCACATCTTTGACGAGCCGGTCGATGCCGTGCAGCGCGGTGGCGGCGGGCGCGGTCTTCGCGCTGTGAGCGAGACGCATCTGCGGGTCTCCTGAGTGGGACGACGGGCGGCGGTGATCAACACCGCCACCGGTCACTTACCCAATCGCCGCCGCTCTAACGACCGGCGCCACCTAGCTGCGGCGGCCTGCCAGGCTCAAGAACTCGCCGCGTGTCAGCGGGTCTGAGCGCACCGCTCCGAGCAGCGCCGACGTCACGGTGGTCGCGCCGTGCGCCTCGACGCCACGCAGAGTCATGCAGCTGTGCTCCGCCTCGATGACGACACCGACGCCTCGTGGCGACAGATGCGAGTCGAGCCAGCGCGCCACCTGCGTCGTCAGCCGCTCCTGCACCTGCGGACGCCGCGCGAAAAGCTCCACCACTCGGGCCAGCTTCGACAACCCGAGGATGCGCGCGCCCGGTAGGTACCCGACCGCGGCGACCCCGGTGAACGGCAGCATGTGGTGCTCGCACACCGACGTGAACGGGATCTGCCGCGCGATGACGAGCTCGTCGTAACCCTCGTCGTTCGGAAACGTCGTCAGGGTGAACTCGCGCGGTGTCAGCAACTCGCCAAACGCGCGGGCCATCCGCCCTGGCGTGTTGGCCACGGTCTCGTCGGAGAGGTCAAGGCCTAGCGCGTCGAGCAGGTCGCGGGCGGCCCGTTCCGCGCGGTCGAGGTCGATCCGCGGTTGCAGCGCCACGTGCAAGTCCGGA
>JAICLV010000075.1 GCA_025925185.1 Acidothermaceae bacterium
CACGGTCGCGGGGGCGCCGACGGCGACCTTCGACGCGTCAGCTTCGTCGATGTTCGCGACCATCTGCAGTTCCGTGAGGTTGGTCAGGGTGATGAAGCCGGACGACGAGGAGCTCGCCGAGTTCGCCGAGTTCGAACCGGTCGACGCGCTCACGGTCTGGCCGACGCTGGCGTTGATGGCGCCGATCGTTCCGTCGGCAGGCGCGGTGAGCGACGTGGCGTCGAGCGTTTGCTGCGCGGTGTCGACCTGGGCTTGCGCCTGCTCGACGCTCGCCTGTGCGCCTTCGACGTCCGACGATTGCGGCGGAGCGGTCTTTTGCGCGTCGCTGTTTTGCAGCGACTGCAGGGAGAGCTGGGCGTTTGTCAGTTGCTGTTGTGCGTTCTTTATCGACTGGTTGTCCTTCGCGATCGCCGCGACCTGGTTGTTTCGCGCGTTCGTGACGGCCGACTGATCCTTGTCGATCGCCGCCTGGTCTCGCGCGAGGGCGCTGGTCTCGCTGTTGGCCGCGTTGGTCGCTGCGGTGCTGTTGGCCGGCGTGCCGTTGCCGTCGGCGGTGAGCTTCGCGGTGTCGTTGGCGATCGCGACCTGGTCTTTGGCGACGGCCGCGTTCGCCGGCGCGCAACCGGCCAGCGCCGGCGGGCCGCACTGGGCCGCTTGTGTCGCCTTGTCGTTCGTCAGCTGCACGCTGTCGGCGTTTTCCTGGGCGAGGTCGATCGCGTATTGCTGCGCCGCTTGGCTCTCGGCTGCCGTGACCGCCGCGCCGAGCGTGCTCTCATCTTGCACGTAGGTGGCCTGATCGGTGGCCGACTGCTGCTGCGCTTGCTGCAACGCGGCGGCCTGTTGCGTTTGGTCAAGCGAGAGATTTTGCTTCGCGTTGTCGAGGGCGGTTTGCGCTGAGGTCACCTGCTGCTGAGCCTGCGCCTCCGAGATCTGGATGCCTTGTTTCACAAGCGACGTCGCACCCTGCTCGAGCGTGGTCAGCTTGGCTTGCGCCGAGGCGAGCTGCGCCTCGGCCGCGTCGAGACTCGCTTTAGCCGACGCGGAGTCGACGCGCGCCAGCAGCTGGCCGGCCTTGACCTTGTCGCCGACCTTGACGTCGAGCTCGGTGAGCTTGCCGCTGGTCGCGAAGTTGACCGCGATGTCGTTGGGGGCCGTGACGTTGCCGCTCGAGCTGATCGTCGTCATCACCGTCCCGACGCCGACCGTGGCGGTGCGGGTCTCGGACGACGCGGTGTTGCGCACGCTCGGTGGCCCGAGGGAGGTGTAGGCGAATGCCCCGCCAGCCGCGGCGACCGCGACCAACGCCGTGTTGAGCACCTTCAACTTCGTCGACTGCATCTCTGCTTTCCCTGGCCGCCCGGCAATTCGTGCGAGCACAGGGCACCAGCGCAAGCTGGGAGCGCGCTGGGAAACTGCCGAGAGCCCCCTGGGACCTGCCGTCGTCCACCGAATCTCAGCCTTTTCACAGGCGGCTCTCAGGCAACATGCAGCCTGCTCCCAAACAGTGAGGACAGTCGCCGCCCGAAGGAGGCCGATCCGTGCCCGCGCCCACCCGAGTGCTCGTCGTCGATGACGAGGCCAACATCACCGATCTCGTCGCCACTGCCTTGCGTTACGAGGGTTTCCAGGTCACCACCGCGAACTCGGGGGCGCAGGCCCTGGAGCTCGCGACGTCCGCGAAACCCGACCTTGTCGTGCTCGACGTCATGCTGCCCGACGTCGACGGGTTCGAGGTGGCCCGCAGGCTTGGCGGTCAGGCGCAAACTGCGGCCCGCAGCGTGCCGGTGCTCTTTCTCACCGCGCGCGACACCACCGACGACAAGGTGCGTGGCCTCACCATCGGCGGCGACGACTACGTCACGAAGCCGTTTTCGCTGGCCGAGTTGGTGGCACGGGTGCATGCCGTGCTGCGCCGGTCGAAGGGGTACGGGCACGGCTCCTCGCGGTTGAGTTTCGCAGACCTCGAGATGGACGACGACACCCGAGACGTCACGCGCGGCGTCCGCTCCATCGAGCTGACGGCGACGGAGTACCGGCTGCTGCGTTATCTGCTCGCCAACGCGCGCAAGGTGCTCACCCGCGCGCAGCTTCTCGATCATGTCTGGGATTACGACTTCGGCGGTGACTCTGGGGTCTTGGAGACGTACATTTCCTATCTGCGCAAGAAAATCGACATCGACGCGCCGCCGTTAATCCACACCGTGCGTGGCGTCGGGTACACGCTTCGACTACCGAAGGAATGACCAGACTCGCCGTCTCAATGCGCGCTCGGCTGGTAGCGGCACTCATCGCGCTCGCCGCCGTCGGGCTGGTGGTCGCCGCCTTCGTGACCCACGCGCTGCTCGCCTCGTTCTTGCTCAACCGTTTCGACGCACAGCAGGCCAGCACCAGCCGGTTCGTCTATCCCGTGGTCGTGCGCGGAGGGCAGGTCTTCGATCCACGTGGCCCGCTGCAGTCGAGCCGGTTGCTGCCGACCAACTCCTACGTCGCGGTTGTCGACAACGCCGGCAACGTGATCGGCCAGTGGAGTTACGACGCGGACGACGGAACGTGGGTCGCGCCGACGGCTGCTTCGACACCACAGCTGCCGAAGACGACGACCGCGCACGCGAAGCCGTTCACCGTGACCGACAAGCACGGCAACCGCTATCGGGTGCTCGTCGATCACGACCCGAAAGACGCGCTCACCGTGCGCAGCACCGGCGCTCCGGCGGTGGCGGTGTTCGCGACGCCGTTGCGCGACGTCGACCAGACACTCGGGCGGCTGACGAAGGTCGAGATCGGCGTCGCCGCCGGCGTGCTGGTCGCACTGGGGGCGGTCGCCTGGTTCGCGGTTGGTGTGGGGTTGCGGCCGCTGCGCAAGATGGAGCAAAGCGCCGACGCCATCGCGGCGGGTGACCTCTCGCGCCGGGTCGAGCATCCCGACCCGCGCACCGAGGTCGGGCGCCTCGGCCTTTCGCTCAACACGATGCTCGGCCGCATCGAGGAGGCGTTTGAGGCGCGCGCGGCGTCGGAGGAGCGGTTGCGTCGCTTCCTCGCCGACGCGTCCCACGAGTTGCGCACGCCGCTGACGTCGATTCGCGGGTACGCCGAGCTGTTCCGACGCGGAGCGTCGCGTCGTCCGGACGATTTGGAAAAGGCGATGCGCCGCATCGAGGACGAGTCGGCGCGGATGAGCGCGCTCGTCGACGAACTGCTGCTGCTCGCCCGACTCGACCAGGGTCGGGTTCCCGACCGTGAGCCGGTGCTGCTGTCGGAGTTGGCGGCCGACGCGTGCGACGACCTGCGCACCGCGGCGCCCGACCGGGTTGTGACGCTCGACGCGGATCCCGACGCGGTCGTGAGCGGCGACGAGATGCAGCTGCGACAGGTCATCGCTAACCTGCTCGGCAACGCGCGGGTGCACACGCCGCCCGGCGCGTCGGTCGACGTGCGGGTGGCGGTCGAGGGCGCGATCGTCGTGTTGGATGTCGCCGATCACGGCCCCGGCCTGCCGCCGCAGGACCTGCCGCGCGTGTTCGACCGCTTCTACCGCGCCGACGCGTCGCGCGGCCGCCACCAAGGGGGCGCCGGGCTCGGGCTGTCGATCGTCGCGGCGATCGTGCAGGCGCACGGCGGCCGGGTCGGCGTGTCGAACGTAGCGGGCGCCGGGGCCCGATTCCGGGTCGAGTTGCCTGCGTTGGAACTCACATCGGATTCCCAGTCGCAGGACAGATTTGTTCCGGTCGGAAGACCGATAGTGGAGGCAGGACCTGGGAGGAACGGATGAGCGTCTCTGACGAGATCTCCGGCGGGCCGGACCGGCCCCGAAACCGAGTGGTGGCCTGGGCCACGCTGGCCCTGCTCGGTGCGGTCGCGTTGGGTGGCGGCGCGTACGCGGCGACGCGCGGCGGCGGGGGTCCGTCCATGCCCGCGGCGGCGCAGTTGGCTGCGGCCACCGCCTCGCCGAGCCCCTCGTCGTCCGCCTCGCCCAATAACGACGGACGACGCGGGCCCGGCGGCCCGATGATGCGCGGGCCGGCCGGCGTCGGCGGGATGCTCGGCCTTGGCGGGATGTTCGGCGTCGGCGGCCAGGTGCTGCACGGCGAGTCGACCGTGCAGACGCGCGACGGCAAGACGCAGATCGTCGACACTCAGCGCGGCATTATCAGCTCGCTCGACAGCGCGAAGAAGTCGCTGACGGTGACCAGCAGCGACAAGGTGTCGTTCAGCTACGTCACCGACTCGTCGACCCGGTTCATCGTCTTCAGCGCCAGCAAGCCCGCGCAAGCGACGTTCGCCGAGCTCAAGACGGGCGACACCGTCGAGATCGCAGCGATCCGCAGTGGCGACACGCGCACCGTGAAGGCGGTGGTCGACGGCGTGCCGACGATCAAGGACCACATGGGTCGGCCGGGTCCGGGTCACCGACCCGGCGCCCCGTCGCCCTCGGCTTCGGCGTCAGGCGCTTCCGCGTAGTCTCGTGCTGCCCGCTCGCGCTGACCGGGCGGTGGGTAGCCGAGACCTGGGAGGCGCCGTGCCCGTCGCGTTGGACCAGCAGTTGCGGCCCGTGCGCATCGGCGGCCGGCCGCTGCCGCTCGTCGGCAAGGCGCGCATCTACGTGTGCGGAGTCACGCCCTATGACGTGACGCACCTCGGACACGCGGCCACTTACGTCTGGGTCGACGTCGTCGGCCGGTTGCTGCGATACCTCGGCATCGACGTCGAGTTGTGTCGCAACGTCACCGACGTGGACGACGTGTTGGTCGCGGCCGCGCGCCGAGCCGGTTCGCCCTACGACGCGTTCGCGGCGGTGCAGCAGTTCCAGTTCGAGCAAGACATGGCCGCGCTCGGGGTCCGTCGTCCGACGCACGAGCCACGCGCGCACAACTTCGTGCGACACGTCGTCTCGCTCGCCGCCGCGCTGGTCGAGAACGGTCACGCGTACGTGCGCGACGGCTCGGTCTACTTCCGCGGAGCGGAAGTGCCCGCAACCGTTGGACTCTCTCGCGACGAGGCGCTCGCGCTGTCGACCGAATTCCACGACGAGCCGGACGACCCCGCGAAGGACGACCCGTTCGACGTCGCGGTCTGGCGAGCCACTGAGGAGGGTCAGCCGGCGTGGCCGAGCCCGTGGGGCCCCGGCCGGCCGGGCTGGCACGCCGAGTGCACCGCGATGGCGGTGTCGGCGTTCGGGTCGTCGCTCGACCTGCATGCGGGTGGCGCCGACCTGCGCTTCCCGCATCACGCTTATGAATCGGCGCAGGCGGAGGCCTTCTCGGGTGTCCGGCCGTTCGCCCGGGCATGGATGCACGTCGGCATCGTGCGTGTCCGCGGCGAGAAGATGGCCAAGTCCGCCCGCAACCTCGTGCTCGTGTCGGACTTGTTGCGCGACCACACCGCCGCCGCGTTGCGCTTGCTGTTGTTGCGCCGGGGCTGGGCCGACTCGTGGGACTTCGACGCGGCGGAGTTCGGCGCCGTCGAAAACGATGTCGAGCGGTTGTTCGGCGCTTCGGCGCGACCCGATCACGGCCTGCCGACCTCGGCCGCCGCGTCGTCCGAGGCCGTCTTGACGGCGTTGCGTGACGACCTCGATGTGCGAGGGGCGTTGGAAATCGCCTTCGACGAAGGGGGTTCCGCCGCGCGAACGCTGGTCGAAATCCTGGGCCTTCGGTAAGCGGCGGCTCAGTCGACGCCGAGCGTGCTCGCCAACCGGTCGAGAAACTCGGTTGTGAGCATCGGCGATTGGCCGCCGACCACCTCTCGCTCGACGATCTCGACGACCACGACGTTCGAGTCCTTGATCGCGGCTGCCAACGTGTCGGGCTCGGTTTTCGCCGCTTGCGAGTTCAGCAGGTAGGCGTTCGCGAAGAACGGCGTCACGGCGAACCGGCTGGCGTCGGTGAAGGAGTCGCTGACCAACAGCGTCCGGCCGTTGACGAGCGGCGCGCCCGTTGTCGTGTTGACGATCCGGCCCGGCGTGTCGGTGACGCTCTTCACCCCGCTGCGGTCCACCGCGAGGGTGTCGGCGGTCTCGTGATGCGCGGCTCCGAGCAGGTCGGACAGATCGCTGTTCATCAGCGCGGGACCGAGGTCGCGCACCTGCGTGGTCGGCCAAATCTCGCGGTCAAGGGCGTCGGCGAGCATACGCGCGTAGATCAGCGCTCCGGTGTTGTTCCAGTGGGTGTCAGTCTTGCGGTACAGCAAGACGTCAGGATGCGCGTTCTTGGCCTGCTGGATCGCGCCGCGCAGGTCGTGGTAACCGACCGGCGGGTTCGCCGCTAACGCGTTCCAGAAAGCCTTTTCCCCGGCCATGGCGCAGCTTTTTGCCGCGACGCTGTCAGGGATGAACTCGGGGTAGACGTCGCTCTTGTCAGGAGGGATGAAGAGCGCGAACTGCTTCCCCCCGGCGCGGACGAGGTGCGAAAGCCGCTGAAATCGCTCGGCGATGACGGCAGGCGGCAGCGTCGTCTGGCAAGCGTCCCGGAAGTCAGTGCCGTAGAAAAGCCAGCCGTCCTCGCCGGTCACAACCGTGGGGAACTCAGGCGCGGCTTGCGCGGTAGCCTGCGGCTGTGGGGCGCCGACACCCGCCACACCCGCGACGCCGAGGGCGCTCGTGGTCGGGGTCTGGCCGTTGGCTCCGTAATTCGGGTTCTCGCCAAAGACGTTTCGTTCGACCTCGGTGTTGGCCTGGACCGCTTTGTCGCGTAACGGCAGATGATCGGTCGCCCATTTGTCGAACGCGCCGAACGCTCCCCATCCCGCGTGGGCGGTGGGGAAGTCGCTCAACTTCTTGTTTTCGATCTGCGACGCGCGCACCCCGACGATCGCGGCGATCGCCGGGCCGAAGAAGAAGATGAGGGCGAGCGCGATCACCACCGGACGAGAACGCCGAAGCGGCGCGGGCGGCGCTGTCGGCGCCGGCGCCGGTGCTCTTGCCGACTCCCCGGCGGTGGCGACCATTTCACTCCCTTCTGCGTGCGGTGGCTAGAACTGGTAGTAGAGGAAGGGGCTGAAAGTGCCGACCGCCACCAGCGCCGCGGCGACCGGAGCCGCGGCGACCACGTACCAAAGCCGCGCGACGGCGGCTTTCCGCGTGGCGCCGAACTCCAGGAAGCGGCCGGTCACGAAATTCGCCGGAATCGCGAACACGAGCAGGGAGAGTACGAACACCAGCGCCACGCGATGGGTGAGCGAGGCCGACGTCACGGCGTCGAGGTGCAGCCCGGAGGGCACCACCATCGCGCGGACCATGTGGCCGGCGAAGGTCAGGTTGTCGGAGCGGAACGCGACCCAGCCGAAGACCACCAGGAGTTGGGTGACGACACGTTGGGCCGGTCGCCACGCGCTGTCGCGTTGGGCCCAACCCGTCACTCGCTCGATCACGAGAAGCGTGCCGTGGTACAGGCCCCACACGAGGAACGTCCAGTTGGCGCCGTGCCAGAATCCGGTCAGCGCGAAAACGATGTACAGGTTGCGGTACGTCTGCCATTTCGTGCCGCGGTTGCCGCCAAGTGGGATGTAGAGGTAGTCGCGGAACCAGCGCGACAGCGACATGTGCCAACGCCGCCAGAAATCGGTGATGGACGACGCGGAGTAGGGCCGGGCGAAATTCTCCGGCAACTGAAATCCGAACATGCGGCCAAGGCCGATCGCCATGTCGGAGTAGCCGGAGAAGTCGAAATACAGCTGGATGGTGTACGCGAGGGCTCCGACCCAGGCGCTGGCCGTGGTGAGCTGCTCGGGCCGCAGGGTGAAGACGCTGTTGGCGACCGGCGCGATGGTGTCTGCGACGATGACCTTCTTCGACAGGCCGAGCGCGAATCGGGGGAAGCCGGCGGCGAAATCGCCGAGGCGGTCGCGTGGAGTCTGGTCGAGCTGGTCGGCGATCTCGTGAAAGCGCACGATCGGCCCTGCGATGAGCTGCGGGAACATCACGATGTAGGTGACGAATTTCAGCGGGCTGCGCAACGCGGGTCGGGTGCCTCGGTACACGTCGACGACATAGCTCAAGTGGTGGAACGTGAAGAACGAGATCCCGATGGGCAGCACCAAATGCAACACGTGAACGCCGTGGCCGCCGAGCGCGCGGGCGATTGCGTCGGCTTGTCGCGACGCGAAATCCGCGTATTTCCACACTGCCAACGCGCCGAGATCGACCACGATGGCGGCGACGAGCGCCGCCCGCCGCGCGGTTGGCTCGCGCAGGCCGGATTCGGTGTCAAGCAGTCGGCCTACGACGTAGTTGACCGTGATGCAGGCGGCGAGCAGCAGCACGAACGCGTGCCCGCCCCAGGTGTAGAACAGCAGGCTCGCGATCGCCAGCAGGCCATTGCGGAAGCGACGCGGTAGCACCCAGTAGAGCGCGAGCACTGTCGGCATGAAGTACCAGAGGAAGGTCGGTGTCGCGAAGGACACGCGTCACCACCTCCCCTTTTAAGATCGCGAACCGCCGCTAGCCGAACCGCCCGAAGTTATCACCGCGACCGTGCAGTGGAGCGGATCGCGGCCGGTCAGCTTCGGGGGCGCAGATAACGACCGAGCCAGTCGACCGCCTTTTCCCAGGCGTCGCGTGCTGAGGTCTCGTGATAGTTGGACGGTCGCGCGTCGCAGTGAAAGGCATGCCCAGCGTCCGGGTAGCGGATGATCGACGTCGGAACATCGGCTTTGGCCGCCGCGACCCGCAACCGTTCCACGTCGTCGACGGGGATGGTCGGATCCAGGTCGCCGTACAGGCCGAGCCACGGCGCGCGCAGTGATGCGGCGATGTCGACGAGCGGCGGGATTCCGAGCCGGCCCTGACCGACCCCGCCGCCGTAAAACGTGACGGCCGCGCCGAATGGGTGCTGTGTCGCCGCGAGTAATGCCACCGAACCGCCCAGGCAGAATCCGACAATCCCGGTGGACGACGCTGGGAGTCCCTTGCTGGCAAGGAAATCCAGGGTTTCTGCGATGTCGACGCTCATGTTGTCGGCGGTCAGGTTCTCCATATGCGGCTTCGCGACGCTGTATTCGTACGGCAACGCGTTCACGCCGTCGCGATGGAAAAGGTGCGGCGCGACCGCGTGAAACCCGGCCGCCGCGAACCTTCGGGCGACGTCCTCGATGTGGGCGTTCACGCCAAAGATCTCTTGGATGACGATGACGGCGCCGACCGGGTCGGTGTCGGGCGCGGCCTCGTAGAGCGGGATCGGCATGCGCCTCACGCTAGACCCGAGCCCGTCGCCGCCGCGTCTCAGCCGATGCCGTAGCTGTTCACTTTCTCGGGGAAGATGCGGATGAAGGCCTCGCCGAACCCGGGCCCGAGGTGCGCGCCGCCGGCCCGCATCGCCTCGGCTCGGCCCCGGATCTCAAGCATGCGCGGAGTCCACGGATTGGTGGACACCAGGTCGTCAACGACGAAGGCGGCCCACGGATTGGCCTGGACGTCGCGGAACTTCTTCGTCGTCGCCACGTGGTGACCGCCGACGTCGAGGGTGCCGAGCTCGGCGTTGTAGGAGAACGAGGTCGGGACGACGACGCGAAGTGCGCTCTCGGAGCATGGGGTGGCCGGCGCATGGGGCGGCCGGCTAGATCAGGGGTGGCACCGACCGCAGCTTCGGCTCGCTCACCCGGAAGCTGCGCGCCTTGCCGGGCGGCGTGTCGCGGGTCTCGAACCGCACGGTCACCCACCCGGAGCCGGCGCCCTGGACCCAGCCCCGGCCCAACTCGTCGTGCTCGACATCGCGACCCGGCGCGTAGCTCGAAGGCGTGGACGCTGGGGTCTTCTCGTCGCCCGGTTCGCGCTCCTCCGGCTCGCCGTCGTCGGCGGGTTCGTCGGAGGCGAACAGGTCGCCTTGGGTCCAGTCGGCGAGTCCGCTGACGCCAACGCCGAGCAGCCGAAGACCGGCGCTGACGTCGATATCGCCCAGCAGTTGGCGGGCCAGCCGCGAGACGGTCTTCGCGTCGTCGGTCGGCGCGGGCAGCGTGGCGGCGCGGGTCAGCGTGGTGAAGTCGGGCAGCCGCACCTTCACCGACACCGTGCGGCCGGACAACCGGGCCCGGCGCATCCGCGACACCACGCGGCGGGCCATCGTGTCGGCGATTGCCTGCAGCCGTGGCAGGTCGGCGATGTCGTGTTCGAAGGTGTCCTCGACGCTCACCGACTTCGACTCGCGTTCGGCGACCACCGGGCGGTCGTCGAGGCCGTTCGCCAGCAGCCACAGGCCGCGGCCGTGGGTGCGGCCGAGCGCGGCGACCACTTCGGACTCCGGTAGTGCCGCGAGGTCTCCGATGAGCGAGACGCCGATTGACCGCAGCCGGTTCGCGGTCGCCGGCCCGACTCCGGGCAGCCGGGTGGCGGGCAGGCCGCGCAGCGCGCCGTCCTCGCCGCCGGCCCCGATCACCAACAGACCGTTTGGCTTGTCGAGGTCGGAGGCGATCTTCGCGATCAGCTTCGAGCTGCCGGCCCCGACCGAGACGGTCAGCCCGGTGCGCGACCGCACGCGTTCCTTCAAGGCGGCGGCGATCGCGCGCACCCCGTCGTCCGACAAATCAGGGTGGCCCCCCGCAGCGAGGTCGACATACGCCTCGTCGAGCGAAAGCGGTTCGACGAGCGGGGAGAGTTCGCGCAGCAGGTCCATGATCACCCGGCTGGTGGCCTGATACGCGTCGAAGCGCGGTACGAGGAACGCCGCCTTGGGGCATCGGGCGCGCGCCTCAACCGCCGACATCGCGGAGTGGACGCCGAACTCGCGGGCCTCGTAACTGGCGGTCGCGACGACCCCTCGCCCGCTGGGCCCGCCGACGATCACCGGCTTGCCGCGCAACGACGGCTTGTCGCGCTGCTCGACCGCCGCGTAGAAGGCGTCGAGATCGGCGTGCAGGATCGACGCGTCGCCACGCGGGTGCGGAAGCGGCAGGCGATCGGCCGCCCGAGTCGTCACGCGCCCATCTTCGCGTGACGCGCCGCCGCAGTGGCCGGAACCGGTCGCGGCGACCTAGGCTGGAACCAACGGCGCTGACGACCGAACATTCGGTCGGGTGGCCGTCGCGGAGGTGGTCGCGGTGTCGGAAGCGGAGCTACAGGCGCGATTCGACGCGCTGCTCGACGCCGACGAGCGGATCGAGCCGCGCGACTGGATGCCCGACGCCTACCGCAGGACGCTCATCAGGCAGATCGCGCAGCACGCCCACTCCGAGATCATCGGCATGCAGCCCGAGGGCAACTGGATCACTCGCGCGCCGTCCTTGCCGCGCAAGGCGCTCCTGATGGCCAAGCTCCAAGACGAGGCCGGCCCCGGTCTCTACCTCTCCGGCGCCGCCGAGACGCTTGGCGTCGACCGCGCGGAGCTGCTCGACCTGCTGCACACCCGCAAGCAGAAGTACTCGAGCATCTTCAATTACCCGACGATCACCTGGGCCGACGTCGGCGCGATCGGCTGGCTGGTCGACGGCGCCGCGATCACCAACCAGGTGCCGTTGTGCCGCTGCTCATACGGCCCGTACGCGCGGGCGATGATCCGTATCTGCAAGGCGGAGTCGTTCCATCAGCGGCAGGGCTTCGACCTCCTGCTCACGCTGTCGAACGGCACGCCC
>JAICLV010000042.1 GCA_025925185.1 Acidothermaceae bacterium
CGCCCGAGGTGTTCACCGACGCGGGCGCCCGTGTCACCGTCATCGGCGATTCGCCGGACGGCATGAACATCAACGACGGTGTCGGATCGACCCACCTCGACAACCTCGCCAAGGCCGTCCTCGCCGCCGGCGCAAACGTCGGCATCGCGCACGACGGCGACGCCGACCGGTGCCTCGCGGTCGCCGCCGACGGCTCGGTGGTCGATGGCGACCAGATCCTCGCGATCCTGGCGTTGGCGATGCACGACGCGGGTCGGCTGACGGCCGACACCGTCGTCTCCACGGTGATGTCGAACCTCGGCTTCAAGCTGGGCATGCGCGCGGCGGGAATCGAGGTCATCGAGACCGCCGTCGGCGACCGCTACGTGCTCGAGGCGATGAGGGTCGGCGGTTACGTGCTCGGTGGCGAGCAAAGCGGCCACGTCATCATGCTCGAGCACGCCACCACCGGCGACGGCATTTTGACCGGTCTGCAGGTGTTGTCGCGGGTCGCCGAGACAGGCAAATCGCTGGCCGAGCTCGCGAGCGTGATGACCCGCATGCCCCAGGTGCTCGTCAATGTGAGCGGCGTCGACAAGTCGCGCGCCGACGTCGACATCGAGTTGCTCGACGCGGTCGCCGCCGCCCAGGGCGAGCTTGGCGGCGAGGGCCGCGTGCTGTTGCGGCCGAGCGGCACCGAGCCGTTGGTGCGCGTGATGGTCGAGGCAAGTAGCCACGAGCAGGCCGAGGCGATCGCCTCGCGGCTCGCGGGCGTGGTGCGGGAACGGCTGAGCTAGCGCAGGCCGCGTCGGAGGATGATGCAGGCATGAGTGGTGGGTGTTGCGCACCGGGACGGGGCGGGGGTGTCTCGATTACTCCCGTCGCTTCCCGTGGGGCGAGTCCTAACGGAGTGAAGAAGATCTCAACCCTCGTGGAAGTGCCGGGCGGGCTGTTCCTGATGGGCAACGAGGGGCCCGAGGCGAACACTGGCGACGGCGAGGGCCCGGTCCGCGAGGTTGGGGTCAGCTCGTTTGCGATCGACACGGTGGCGGTGACGAACGCGCGGTTCGCGACCTTCGTCAAGGCGACCGGGTACGTGACCGACGCGGAGCGGTTCGGCTGGTCGTTCGTGTTCCACCTGCTCGTCCCGGCGGAGGTTGACCGCACGATCGGCGCGGTTCCGGTCGAGGCGCCGTGGTGGCGACCCGTCGGTGGCGCTTGTTGGCGGGCGCCGGAGGGCCCTGGCTCGGGTATCGGTGACCGGCAGAACCATCCTGTCGTCCATGTCTCGTGGAACGACGCTCAGGCGTATTGCGCGTGGGCTGGGGCGCGGCTGCCGACGGAGGCCGAGTGGGAGTACGCGGCGCGCGGTGGGCTCGAGGGTGCGACGTACGCGTGGGGTGACGAGTTCATGCCCGGCGGCCGGCATCAGTGCAACATCTGGCAGGGCCGCTTTCCCGACGTCAACACCGTCGAGGACGGCTGGTTGTCGACCGCGCCCGTCACGGCGTTCGCGCCCAACGGATTTGGTCTTCACAACGTCGCGGGAAATGTGTGGGAGTGGTGCGCCGACAGGTTCAGCACGACGTGGCACGTCGACGGCCCGCGCACTGATCCACAAGGCCCGCCAGAAGGTGAGTCGCGCGTGATGCGGGGCGGTTCGTATCTGTGCCACAACAGTTATTGCAACCGGTATCGGGTCGCCGCGCGCACCCAGAACACTCCTGACAGCTCTGCGGGCAACCTCGGGTTTCGAGTCGCGCGTAGTTTGTGACGAGCACCCGCTCGAGATACGGACGGCCGCGTCGGGAAGAGTTGAGCTGAACTCAGCCCGGCTCGCCGCTGATGCGGTAACCGCTGAGCCGGTCGACCGCCAACCGGATGGCGACCACGATGACCACGACCAGCATGGGGATCGCCACCGGTAGCGCAACCGTTGACGGCACCTCGTCGCCGGCCTTGGCCAGCGCGTGTGCGACAGACAGCGAGTACTGTTGCACGCTGAGCACGCCAATGCCGGAGACGAAGCTCGCGAGTAGGCCTTCCCACACCAGCACGTAGATAAGTCCGACCGCCATCGCGCGGCGGGTGGCAACCGACAGCGCGAGGAAGATCGCAACGTAGACGACCGCGCCGACCGCCGCGCCAATCGCGTACGCGAGCGAAAGCCTGGTGCGGTCGGGAAACGCGATCAATCCGGCGAGGAATTCCGGGACCGCCGTGAAGACGACCGTCACGGCGGCGGCGACCGCGAACTTCGTTGTGACGATGACATTTCTCGGTGTCGGCGTGGCGAGCAAGTAGATGGCGGTGCCGTCTTCGAGCTCGGCGCCGAGCACACCGGTGCCGACGATCAGGGCGACCAGCGGCAGCAGCGCGGTGACGCCGAAATGGTCGAGTAGGTTCTGGGTCGCGTCGCCGTTGCCGGCCCGAAACGCGACCGCCAGAAGCAGCAGCACAATCGGCAGCAGCGCGAGCAGCAGCACGCGGCGTCGCCCGAGCAACGCGCGATAGGTGATGCGGGCGATCACCGGATTCATCGGCGCACCAAGTAGGAGAAGACGCTCTCGAGCGACTCGTCGGCGGGGATCACTTCGCGCAGGCCGATGTCGTGGTCGCGCGCGATCGCGGCGAGCGCGTGGGTGAAGCTGCCGAAATCTGCGGCCTGCACGCGCAACACCGGGCCCTCGATCGCGACGCCGGCCGTGTGTTGCGCGCCCATGAGCGCGGCGGCGAGCCGCCGGTCGTCGGTGGAGCGGATGGTGAAGACGTGCGGACGGTCGGTCATCAACCGCCTGATCTCCCGGAAATCTCCTGACGCCGCGAGGCGACCGGACACCACAACTTGGACGACGTCGGACAACCGCTCGACCTCTTCGAGAATGTGCGAGCTGAACAACACCGTGCGGCCGGCGTCGGCCAAGCCCTTCAGCAGCTCCATCATGTGCAGACGCTGGCGAGGGTCCATGCCGTTGAACGGCTCGTCGAGCAGCAGAACCTGCGGGTCGTGCACCAGCGCCGACGCGACCTTCGCCCGTTGTCGCATCCCCTTGGAGTACGTGCCGAGCTTGCGATCGGCGGCGTCGGTGAGCTCGACGGTTGCCAGCGCCCCTCGCGCTGCTTGCGCGGGATCGCTTAACCGGTGCAATTTCGCGCTGGCCTCGACGAATTCCCGCGCGGTCAAAAATGTGTATGTGGCCTCGCGCTCCGGCACCAGCCCCACGACGTCGTACATTCTCGGACGACGCCACGTGGGCTCGCCGTCGATCGTCACAGTTCCGTTCGACGGCGGGAGGAAGCCGGCCATCATGTGCAGTAGCGTCGACTTGCCGGCGCCGTTCGGCCCGAGCAGCCCGGTGACGCCAGGGCCAATCGTCATCGTGATGTCGTTGACCGCGACGACATTCCCATACCAGCGCGAGACCGCGCTCAGCTGCAGTGTCGTCATGTCGCGATCCTGCGGTAGCGGCGCAACAACACCAGCACGAACAGCACGACGAATGCCACGCTGGCGACCGCGTAGGACGCCGACGGCGAGGCGGAGTCGTCGATGGCCTTGCCCTGCAGCAACCAGACGCGCAGCCCGTCGAGCAGCGTGAACGGTGAGAACAGCTCGCCGTAGCGGCCGTTGTCGTTCGGCAGCGCTGACAACGCGCCCGCCACCGCGGACGTGATGAGGTACACGCCGATGATCGCCGCGGTCGCGAACGCCCGACGGCGGGCGAACGCCGCGATCGCCACACCGAGCGCGCCTAGCAGGATGGCGTGGAACGCGGCGTTCGCGATGCCTAGCGCGAACTGCGCCGTCTGATGCCGCACCTCGCCGGGATGGTGTGTGATGGTGGCGATGCTGCCGAGCCAGTAGACCAGTAACGGAAGCGCGATCAGCGCGAAGATGGCGGTGACCATCGCGGCGAGCTTGGCCAGCGCGTAGTCGCTGCGCCGGATCGGGCGCGAGAAGTAGAGCGGCAACACCTGATAGCGCTGGTCACGCGACAGCAGCTCGGGTGCCTGCGCCGCAAGGAAAACCGCGAGCACCGCCTGCAGCTGGAACGGGTAGAAGTCGTACCGCTCCACCTGTGTGCCGGTGCGCGACATCACCGCGATCAGCACGATCACCGGGATGAACATGATGGCGACGACAAGCCATGGCAGCACCTTCGACTTCGCCGGCCGGCCTAACCCGAAAACGCCGCGCAAGCCGTGGAAATACAGCGAGGCCACGGCGCTTCGTCGTCCGAGACGTGGACCGTCGTAGCGCTGATACCCGATGTCGTAGATGACGCTGCTCTGCTCAGACATTGGCGGCCTCGTCGCGGTGCTCTGGCGGCTCGCTGAACATGTCGGCCAGCCGGTGCCTGCGCTGCTCGAGCCGCACCAGGGCCAGGCCGCCATCGGCGATCGCGTCGCGCACCGTGTCGTACAGCTCACCGTCGCCGTCGGGAGGCAACGCGACGACGAGCCCCCGGCCGTCGGGCTCGGCCTCGATGTCGAGCTCGCGCAGTCTGGTGGCCAGCGCGTCGCGGGCGGGCAACCCGCCGTCGACTTCGACTGCGAGCAGTTGCTGGGTGCGGGTGTAGGAGGCGATGGAGTCGGACGCGCGCAGCTTGCCGGCGTCTATGACGACGAGGTGCTCGCAAATGCGCTCGAGTTCGCCGAGCAGGTGCGACGCGACGACGACGGCCATGCCGAACTCGGTGCCTGTGCGGTGCACGAGGGCGAGCATCTCGTCGCGGCCGGCGGGGTCGAGGCCGTTCGTCGGCTCGTCGAGCAACAACAGCCGAGGGTCGTGCACCAGCGCCTGCGCCAGCTTCACCCGCTGTTTCATGCCGGTGGAGTAGCCGCCGATCGGTCGGTACCGCTCCTCGTACAGGCCGACATGCCGTAGCACCTCGGCGGCGCGCTCGCGGGCGGCTGCGCGCGGCAGGCCGGCGACCCGGCCGAGGTGCCCGACGAACTCGGTGGCGGAGACGTCCGGCGGCAGGCAGTCGTGCTCTGGCATGTAGCCGACGAGGGCGCGAACCTGCTCCGCCTCCGTCTGGATGTCGTGCCCGAGCACCTTCGCGTTGCCCGACGTCGGGTCGAGCAATCCCAGCAGCACCTTGACGAGGGTGCTCTTGCCGGCGCCATTCGCGCCGACGAGCCCTACGATGCCGGGCTCTATCGACACGGTCAGGCCGTCGAGGGCGGTGACCGGCCCGTAGCGCTTGGTCAGCGCGGCGGTCTCGATGAGCGGCACGCAGGTGACGCTACCGTGCGGGGACCATGATCACCGGACCTCGCGCCGCGTCCCCATTAGGCTTGCCGGCATGTGCGGAATCGTGGCGTACGCCGGCCCACGCGCGGCGAAGGACGTCGTCCTCGACGGGCTGCGCCGGCTGGAGTATCGCGGCTATGACTCCGCAGGCATCGCGGTGCTCGACGGCGAGGAGGTCGCGCTGCGCCGCAAGGCGGGTCCGCTCGGCAACTTAGAAGATGTGCTCGCGGCCTCCCCGCTCCCGGCGTCCGGCACCGGTCTTGGGCACACCCGGTGGGCGACGCACGGCGCGCCCACCGACGACAACGCCCACCCGCATCTCGACTGCAAGAAGGCCCTCGCGGTGATTCACAACGGGGTTATCGAGAATCACGCCGCTTTGCGCGCGCAATTGCTCGAGGCCGGCCACGAGTTTCGGTCGGAGACCGACACCGAGGTCGTGGCCCACCTCTTGGAGGACGCGTTTGGCCGGTCCGGGGACCTCGCGCAGGCGATGCGCGACGTGTGCCGGGTCATCGACGGGTCGTTCAGCTTGGTGGCGGTGCATCGCGACGCCCCAGGTGTTGTCGTCGGCGCGCGGCGGAACTCGCCGCTTGTCGTCGGCGTGGGGGAGGGGGAGATGTTCATCGCGAGCGACGTCGCCGCCTTCATCGCGGCGACGCGCGACGCGCTTGAGATCGGCCAAGACGAGGTCGTGCGCGTCACTGCGTCCGGTGTCGAGGTGACGACATTCGACGGCGAGGTCGTTTCCGGACGTCGCTACCACGTCGACTGGGACATCTCCGCCGCCGAAAAAGGCGGCTACGACTACTTCATGTTGAAGGAGATCGCCGAGCAACCCGACGCGGTCGCCGCGACCTTGCTCGGCCGGCTGACGGCCGATGGCGCGCTCACGCTCGATGAGACCCGGCTCGACCCGCGGTTGCTTCGCGGCATCGACAAAATCGTCATCGTCGCGTGCGGCTCCGCCTACCACGCCGGACTCATCGCCAAGTACGCCATCGAGCACTGGGCAGGCCTGCCGTGCGAGGTAGAGCTCGCCTCGGAATTCCGTTACAGAGATCCGATTCTCGACAGGCAGTCCCTCGTCATCGCAATCTCGCAATCGGGTGAGACCCTCGACACGTTAATGGCCGTGCAGCACGCGAAAGAGATGGGCGCGCGCGTGCTCGCGATCTGCAACGTCAACGGGTCGACGATCCCGCGCGCTTCCGACGCCGTCTTGTACACCCGCGCCGGGCCCGAGATCGGCGTGGCGGCCACGAAGAGCTTCGTCACGCAACTCGTCGCGGTGTATCTAGTGGCGTTGTATTTGGGCCAGGTGCGCGGAACGAAGTTCGGCGACGAGGTGGGGTCGGTCGTGCGCGAGCTCGCCGCCACGCCAGGGAAACTCGCGCAGGTGCTTCAGACGATGGAGCCGGTCCGCGAGATCGCGCGCCAACTCGCGTCGTCCCCGACCGTGTTGTTCCTCGGGCGTCACGTCGGCTATCCCGTGGCGCTCGAGGGCGCGCTGAAGCTCAAAGAGCTGGCCTACATGCACGCCGAGGGATTCGCCGCCGGCGAGTTGAAGCACGGGCCAATCGCCCTTGTGGAGGAAGGGGTTCCGGTCGTCGTGGTGATGCCACCACCGCGGGGCCGCTCGGTGTTGCACGCGAAGTTGCTGTCTAACGTGCAAGAGGTGCGCGCCCGCGGCGCCTACACGATCGTCATCGCCGAGGAGGGCGACGCGTCGGTCGAGCCGTACGCCGACGAGCTGGTGCGGGTGCCGAAGGTCGCCACGTTGCTGCAGCCGATCGTGTCGGTGGTGCCGCTGCAGGTGTTCGCGAGCGAGCTCGCCGTCGCGCGCGGCAACAACGTCGACCGCCCGCGCAACCTCGCGAAGTCCGTCACGGTCGAGTAAGCGCATGGCCCAGCCGAGCCTGCCGTACGACCTTTATCGCGACGAGCTCGTCGCGTGCCTTCCCGGTTACCGCGATCTGACGCTCGACCTGCTGCGGCCGGCCGGCGACGGGTGGGTGCCGGTCGTTGTCTGGATCCACGGCGGGGCGTACTTCTGCGGCACGCATCGCGCGTTGCCCGAGCCGCTGCGGGAGTCCCGGCTCGACGAGCGGTTGGTGGCAGCGGATTTCGCGGTGGCGCGGGTCAGCTACCGGTTCAGCGCGGAGGCGCGGTTTCCCGCCCAGCACCTCGATGTGCGGGCCGCGATCCGCTGGCTGCGCCGCAACGCCGACAAGTTCAGGCTCGACACGTCGAGACTCGGGGTGTGGGGCGAGTCGGCGGGCGGCCACCTGGCCGCGCTGGCCTGCCTCGCGCCCGACGTTCCCTTCGTGGGCGACGCCGAGCCCCACGACGCCGAGCCCCACGCCGAGCCCCACGCCGAGCCCCACGCCGAGCTTGACGTCGGCGTGCAAGCCGGCGTGATTTGGTACGCGCCAAGCGACCTCCTCACCATGCAGGAGCAGAATCGGGCCGACTCCGACATCGACCACAACGCTCCCAACTCGCCGGCCGGCCTGTTGCTGGGAGCGCCCGTCATGGAGGTGAAGGACGACGCCCGCGCGGCCAGCCCGGTGACGTACGCGCGCGGCGACGCCCCGCCGATGCTGCTCGTGCACGGCGCCGAGGATCGCGTCGTGCCGGTCGGGCAAAGCGAGGAGTTGCACACCGCGCTGCTCGCCTGCGGCGCCGACAGCAGGCTCACGATCGTCGAGGGCGCGGATCACTGCTTCGGCGGCGTCGACCTCGACCCGTTGGTCGGGCAGGCGATCGCCTTCTTCCAGGAGAAGTTGCAGCCAGGCAAGGGAAACTGATGAGGCGGGCGCACAAGGTCGCGGTCGTTCGGGCGGCGGAGGCGCAACTGATGTCCGAACTGCCTGACGGCGCCTTGATGCAGCGGGCGACCGCCGGTCTTGGCGCGACGTGTTGCCGGTTGCTCGGGCGGGTGTACGGCGCTCGCGTCGTCCTGCTCGTCGGCTCTGGTGACAACGGCGGTGACGCGCTGTACGCCGGCGCGTTTCTCGCCCGGCGCGGCGCCGCGGTTTCCGCTGTATTACTGGGATCGCGCGCGCACGAGCAAGGCCTCGCGGCATTGCGCGCCGCCGGCGGACGGGTGGCCGCTCCGGCGGCAGTGCGCGTCGCCGACCTCGTGGTCGACGGCGTCGTCGGCATTGGGGGCAAGGGTGCGCTTCGCGACGACGCGGCGGCTGCGGTCGCCGACATTCCGGCGAGCGCGTTGGTGGTCGCGGTCGATGTTCCGAGCGGGGTCGACGCAGACACCGGCGAGGTCGTCGGCGCAGCCGTTCGCGCCGACGTCACGGTCACCTTCGGCACCTGGAAACCGGGCCTGCTCGTCGACCCCGGCGCGCAACACGCTGGCGCGCTTGAGCTTGTCGACATCGGCCTGGCGCCACACCTCCCGCCGTCCGGGCTCATCGCGTTGCAGAACCTGGACGTCGCGGCGCTGCTGCCACGCCCCGACGCCGAGTCCGACAAGTACCGGCGCGGCGTTCTCGGCATCGTCGCGGGCAGCCGCACCTACACCGGGGCCGCGATGCTGTCGGTCGGCGGCGCGTTACGCGTCGGCGTCGGCATGGTGCGCCTCGCCTCGGTCGCGCATCCGGCCGAGCTCGTGCGCGCACGTTGGCCCGAGGCCGTCGTCACCGAGCTGCCGGACGACGGGAGCGGTGTGCTCGCCGCAGGTCGCGTGCAAGCGTGGGTCGTCGGTCCGGGTATCGGCACTGACGATGTGGCGAAATCCCTTGTAGCACAGGTGCTTTCGGCCGACGTGCCGGTGATCGCCGACGCCGACGCGTTGACGGTGCTCGGCGCCGATCGCGCGCTGCTGCGCGGTCGCGGTACTCCGACCGTCGTCACGCCGCACGCCGGTGAGCTGGCCCGGTTGCTTGGGCTCGACGCCGACGCGCGAGTCGACATCGAGGAGCGGCGGCTCCATTACGCGCGCATGGCCGCGGCCGAACTCGGCGTCACGGTGTTGCTCAAGGGGTCGAGCACTGTGGTGTGCTCGCCAGACGGGCTCGCCAGCGTTAACCCCACCGGCACGCCGTGGTTGGCCTCTGCGGGCAGCGGCGATGTGCTCTCCGGCATGACCGGCGCGCTGCTCGCCGGCGGCCTGTCCGCGCTCGACGCCGCGTCCTGCGCGGCGTACCTGCACGGCGCCGCCGCGCGCCTCGCGGTGATGCGGCATGGTGGCGAGTCGCCGCTGATCGCGGACGACGTGATCGCCGAAATTCCCGCTGCTATCGCGGCAGTCTCCGATGACTGAGATCGCATCGTCCAGCGCGGAATAGCGTTACAGCGTCACGTCTTCGAGTGGCGTCAGGTACGAGAACTTCAGGTCGTACTGTTCGGCGAAGCGGGTGACGTAGCCGACCGCGTTCTTCAACCCAGACTCGCTCAGCATCGCGTCGTGGATCTGAAAAGACCGCGGCGCGCGAACGGCGACCACGAAGTCGATCACCTCGGCGAGCTTCGACCACGGTGCGTGCAGCGGAATTAGCAGCGTCGACACCGGCGCCGACGGGACAGTGAACGAGTCACCCGGGTGGTACACCTCGTCGTCCACCAAGTAGCCGACGTTCGCGCACGGCGTGCCGATCGCGGGGTGGATGACCGCGTGCTGGCCTCCGAAGGTCCGGACCGAAAAGCCAGCGGCGTCGAATGACTCGTCAGCCCCGACAGCGGTGACGCGCGCCTCGAGCTCGCCAAGCTGCTGGACGACGGACGGCGGCGCCCACATCCGCAGCTCGGGGTTAGCTCGGGCCGCGTCGAGCAACGCCTCGACGTCGACGTGGTCGAAGTGCTCGTGCGTGATCAACACGGCGTCGGCGCCGTCGAGCGCGGCGGCCGTCTCGGAGAAGACGCCGGGGTCGATCACCAGGGCGCGGTCTGCGGACTCGAGCCGGACGCAGGCGTGGGTGTACTTGGTCATCTGCATGGGAGGCATTCGATCACGCGCGCCGTCGGCGCCGCTCGCCCCGCTCCCGATGGCAGACTTGCCGTCGTGACCTCCGACCCGATTGACACCGCGCCGCAAGCCGCGCTCGTCGCGTCGCGGTTGCGCGCCGCCGCTCGGATCGACCTGCGCGCGATCGAGGGCAACGTCAGGCGCATTCGCGAGATCGCGGCTCCTGCTGAGGTGATGGCGGTCGTGAAGGCCGATGGTTACGGCCATGGTCTGCTGCGCAGCGCTCAGGCCGCGCTCGCCGGTGGGGCCGACTGGCTCGGCGTCGCCTTCATCGAGGAGGCGCTCGCGCTGCGGGCCGCCGGCGTCAACTCCAAAATGCTGTGCTGGCTGGCCGCCCCGGGCGAACAACTCAGCAAGGCCGTCTTGGCCGACGTCGACCTGTCCGCCTCCGCGGCGTGGATGGTCGACGAGATCGCGGCCGCGTCAATGCAGTCGGGCAAAGCAGCGCGTGTGCACCTGAAAGTCGACACCGGCCTGTCGCGCGCGGGCGCGGTGCTCGCCGACTGGCCCGCACTGCTCGACGCCGCCATCGACGCGCAGGCGCGCGGCGCGATCAGCGTCGTCGGCGTCTGGTCGCACCTCGCCTACGGCGACGATCCGCAAAACCCCACGACCTCCGAACAAATCAGGGCTTTCGACGAGGCGCTCGACGCCGCGCGGCGCGCCGGCGTCACGCCCGAGATCAGGCACCTGGCGAACTCGGGCGCTGCACTACACCGGCCAGACGCGCGCTACGACCTGGTGCGCGCGGGCATCGCCGTCTACGGCCTTGCGCCGGCGCCCGATCTCGCCGACTCGCGGTCGCTCGGGCTCACGCCGGCGATGACCTTGACCGCGCGGCTTGCGCTCACCAAGACCGTCCCGGCCGGGTCGGGCGTCTCTTACGGCCACCGATACAGCACAGCCGAGGCGACCACCCTTGGCCTGGTTCCGGTCGGCTACGCCGACGGCGTTCCACGCGCGGCCAGCAACACCGCCGAGGTCCTCGTGAGGGGCACGCAGACCGCCATCCGGCGCAAAATCGCGGGCACGGTCTGCATGGACCAGTTCGTGGTCGACCTCGGCGCCGGCAACGACGGCGCGTTCGTGGCGGGTGACGAGGTGGTGCTGTTCGGCCCGGGCGACGACGGTGAGCCGACCGCGCAGGACTGGGCGTCCGCTCTCGGCACGATCTCCTACGAGATCGTCTCTCGCATCGGATCGCGAGTGCCGCGGGTCTACGGACAGTGACGACCTGGGAGGCCATAGCGGCCGAAATCCGCGGCTGTCACGCGTGTTCTGAGCTCGCTGCGACGCGCACCAACGTCGTCGTCGGCCAGTTGCCGGCGAGAGGGGCTGGAGTGCTGCTCGTCGGCGAGGCACCTGGCGCCAACGAGGACGCCACCGGAATTCCCTTTGTCGGCAAGGCCGGCCAGCTCCTCGACCAGCTTCTCGATGAGGTCGGTCTGCCGCGCGACAAGGTGGCTGTGGCCAACGTGCTGAAGTGCCGCCCTCCCGACAACCGCAAACCGACGTCCGCAGAGGTGGGCAACTGCCGGGGTTGGCTCACCGTCCAACTCACGGTGGTCAACCCGGTGTTGGTGGTCGCGATGGGCGGCACCGCGGTCGAGTGGTTCTTCGGCAGGGGCGCGAAAATCGGGCAGCTTCGCGGCCAGATCCACGACCAGTCCGGACGACGTGTGCTCCCTACCTACCATCCGTCCGCGGCGATCAGGTTCGGCCCACGTGGCATGCCGCGCGCCGCGCTGCGAGAGGATTTGGCGGTGGCGGCGAAAGCGGCGCAGGAGGTGAGCGGGTGAGCGTGCAGATCGCGGTGCCGACCGCCGACGACATGCGCGAGCTCGGCAAGCGGCTCGCGACGCTGCTGCGCGCGGGCGACCTCGTCGTCCTCACCGGGTCGCTCGGTGCCGGGAAAACCACGCTGGCCCAAGGGATCGGGGCCGGTCTGAACGTGCGTGGCGGAGTCACCTCGCCGACGTTCGTCATTTCCCGGGTACACCCCTCGCTCGCCGACGGCCCGCCGTTGGTGCACGTCGACGCTTACCGGCTTGGCGGGCGGGTCGAGGTCGACGACCTCGACCTTGACGCCTCGATCGAGGATTCGGTGACCCTCGTCGAATGGGGCGAAGGTCTCGTCGAGGAGTTGGCCGCGGACGTGCTGGAGGTGGCGATCGACCGCGCGGAGGCCGCCGACCCCGACGGCGAACCGCGCAAGGTGTGTATCAGCGCGCGGGGCGCGCGTTGGGCACCGGTCGACCTCGCGGCCGTCACCCATTAGGCGGCCCACTGGCTCGTCGCCGGCGCACCGCTAGGCTCGAAGCCGTGCTGCTCGCCTTCGACACCGCCACACCCGCAGTCACCGTCGCCCTCCACGACGGTGATCGGGTGCGCGCGGAGCGCACCGTCGCCGACGCGCGTCGGCACGGCGAGCTGCTCGGTCCTGGCATCCAGCGCGTGCTCGACGACGCTGGAGTTTCGACGTCCGACTTGACGAAGGTCGCGGTCGGCGTCGGGCCAGGCCCGTTCACCGGGCTGCGGGTCGGGCTGGTCACCGCGCGCGCGCTGTCCGACGCGCTTCGCATTCCGGTCGTGGGCGTGTGCTCGCTCGACGTGCTCGCCGCCGACGTCGTGTGCGAGGGGCGATTTCTCGTCGCCACCGACGCGCGTCGCCGTGAGGTCTACTGGGCGGTCTACGACGAGAACCACCGGCGGCTCGATGGGCCGAACGTCGGCCGGTCTGTCGACATCGGGTGGCACGGTCCGGTTTTCGGCGCCGGCGCGTTGCAGTACCGCGCCGATTTCGACAGCGCGCATGAGCCGCAATTTCCGAGTGCCGCAACGCTTTGCACGATGGTGGCCGAGGGTCGCGTGACCATCCTCGAGCCGCGTCCGCTGTACCTGCGGCGACCCGACGCCGTCGAGCCGGGCGCCCGTAAGGCGGTGACGCCCGCGTGAGCGCCATCGACACCAGGCGAACCACCCTGCGCCGGATGCGGTGGTGGGACATCGACCCCGTGATGGACATCGAGCACGACCTGTTCGGCGACGAGAGCTGGACCGTCGCGATGTTCTGGTCTGAGCTGTCGGAGCACGAGACCCGCCACTACCTCGTCGCGAAAGACCGCGCAGAGATCGTCGGCTACGCCGGGCTTTGCGCATACCCCGAGGAGTCGTTCGTGCAGACGATCGCGGTGCGTCGCGACCGCCAAAACGAAGGCATCGGCGCCCGGTTGCTCACCGCGCTGATCGACGAGGCGCGCCGGCGCGACGAGCCGATGGTCGGTCTCGAGGTGCGGGCCGACAACCCAGTCGCGCAGCGCATGTACCGCAACTTCGGCTTCGAACAGGTGGGCCTGCGCAAGGCCTACTACCAGCCGAGCGGCACCGACGCCGTGTTGATGGTGTTGAACTTGAAGGGCGTCAATCCGGCTGACTGGGCGGGTAATGGCTGACGAACCGTTGGTCCTCGGAATCGAGACCTCCTGCGATGAGACCGGCGTCGGCATCGTGCGCGGAAACAGCTTGCTGGCAAACGAAATCGCGTCGAGCGTCGATGAGCACGCGCGTTTCGGCGGCGTCGTGCCCGAGGTCGCCAGCCGGGCGCACCTCGAGGCGATGGTGCCGACGATGCGTCGCGCGCTCGAAAAGGCCGGCGTCGCGTTGTCGGACGTCGACGCGCTCGCCGTCACCGCCGGCCCGGGCCTCGCGGGCGCCCTGCTTGTGGGCGTGGCCGCGGCGAAGGCGTACGCGCTAGCGGCTGGCAAGCCGCTGTACGGCGTGAACCACCTGTCCGCCCACGTGGCGGTCGATGTGTTGGAACACGGGCCGTTACCCGAACCTTGCATCGCCTTGCTCGTCTCTGGCGGTCACTCGTCGCTGCTGCTGGTGCCCGACGTCACCCACGACGTCCGGCCCCTCGGTTCCACCGTCGACGACGCCGCCGGCGAGGCGTTCGACAAGGTGGCGCGCGTGCTCGGCCTGCCGTTCCCCGGTGGCCCGTACATCGACCGCGCCGCCCGCGAGGGCGACCCCGCGTTCGCGGCCTTCCCGCGTGGCAAGGCGGACGACGGGACGCTCGACTTTTCCTTCTCTGGTTTGAAAACCGCGGTCGCCCGATGGGTGGAGGCGCGCGAGCGCGCAGGTGAACCAGTTCCCGTTCCTGATGTTGCGGCGTCGTTCCAGGAGGCGGTCGTCGACGTGCTGACCGCGAAGGCGGTGACCGCGTGCCGCGACCACGGGGTCGACCACCTGCTGATCGGCGGCGGTGTCGCGGCGAACTCCCGGCTGCGCGCGCTCGCCCAGGAACGGTGCGACAAAGTAGGCATCCAGCTCCGGGTGCCGCGCCCCGGTCTGTGCACCGACAACGGCGCGATGGTCGCCGCGCTCGGCGCGTGCCTCGTCGACGCCGGCCGCCCGCCGTCGGCGCTCGACCTGCCGGCCGACTCCTCGCTTCCGATCACGGAGGTGCTGGTGTGATCGCGAGAATGTGGGAAGCCCACATCAACCCCGGACAACTCGACGCGTTCTGCGACTGGACGAGGCACGAGGCTTGGCCACAATTCGCCGCTGCTCAAGGCTTTCTCGGTGGAGAGCTGTACCGTTCCGACGAGCAGCACAGCGCGGTGGTCATCACCCGGTGGAACGACACCGACACGCTCGCCGCGGGAAACAACTGGTTCGACCTCGGCGCCGAGCGCTTTTGCGCGCGCGAGGCCAACGCATGGGAGTTCACCCCGGTGCCGATCGAGTCTTAGCTCGTCGCCGTCACGCCGACCACGAAGGAGCCCTCGGCGCAGACTCAGCCGAGACTTTGCCCACGCTCGCGCGACGAGACCGGCTGTGCGATCAGGACGTCACGTCGTCCGTTGACCAAGGCCAGTACGACAACCGCGTGACGACGGCCCTTCAACTGCAGCTCGCGGCGAAGCTGCTCGACGTTGATGGCCGAGCCGCGCTTCATGATGGTGACCGAACCCACACCCCGCTCACGCAGGGTTTGGCGCAGCCGCTTGAACGAGAACGGCATCGCGTCGGTGATCTCGAACGCCCGCGCGAAGGGCGTGCGCACCTTGGTGTCGCTAGTGACGTAGGCGGTAGTGGCGTCCAGCAATCCGCCTCCGACGAGCCGCGCCACGGCGCCGACCAGATGCGCGCGCACCACGGCGGGATCGGGCTCGTACAGGAATCGCGCCGGTGGGATCACTTCTGCCGGCACCTCATCGGCGTCTGTCATGGTGTCGCCTGCGGGGAGCAACGTCGCACGCCGACGTACCTGGGGCGTCGCGAGTTCGCCCGACCACAACACCGCTTCCTTGAGCTCGCCCCGGTAGGACACCCATTCCGCTTCGACGTCGAACGGCACGACGTCGTGCGGGATCCCGGGCGCCATCTTCGCCGCGGCCGGACCGGAGTGCAGCACCTGCTTGACGAACACCCATGGCGGCGAAACCCCGTGCAGATCGAAGACGCGACGGCCATCTTGGCGACGAGACGGGTCGATGAAAGTGGCCTCAAAGGAATCTCGCTGGAGGTGCTTCGTCGATGATGCCTCGACGTCGAGGCACTTAACCGTCGCGTCGTCCAGCTTCAACGCTTCGATGTTCGCGCGGGCGACCTCGACCGTGAGCGGGTCTTTGTCGAACCCGGTCACCGTGCAGCCGGCCCTCGACAGCGCCCGCAGATCGCCTCCGATGCCACAACACAGGTCGGCCACTCTGATCGGCGGGTCGGGCGGCGCCGCGAGGGCGGCGAACCGGGCGGCGCGGTGGTCGGCGACCTCCGCGCGGGTGGCCTGCTCGAGCCCGTCAGGGGTGAACCACATCAGGTCGGCGTCGGCGCCGAACTTGTCGCGACCCCTGCGGCGCAGTTGCGCTTGGGTGATCGCGGCGCCGGCGAGTTCGGGCGAAAGCCCCCGGACGCGCCGGCGGACCTCGGTCGCGACGCTCAGCGGATCGGCGCCGGCGTCCAACTCGATCAGGGCGCGCTCCAGCGCCCGAGCGCCGGCGCCGGCGTGCAGCGCCCGGAAAGTCTCGAGGCCCATGCGCGGGAGCCTCTCACCGCTCCTCGTGGCCCGCCAAGCGTCCTCGCTTGGCACTGCGTTCGACGGTGCCAAGCTCGCTTGGCACTCGAGTTGACGGAGTGCTAACCCCGGCATAGTCTTCGACCTAGTGGTTGGCACTCTCGCTTCGGGTCTGCCAGCTCACCTGCCTTCGGCGAGCAACGCCCGGCCCGACCCCCGCGACGGCGGGCTGGCGACCTGCCCGCCGACCCTGTGCATGAAGTGTCCCTGAAGTGCTCACGTAGTCCCAACACATGAGGAGGGGGAGTCACAAAGTGACGACCGCCACCAGCTCCAAGGTCTCGATCCGGCCGCTCGAGGACCGCATCGTCGTGCAGGCCGTCGAGGCCGAGACCACCACGGCGTCCGGCCTGGTGATCCCTGACACCGCCAAGGAGAAGCCGCAGGAGGGCATTGTCCTTGCGATCGGCCCTGGCCGTTTCGAGGACGGCAAGCGCGTTCCGCTCGACGTCAAGGAGGGCGACCGCGTGCTGTACAGCAAGTACGGCGGCACCGAGGTCAAGTACAACA
>JAICLV010000009.1 GCA_025925185.1 Acidothermaceae bacterium
CGGGTGCCTTGCGGATCGAGGCCGTTGGTCGGCTCGTCAAGGATCAGCAGCTCACGCGGGCGAAGCAGCGCTGCGGCGATGCCCAGTCGTTGCTTCATTCCAAGCGAGTACCGGCGGAAGTTCTTGCGGGCGGCGGCGCCGAGCCCGACGCGGTCGAGCGCCGCCCCGACGCGCAGCTTCGACGTGCGCGGGTCGGTGCACGCGGCGAACGCGTCGAGGCGTCGCAGGTTGTCGCGCCCGCTGAGGTAGGGATGAAACGCCGGCCCTTCGACAAGCGTGCCGACGCGCGCCAACACGTCGGACGATCGTGCGGGAATCGCGCCGCCCAGCACCTCGACCGAACCCACGTGCGGCGACATCAGCCCTAGCAGCAAGCGGATTGTCGTCGTCTTGCCCGATCCGTTCGGACCAAGGAACCCGAACACCGCGCCACGCGGCACCGCGAGGTTCACGTCATTGACCGCGACGTGTGCGCCGAATCGCCGGGTAAGCCCGACTGTCTTCACCGCGAGTGAGTCGGGCGCGATTGGCTCGGACGGTTCGGCCAGCGCTCCGCCGTCAGGCGCCGCCACGACGGCGGTCACAGTCCATGCCCTGTTGCCGCCACCTGACGGATCGCGTCGGCGCTCACGGGTCCGACGTAGACCCTCCCGTCGTCCGTCACGAAGATCGTGAACAAGGCGCTGGTGACAAGCCGTCCACCGTCGACCGGTGTCGCGATCTTGTTGAGGAGCGTGGACAGCTGCGAGTTTCCGGCGGAGAGGCCGGAATCGCGCGCCTCCACCACGGCGGTCCAACCCTTGCCGAGGAGCTTCGTCCCTTGCCCGTTCGGCGCTGCGCTTGTCGTGCCTTGGGCGTCGTCCTTGATTCGCTTTGGCATCTCGGCCCCGTTCGGGAGTCCCGGTTCGCTGAGCGGACCACCCTGGACCACGGTCGAACCGGCGGGCGGCACGAAGCTGAAGACCGAGGGGTCTGGAGACTTGAAGCTCACGTCGGTGAAGCCCACCTGAATGGCAGGCGAACTCGCGTCACGCGCGAAGACCTGCACCCGCAGAGGCATCGACGTTTGCGCGTCGATAGCGATGCGAACGCTGCCGATCAAAGAGCGAGAATCCTTTGGTTCCAGCAACAATTGGTAGGCGGCGCGGTCAGCCACGCGCGCAGTGCGGTCGACTTGAACTGACGTTGTGGGGTCGATTGCCTTCAGCGCCGCGTCGGCAGCCGCCTGCGGGGTCAAGCCTGTGACGTCGCGCTCCGACAGCGCCTGGCCGTCGGGCGGATTGAGCGTGGTGTGCGTCACCTTTCGGTCGGTTGAGCTGTAGCTCCACAAATCCTTGCCGTTGTGGATGATGTCGCTCTCCGACAGTTGGCCGAGCAACGCGACCCGTTGCTTGTCGTGCCCGCCGTACCAGATGCGCACAGTGTGGGCGCCGGTCACCAGATTAGGCAGCGACAGGGTTGAGTCCGCGCCCGAGCCGCCGATGTCTGGCAGCTCCGGCAAGCCGAGTTTCGCGGTCTCGACGATGGTGCCGGAGAAGCCCGTCGGGTTCGCCGTCTCAAGATTCACTAAGAGCTGGGCGGCCGTGCGTGCTGGGAGGTTGGGCTCGGCCGCGGCGCTGGTCGTGACGGAGGACGCCAATGAAGCGACGGCGATCGCGGCGGCGACACCTGCGGGGACGGCCCAACGAAGTCTGCGGGTGGTGAATGCTCGTGACATGCGTTCACTATGAGGGCGGCGCAGGCTGGCTGCCAGTTTCGCGGTCGGGGTCCACAGCTTCGCCACAGGTTGGCCCTTGGCCCGCGCACCCTTGTCCTGGGGCGCGCGAAGATGATCGGACGACGCGAGGAGGTGCGCACGTTGCGGTTGTTGGTGGCGGAGGACGAACAGCGGATGGCGGCCGCGTTGGAGCGAGGGCTGACCCACGCCGGCTTCACCGTCGATGTGGCGGCTGATGGTTCGCGCGCCCTCGAGCTGGCCACCACGGTGCCGTACGACGCGATCGTGCTCGACATCATGTTGCCGTCCCTGTCCGGCTACGAGGTGACACGGCAGCTGCGCGCCCGCGGCGTCTGGACCCCGATCTTGCTCGCCTCCGCGAAGGACGGCGAGTACGACCAAGCCGACGGGCTCGACCTCGGGGCGGATGACTACCTCACCAAGCCGTTCTCCTTTGTGGTGTTGCTCGCCCGACTGCGCGCGTTGTTGCGCAGGGGCGCGCGACCAGGACCGCCGCTGCTCGAAATCGGGACCCTCATGTTTGATCCTGCGTCGCGGGTGTTCGCGATCGCGGGCGACCCACTCGATCTGACGGCCCGCGAGTCGTCGATGCTCGAGTACCTCATGCGACATCATCCGCGCGCCGTGACCAAGGCGGAGTTGCTCGAGCACGTGTGGCCGGATGCGAGCACGGATCAAAACGCCGTCGAGGTGTACGCCGGGTATCTGCGACGCAAGCTTGGCCGCAGCGCTGTGCAGACGGTGCGTGGAGTCGGTTATCGGTTGCGGCCACCATGACGTCGGGTTCATTGGGCTGGTGGCGCCGACGATCGCTGCGGCTGCGGGTCACGGCGGCGGCGACTGCGGTGTTGGCGATCGGCCTTGTCGTCGGCACCGTGATATTGGCAAGTGTCTTTGAGCATCGCCGCGTGAGTTCCATCGACGTCACCGTGCGATCCGAGGTGACGACCATTAGTCAGCTCGCAGCGGCGGGCGATCTGCCGTCGCCGCTACCCTCTCCCGCTGGCGCCACGACGCTCGCCCAAGTCGTCGACTCGGCTGGCACCGTGCTCGCCGCGACGAGTTCGGCGAGCCGCGTCTTGCAGCTGATTCCACTCGAACAACTTGCAAAGCATCACGGCCGGCCGTTCACCACGTCGTCGAGCACGATCGGTTCGTCGAGCCTTCGGGTTCTTGCCGTTACGGTGAAGTTCGGTGGCGTGCCGGTGACAGTCGTCGCTGCCGCGCCGCTGGGCGACGTGACCTCGACGCTGAACGCGCTGCGCAACGTGCTGCTCATCGTCGTCCCCCTGATTTTGCTTGCCGCTGCGGCGGCGACGTGGCTCGCGGTGAGTGCCGCATTGCAACCGGTCGACCGATTGCGCGCGGCGGCCGACGTGGTCGACGTCAGCGTGACCGCGGAGCCGCCGAAGCTGGATCTGCCCGCAGGCGGCGAGGAATTGCGCAAGCTCGGGGACACGTTGAACGAGTTGTTGCGGCGTGTTCACTTGGCCGCCGAGACGCAGCGTCGCTTCATCGCCGACGCCGCGCATGAGTTGCGTTCGCCGATCGCCTCGCTGCGGACGCAGCTTGAAGTCGCGTTGACCGTGCCGAACTCTCCCGACGACTGGCCGCATATCGTGGCCGACGCGCTCGCCGACGTCGAGCGGCTGGGCCAGCTTGCCGAGGACTTGTTGTTGCTAGCGAGGCTCGACAGCGGCGCGCCGCAACGCCGCGCGACCGTCGACATCGGCGCGTTGGTCGACGATCCAGGTGACGATCTGCTCATCGACGGCGACGAACTCGCGCTGCGGCGGCTATTCGACAACCTGCTTGCCAATGCGCGACGTTATGCCAGAGAAACCGTTGCGGTGAAGGCAGAACGGGTGGACGGCGACGTTGTCGTGACCGTTGACGACGACGGCCCTGGGATTCCGCCGGCCGAGCGTGAGCGGGTGTTCCAACCGTGGGTGCGGCTCGACGCCGGTCGTGGTCGAGGCGAAGGCGGCGCCGGGCTCGGGCTCGCCATCGTGCGCTCGATCGCGCGCGCCCATGGCGGTGACGTGGCGCTGCAGACGAGCCCGCTCGGCGGCCTGCGTGCCGTCGTCCGGTTGCCTGCGGCGTCGCCAGCACGCGCTGCCGTCACCGCAAAGCCCGCCAGCTAGCGCTACGGGCTAGCGCTCGGCGTCGCGTTCGGGCATCCAGGGTCGGGAAACGCGTGGGTCGCGGCCTCCGGTAGACGTTCGACGAGATAGAGACCCGCGAACGTCTACCGGCGCCCGCTGGCGAAGGCGCGCCCTCGCGCAAAATCCTTGTTGTCGCGAGTGACGCGGCGGGGGTGTCCGCTCGAATGGGCGCGGCGCTCATTCTGCGGCGTTGGAGTCCCAGGCGATCTCGAAGAGGTGGCCGTCAGGGTCGGCGAAGTAACCGGAGTAGACGCCGAACGGACGCATGTGTGCCGCGGCGGTGAGCGTCGCGCCGGCCGCTTCGGCCTGTCGCAAGAGTTGGTCGACCTCGGACTGCGATGACGCCGGAATGCCAAGACTGAACTCAGTTGAACTTCGCGGGCCCGCCGGGAGCTGGGCGTCCTTGGCCAGGTTGTCGCGTTCGTAGAGGCCGAGCAGCAGCCCGCCCTCGAGCTTGAAGAAGGCGATAGTCCCGCCGGCCCCGGTTAGCTCGTCGTGAAACTCTTGGCCGACGATGCCGTCGGTTGGCCAGCCGAGCCCGTCGCGGTAAAACGCGACCGATCGGGTGAGGTCGTCGACCACCAACGTGATGAAGAAGATCTTCGCCTGCACGGGTGCTCCCCTCGTCGCAATCATCGGACCTACTCGACGGATTGGAAAGCCAGCCAGACGCGCTTGGACAGGTCAGGGCAGCGCCGCCAACTGCGTGACCACAGACGCGCCGATCGCGGCGGTGCCACCGAGAACCGTGATGTTGCCAGGCCGGTAATCCCGAATCGCGGCCGCGACATTCGACGGCAATGCGTTCGGCGTCGTGAGAAGCAGTGGGTTACCTGACTCCGCAGCCGCGACCGCGCCGGCGAGCGCGTCCGGGAAGGCTTCCCCGGTCACCACGTACATGCTCGTCGCCGGCGACGTGAAGGCCTGTCGCAGGATCGCGATTGCGGTGGAGTAGCGGTCGCTGTCGGCAACTCGGGTGACCTGCCCCCACGCTGCGGCTGCGGTCGCGACCTGAGCGCTCACCGCGTTCACACCGCCGACGACGACGATCCGGCTCGGGCTCAACGCGTTCAAAGCGGACGCCGTGGCCGCCGGGATAGTGTTCGGCGCGGTCAACAGGAGCGCCGCGTGCTCGTGCCATGCCGCCGGGGCGCCGGCGAGCCCGTCGGGGAAATCGACGCCCGAGGCCAGGAACACCGTGTCGGCGCCGTTCGGGAACGCGGCCTGCGCGCTCGCCGCGGCGGTGGCGTATCTGTCGGCGCCCGCGATACGCGTCACCGAGCCTGTCGTGTAGCTGGTGATCGCGTGCTCGACGTCCGATGACACCGCCGCCGCTCCGCCGAGGATCACGATCCGGCCCGGGCGTAACGTCTTCAAAGCGGACGCCGTGGCCGCGGGTAGTGTGCTCGGCGACGTGAGCAGCACTGGTGCTCCGGCAGCGGCCGCCGCTTGCGTTCCGGCAAGCGCGTCGGGGAAGTCGGTGCCGGACGCCACAAAGACCGTGGCCGTGCCAGGCGCGAAACGACTCGTCGCCAAGTCGGCGGCCGTCGCGTACCTGTCGGCGCCGCCTTGGCGCCCGACCTGCGCTGTTGGCGGCGCGGGCGCGCCGGGCGCCGTCACCGACAGGTTGATCTGCGCTTGCGGCGCGCCGCCGCCCGCGTTCTCTACCGTGAACGAGTAGTTGCCTGCGGTGGTCGGTGTGCCCGACAGCGCTCCGGTGCCGCTGTCGAAGCTCAGGCCCGGCGGGAGCGTTCCAGCCGCCGTCAAGGTGATCGTGCCCACCGTCGTGAACGTGTAGCTGTACGGGACTCCGACCGTGCCGCCCGGAGGGGTGGCTCCGGTCAGCGCCGCGAGCGACCCGCCGCCCGAGTTTGCCGCGCCGGGAGTTCCGTTAAGACCGGTCGTCCCTGAGCTGCCGCCAGTGCCTACGCCCCCGGTGGCTCCGGCAATCCCGCCCAGCGTTCCGAAACCGCCCGCGCCACCCGTGCCACCGGTACCAGCCGATCCGCCGTTGCCGCCGGTGGCGCCGACGCCGCCGGCGCCACCGGTGACGTTCGCGTCTCCGCCGGCACCCACAAGTCCTAGGACGCCGTCCACACCGGTACCGCCGCTGCCGGCGTCGCCGCCGGCACCGCCCTTCCCGCCAGCACCAGCGGCTCCGCCGTCTCCGCCCCTGCCCCCGATGTCCACGCCGGCGCCGCCGTAGCCGCCGGAACCGCCGGAACCGCCGTCGCCTCCGGTACCCGGTGTGCCTGCGGCGCCGCCGTTGCCGCCGTTCGCGGTCAAGGTGCCGCCGCCCACGGCCGCCTGGCCGTCGACTCCGTTGCCACCGCTTCCCGCCATGCCGCCGTTACCGCCGGTGCCGCCGCCGCCCGCAACGCCGCCCAAACCGCCGGCGCCGCCTGTGCTGCTTGGATCCGAGGTGTCACCGCCAGCACCACCGGCCCCGCCGTCACCGCCGTCGCCGCCGAGCCCGGCGGCGCCCCCAATTCCGCCGGCGCCTCCGGTGGCGGTCGTCGCGCCGCCGTTCGCGGCTGCCTGCCCGCCTACTCCAACGCCGCCATCGCCGCCGAAGCCGCCGAAGCCGCCGATACCGCCGTTGCCGCCGGACCCACCGGCGCCGCCCGACCCGCCAACGGCTCCGCCATTTGTGCCGGACGTACCGGTGACACCCTCTCCACCGCTGCCGGCCAAGCCGCCTGCGCCTCCCGCTCCGCCGTTGCCGCCGGCCGTGGTCGTTGTGCCGCTGTTGGCCACGAGTGGTCCGGTGATTCCGGTGCCTGCGGCACCGCCGCTGCCGCCAAAGCCGCCGTTGCCGCCGTTTTGGCCGCTACCTCCGGCCGCCAGGCCGCCGACGCCGGCAGCGCCGCCTCGGCCGCCGACGCCCCCGCTTCCGCCGCTGGCGAGCAGCGTGCCTCCGTTCACGGTCACGGTGCCAGCGACCCCGATGCCGCCTGCTCCGCCAAAGCCGCCGAACCCACCGTTGCCGGCCCCAGGGTCCGCTCCACCGCTCGCGCCGTACCCGCCGTCGCCGCCGACGCCTCCGTTTCCGCCCGTGACGGTCACGGTGCCGCCATCGACGGTTAGCGCCCCGGTCACGGCATTCCCGCCCGCTTCGCCGGCGTTGCCGGACCCCCCGGTGCCATCGGTGCCGGGCGTGGCGTTCAAGCCTGGGTCGCCGGCTGCTCCGTCCCCACCGAGGACGGTCAGGGTTCCGCCGGTGGCGGTGTCTTCGATGGTCAGCGTTGAGCCGCCGGTCACCGTGATGCCGATGGCGCCATGGGGAGCATTGATGGTCAGGTGGCTGCCGTTCAGATCCAGGGTCGTGTCCGCCGTCACGCCCAGCGATGGGACGCTGCACGACAGCGGGCTACCGAGCGAGCCGAGTTGATAGCTACCGCTGCTGCCGATACTCGCGGTGATGCTGTCGCAGTTCGGGATGACGGTTGGCGGTAAGGCCTGCGCCGGTGTCGGCGCCGCGACGAGGACGCCACCCACGAGTACCAACGCTGACGCGATAGCGCCGACGATCCTCGTCAGGTGTGCCCGGAAACCCTTGCTCGTCACCGCGAAGATGCCGGTCACGTCGCTCCTTGAAGAATCGCGAGTCTGCGGATCAGTGCGGCAACTTACCACCGGACGTCGGGCGGACACGTCACGAACGCAAATCCGCTTCGTGAGACGATGCTCTTTGAGAGCGAGTCTCACGAGCTCTGGTTGCTCGCTGGCACCGCGTTGTTGACTGGGCAGCCGCCTTCGCTTCGACCGCGTGCCGCGAAGTCGCAGAGGGGACGCAGTGTCGACGTCGTCCGAGGTCAATGCGGACAGCACGCTGGTCAATGCTTTCTCGCGCGCTTGACGTGCCCGCAAGGCCGTGCGACGGCCACGCTCGGGTCAACACGACCGACACGGCGGCGACGACCTCGCCGTCTGGCGGGGCGTACACGACACGGGACGGTGCGACCGATCGGCTGAGCCGTCGAGCCCGGCTTTCATGGCGGACAAGCTCTCACGCGTCAACCGAACAAAACGGCCCATCAGTGCCCCCGGCAGGATTCGAACCTGCGACACACGGTTTAGGAAACCGTTGCTCTATCCCCTGAGCTACGAGGGCGACGAGGGCGGGGGCAACAACACGAGGGCGCGAGGGCCGCTCGCCGCTACCCCGTCAGCGTACCGGTAACCGTCGGACACCACCGTTCCCTGTTCACTCCGTCGCTTTCAGCAGGTTGCGTTCAAGGGCTTCGAGCGTCGAGCGCGCCGCGCGCTGCTGGGCTGGTGTCATCGACTTCACCGTCAGCTCTTCCAACCGGCGCCAGATGTCCTCGATCTCCGCGCGCAGATGTCTGCTCGCCGGTGTCGGTTCGATCAGCCACGCGCGCGCGTCGGTCGGGTCGGGTCGGCGGCGGACGAAGCCCGCGCGTTCGAGGCGTTGCACCGTGCGCGTCATGGTCGCCGCGTCCGAGTCGATGACCTTGATGAGGTCGGTCTGTCGCTGCGCGCCGTGGTCCCACAGGTGCATCATGACCAACTCCTGGCCGGGGTACAGCCCGGTTCGACGCAACAGCGACCCGGCGAGCATGCGATGCAACCGGGCCACCCGAAAGATCGCGTGGCTGACCGGTCCGCCCACCGCCGTTGTCGGTTGCCCGACGACGGTGCTCGACGCGTGCAAGCCCGGTGATTTCGCCGCCATTCGGTCGCCTCCTCGCTCGGCCTGGCCATCAACCCTACTGCTAGTTGCCTGGGCAAGGATAGCTCAGTCTCCTCGGAGATGTGCCGTGGGAATAAGGGATGCTGACCAGTTGCTGTCCGAGCAGGTAACAACGACAAGGAGACTGACATGAAGATCCTCGCCACCGGCGCCACCGGGAAGTTCGCGGCGCTCGTCGTTCCGGCTCTGGTCGATGCGGGTCACCACGTGCGAGCCGTGGTGCACGACACCGCGAAGGCAGACATCCCCCGTGACCTGGGTGCTCAAGAGACGGTGCAAGCCGACCTGCGCGACCCGGCCAGTCTCGGTGCCGCGCTAAACGGAGTCGACGGCGCGTTCTTGATTACCCCGGCGTTCGCGCCCGATGCCACGCAACTCGGTCTGACGTTCGTGGAGGCGGCGCAGCGGGCCGGCGTGCGCAAGCTGGTGTACTCCGGCGTGTACCACCCGTCGCTGCCGCTGGAGAACCACGCTGGCACGCGGCCAATCGAGGCGGCGTTGTACGCGTCAGACCTCGACTTCACCATCCTGCAACCCGCGATGTTCCTGCAGGGCCTCGATCCCGCATGGCAGCAGGCCCGGCGCACCGGCGCGTTGGTGATGCCGTGGTCGAAGCACTCACAGATGAGCTACGTCGATTATCGCGACGTCGCCGACGCGGCCGCGCTCGCGTTCGCCGACCCGCGATTGTCGTACGGCACGTTCGAACTCGCGGCCGGGGGCACTTTCAACCGGCTCCGTCTCGCGGAATTGTTCAGCGCGGCGTCCGGACTCCACGTCACCGCCGAAGACCTGCCAGCGGGCGCGCTGCCACCCGACTTGCCTGCTGGCCTGCGTGCCATGTTCGCGGAATATGACCGGTACGGCTTCCACGGCGGGAATCCGCTTGCACTGCAGGCGATTCTGCGACGCGCCCCACGGTCGGTCGATGACTACGTCAGCGAGTTGGTGAGCGCGTCATGACCGAGCCCGCAGACTTCATCGCCTGGACGATCGGCGAATTCCGCGCCAACCACGGGAGAGTGGGAGGACCGTTCGGAGGCGCACCGCTACTGCTGTTGCACACCCGCGGCGCCCGTACCGGCCTCGAGCGGGTGAACCCGATAATGTACCTCGCGGACGGCCCGCGATATCTCGTGTTCGCCTCCAAGGCTGGCTCCGACCGCAACCCCGACTGGTACCACAACCTGCTCGCCCACCCCACGTCGTCCATCGAAGTCGGAGACGAGCGCGTCGAGGTCACCGCGAGCGAACTGCAGGGTTCCGAACGCGACCGCGTGTTCGCGTTGCAGGCGGCGCGCTATCCGGGATTCGCCGGATACCAGCGCAAAACGCAGCGCGTGATTCCCGTCGTTGCACTGACACCTGTCCTCTCCCAAGCCGTGTCGCAACCGACGAACCAGGAGACAAACTCGTGACGTCGCACGAAGGTTCAGGATCGACCCGTCGAGAGCCGCCAGCGTTACGAGGGCCCACTCCCGAGATAGCCGTCCTGGGTCGAGGCTCGCGACGTCCGGGCTATTGGGCCCTTGACTGCAGCCAAGTGAGGTGACGACGGCCGGACACGGCCCAGCGCATCGGCGTCCGCTCGAGCCCGCGCATCGCGCCCACCAACGCCGGACGCACCAGGAGCCAGCCGACCAACACCACGACGACGCCGAGCGCCAGCCCGGCGAGCACGTCCTGGGGGAAGTGCACGCCGACGTAGACCCGGGCGAAGGCGATCAACACCGCCGCTGCCGCGGTGATCCAACCCAGCACCTTCCGGACGAAGAACAATCCGGCGGCGACCGCCCCTGCCATCACCGAGTGGTCGGACGTGAATCCGGGGTCGTTGGCGTGATGTACCAGCAGCAGCACGTTGGACATCGAGGCGAACGGCCGCGGCTCGTCGACCGCGTGGACGATGAGCTGGTTCAGCGCGATCGCGATGCCCATGCCGGCGGCCGCCCACAGCGACGCAGCCACCCCGCTCAGGTCGCTGCGCGACCGCGACCAGAGGAAGCCCACGACGAGCAGCAACCCGAACAGCACGACGCCGTAGTTGGCGTAGTCGGCCAGCGCGCCGTGCAGCCACGACGTGTCTTTCGCGAAGTCGTTGACGTCGCGAAAGCCGCCCGTGCCGAGCGGCCCCCCAGGGACGCCGCCGCTCGGCGTGCTGCTCGCAAACGCTGTCAGGGCCGCGACGCTCATGGCGTCGAGGGTACCGGTCTAACCTTTCAGCAACCTATCCAGCAGCGTGTTCATGGTCGAAACCTGGCGATGGTCGCTCGTGAAGCCGAGCTCAGGCAGCCGCCACGCGTCCTCGAGCGTGCGCAGCAGCGAGTAGTGGTTGTACGGCGTGTCGTCGACGACGTGACGCGGGTGGCCGCCATTGACGACGATCGCCGGAACCAGCCCGCCTCCGTACAGGCCGCCCGGCCACGTCGCGCTGATGTCGGGGTCGCCCGCGGGCAGCACGGGGGAGTCGCAGCAACCGGCCGGCGAGTCCCAGCCACCGGTCGTCGTGTTGCCGGTGTAGTCGCCCTCGTCGGCGACGATGAAGATTGCGGAGTGCGTCGTCCACGCCCGGCTGTGGGTGATGGTCGCGACCGCGCTCTTCACGAAGGCGTCGGCTTTTTGCTTCAAGGCGGCGTCGTTCGCGTCGTCGTTGGTCGAGCCGTAGGGGCACGGCGTTTCGGGATGGCCGGCGACCGCGGTGTAGACGCCGCCGTGCATGTCGTTGCACTGGTCGGGCGCGATGAACACGAATTGCGCCGCGTGCCGGCTGTTCAAGTCGCCGGCGAGGTCGGTGTAAGGCTTCACGTTTTGCAGCCGCGCCGCGTTGTCTCGGACGTCGGTAAACAACACGAACGGGTTGTGCTTCGAGGCGTACAGCGCATTGCTGCTCGACGGCCAATAGTCGCCGAGATACCCGACCGACGGCATCGCCTCGAGATAGGCGCCCCAGCTCTTGCCTGCCGCTTCGAGGGTGTCGACGAGGTTGGTGTGGTCGAAGCGGTTGGCCGGGTCGTCGGTATTGGTGTCCCAGTTCGAACCGCTCATGAGGGCGATGTAGTTCGGCTCGCTCGGATGCGTGACGCCGTAGTAGTTGGTCGCCTGACCGTAGGTCGCCGCGAGCGACGTCATATACGGCGCGTTGGGGTCGCCGATAACGCCGTGCTCCGAGTGGTTTTCGAGCATGATGACGAACGCGTGGTCGAGCTTGACATTCCCGCTGTCTCGCCAGTGGCCGTCAGCGAGCGCAACACCGCTCGTCGACGCCAGCGAAACTCCGGCCGCAGCGGCGAAAACCACTGCGGCATAGCGCCTGGTTCTGTGGACCATCACGCCTCCCGGCATTCAGCCGCGGTCGTACCTCGTCGGCGGCATCTTGTCGCGGCCGTCTTCGACGACCGCCTCACCCTCTTTCACCTCACGTCGGGCTTCGGCCAATTCCTCTTGGTACTCAGGCGTCTCCGTGACATCGGACGGCACTGCGTCCGGGTCGCCGCGTTCGAACGCAGAGTGGCCCGCGAGCTCGTCGGCCCCCTTGCCGCGTCGATCAGGCTCAGGCGCGTCGACAGGATTCTCGACGCCTCGCGACGCGGCGTCTAGATCGATTTTCGACGGATGCTCGGGCCGGTTGCCGGCCAACGTCTCGCGCTCTTCCTCACGGCCCATCGCGGCCTCCCGCGTCTCGGCGACGTCAGGCCGTCTCCCCGCGATATCGGACGGCGAAACCCCGCGCCGCCCTCGGGTGCGTCGTCACACGGCGCAGCTGTCGCCCTCGCAGGCGCCGCCACCGGTCGCGTCGTCCACCATCGTGAGCGGGTTGGCCGTGGCCCACGCCCGGCGCAACGTCTCGAGCAGCACGTCGGGGGCTTGCGCGCCGGAGACGCCGTACTTCTCGTCGATCACGAAGAACGGGACGCCGCTGATCCCGTATGCGGCGGCCTGCGCCTCGTCGGCGCGCACGGCGTCCGCGTAGCGATCAGTTGCCAGGACGTCGTCCACGTCGTCTCGGGGCAGGCCCGCGTCGACTGCGAGCCGCGCGAGCGCCTCCCGGTCGCCGATCGGCTCGACCTCGGTGAAGTAGGCGCGCAGGAAGCGCTCTTTCACGTCGTCCTGGATGCCCTTGTCGGCGGCCAGGTGGATGAGCCGGTGCGCGTCGAACGTGTTGCCGGAACGGAGCTTGTCGAGGTGGTACTCAAGACCTTCGGCGGATGCGAGTCCGGTGAGCCGGTCGTTGGCCGCCACCGCGTCCGCGCGCGGCATGCCGTACTTGTCGGCGAGCCGCTGCACCGGGTCGCCCTCGCGCACGGCCGGCGCGCCAGGGTCGAGCTCGAAGCTGCGCCACCGCAACTCGACGTCCGCCTTGTGTTCGAAGCTGTCTAGCGCGCTTTCGAAGCGTCGCTTTCCGAGGTAGCACCAGGGGCAGGCGACGTCCGACCAAATCTCAACCTTCATGGTTGCGGCAACCGACGTGCTTGATTGGTTGTTCCCGCAAGGACTTAGCGGAACACGATCGTCTTGTGGCCGTCGAGCAGCACCCGGTGCTCGAGGTGCCAGCGCACCGCGCGCGCCAGCGCCAGGCACTCGAGGTCGCCGCCGATCGCGGCCAGTTGCTCCACGCCGTCCGAGTGCTCGACCCGCGCGACGTCCTGCTCGATGATCGGGCCCTCGTCGAGGTTCGCGGTGACGTAGTGCGCGGTCGCGCCGATCAGCTTGACCCCGCGGTTGTGCGCCTGCAAATAGGGCCGGGCGCCTTTGAAGCTGGGCAAGAACGAGTGGTGAATGTTGATGATCCGGCCAGGCAGCCGTTCGCACACCGTGTCGCTGAGCACCTGCATGTACCGGGCGAGGACGACCAGCTCGACGTCGTGCTCGTCGATCAACGCCAGCAGCTTCTGCTCGGCCTCGGGCTTGGATGACGGAGTCACCGGGATGTGGTGGAACGGGATGCCGTAGGAGGTGGCGAGGTCTTCGAAGTCGCGGTGGTTGGAGACGATCGCGACGATCTCGGCGGGCAGCGCGCCGGTGCGCCAGCGGTAGAGCAAGTCGTTCAGGCAATGACCTTGCCGCGAGACCATGATGACGACGCGGGGCTTGGCGCGCGCGTCGTTGATCTCCCAGTCCATCGCGAACTCGTCGGCGGTAGGTCTGAAAGCCGCGCGCAACGCCTCGAGGCCGTACGCGGCGTCGGTGCCCTCGACGTGCACCCGCATGAAGAACCTGCCGGCGTCACGGTCGCCGAACTGCTGGCTGTCGACGATGTTGCAGCCGTGCTCGGCCAAGAAGCCGGTGACGGCATGCACGATGCCGAGCCGGTCGGGGCAGGACAGCGTCAAGACGAAGCTGTCCAAGAGGGCTCCCAGCTGCGGCGATATGCCGATGCTCGTCGTTCGGTCGTGTCGCAGAATAGTCGAGACTGGTCCGGCGAGGCGCCGAACGGGTGTTCACCAACGAGTGCGAGAGCAGGGGTCGAGTGATTTTCAAGGCGGTTCAAGACGGCCGTCCCTACCCGGCGCACGACCTCACCCTGCGCGACTGGTCGAAGGTGCCGCCGCGCCAGGTCCGCCTCGACGACCTCGTCACCACCAAGCGGGTGTTGGCCCTCGACGTCCTGCTCGACGACGACTCCACGTTCTACGGCGACCTGTTTCCACACGTCGTGTTGTGGAACGGCGAGCTCTACCTCGAGGACGGCCTGCACCGCGCCCTTCGCGCCGCGTTGCAGCAGCGCACCACACTGCACGTGCGGGTTCTTGACCTCGACCATCCCGGTGACGGGCTGGCGAACGCTGACGCCGTGGGTGTGCTAGGAGTCGAGTTGTGAGCGAGCTGCTGCCTGAGCAAACCGGCGACGACACCGACGTCGGTTGGGGCGACGACGAACGGGCGGCCGAGACGGCCGAACGCGATCGCGAGTGGTACGAGCGCGAACGGCCGCCGCACCACGGGGGCTAGTTGGTCGCACCCCTTGGCCGGCATCTGGTCGACGGTCATCTGCGTTGGCGCGTTGTGGGGCCGTTCGTAGACGTCCCGGACGCGCAGCGAATACGCTCGCCCCGAGCCGATCACGCCGATTCGGGGCCAATGGAGGGATCCAAATGCTCAAGGGCTTCAAGAACTTCCTCATGCAAGGCGAGTTGGTCGTCATCGCAGTCGGCCTGGTCGTTGCCCTGGCATTCAGCACACTCATCAAGGCCTTTACCGACAGCATCATCACACCGCTCGTCAACGCTGCCGGTGGTGGAGGCTCGACTGGGAAAGGTCTCGGCTGGACCCTCAATGGACAGCGCATCGACCTCGGAGCGTTCATCGCGGCAATTATCTACTTCGTAATCCTCATGGCGGTCATCTACTTCGTGATCGTCGTCCCGTACCGGGCCTACATGAGGAGGCGGGGCACCATCGTCTTCGGGGACCCCGCGCCGACGAAGACCTGCCCGAGCTGCCTTTCGGCCGATCTCCCCGTGGCGGCCACGAAGTGCAAGTACTGCGCAACGGAACTGTCCGCCACGGCTTGACCCTGTGGCGGGGTTGCGTGGCTGCGAGGCCTACCGAACCACTACGGCCGATAATCGCGCCACAAGCTCGGCTTGCGCGAGCGCGCGCGCCTGTTCAGGCGTTGTTGCGAGGACGACGAGAGCGCCGTCGCCGGTGACCGATTCGAGGCTGCTTCCCACGTCGTCCGGGTGGTCGCCGTTGTTCGTGCCGGCACCGGCAATGGGGGCCGAGATGATTCGCACGTCGCTCGCCACAACGGCCGCCAACGCCGATGAGGTCGTCGGCGTGCTAGCAGTGCCGGACGACGGCGTCGCGGCGAGCACATCGACGTATTCTCCGGCACTCAAGAGGGACGCCGCCTCGACGTCGGCGAAGCGAACCGGCATTGCGACGAGTCCGTTCCCGGGCGGCGCGAGCGGCGTGCCACCCATGCTGTTGGCTCGATTACCGCCGTCCAGCCGGACGTCGGTAATCGGCTCGCCGCTGCGAATCGGGCTGGCCGCCGCGCGCCCCACGACGTCCGAGATGGCGGTGAACGCACCGGTCGGCTCGGCGTCGGCGGGCAGCGTGACCCACCGCACGTCGTCCGGCTTCAGGACCGTGCCGGTCGCGACGTCGTGCGCGGCCGCGACGACCTGCAGCGTCGGGGGTCTTGACGGGGCGAGGCTGCCCAGCCCGATGGCGGCGGCCAGGGCTGCGCAGCCGGCACCCGCGACGCGGCGGTGGCGCAGCAGCGCGCGCCAGGCGAGCGCGGGCAGCTCGCGCGGCTGCGGCTTGCCGTGTCCGAGCGCGGGCGCGGACCGGAGCGGGCCTAGCGGGGGTGACAACGACCTGACGACCCGGTGGTGCGCGCGCACGAGTTCAGTAGGGCAGTTCGAACGGCAGCGCCTGACCTTCAAGCGCGTGCGGGCACGGGCAGTCGCGCTCGGCGGGCAGGGTCTCGACGACGCGCGCGAGCGTGTCGCGCAGCCGGTCGATGCTCTTCGCGAAGACCTCAAGTACCTCGCGATGTGACACTCCGGCGCCTTCGACGCCGGCGTCAAGGTCGGTGACGACGGCGACGGACGTGTAGCACAGCGCCAGCTCGCGGGCGAGCGTCGCCTCCGGCTGTCCGGTCATGCCGACGATCGACCACCCCGCCGCCGCGTTCTGCCGCGACTCCGCGCGGCTGGAGAAGCGCGGACCTTGAATGACGACGAGCGTGCCGCCGTCGACGGCGGGCCAGTCGCGCGCCGCGTCGACGACCGCGCGCCGGCCGACGGGGCAGTACGGGTCGGCGAACGACACGTGCACGACCGGGCCGACGCTGTCGTAGAAGGTGCCGTCGCGGCCCGCGGTGCGGTCGACGACCTGGTCGGGAACCACGAGCGAGCCCGGCCCGAGCTCGGGGTGCAGCGAGCCGACCGCGCACGGCGCCAGCACCTGCCGCACGCCCACCGCGGCTAGCGCCCACAGGTTCGCCCGGTACGGCACCCGGTGCGGCGGGAAGCGGTGGTCGCGCCCGTGCCGCGGCACGAAGGCGACCGGACGGTCGCCGACGAGTCCGGTCAGCACCGGCTCAGCGGGTGGGCCGAACGGCGTCTCGACCTCGACCGGCGTCGCGTCGGCGATGAACTCGTAGAAGCCTGAGCCGCCGATCACGCCGATCGGCGGCTGCTCAAAGCGCGGGATCATGCCCACGAATCTAGGCGACGGGGAGCCGTTCGCTGGCGCGTCGTTCACGAGCGGTGGACGGCGCGTTGCGCGCCTGTGGGTAACCGCTACCTCGGAATGAAGGGGCCCGGCGACGCTGTCGCGCCGCCGGGCCGTGGATCGGATCAGGCCTTGGTCCAGTGAGTGTCGCGCATGGCGAAGCCGCCTCCTTTCCGACGGGGAAGACCCGCAAGCGGGCTCGGTATGTGGATGGCGCTCAACATCCAACGACCTGACCGGCCCCGATGGCTAGCCCTTCGCTGATTTCGCGGGTAAGGTCATCGATCAATCGTCCGGTTACAGCCGGTGTGCGTGGGGTATCCGTCCATCGCGCGGGGGGTGGCCATGAGCGTCGCTAAGTCGGTTAAGGCTGGCTTCGCGCTCCCTATGCGGGCTCGGCTGCTAGTCGCCGCCGTGCTTCTCGCCTACGCGGCGGTCGTCATCTCAGGACTTGCCGGCGCGCGGCTCGTAGACCGCGACCTCGCGACCTTCGCCGTCTTCGCGATCGCAGTCGTCGCCAGCGTCGAGATCTCGCTGCGGCTCGCTTGGCCACGCACCCGTGCCGACCGCATCTCGCGAGACTTCCTTGGTGTCTGGGCGTGGCCGGTGACATTGCTGCTGCCGCCCGCCCAGGCGGCGCTCTTCTCCGTGGTGGCGGTCGGCTGCATCCAGGTCCGCGGCGGCAAGCTCAACGTGGTCAAGATCGCGTACAACGCTGCTGCGATCGGACTCGCTAGGGCGGCCGCTGCCGCCGTACACCAGTCCCTTGGCGCTGGCCACCAGCCAAGCATCACGCCTCACGAGTTAGTCGGGACGCTGCCGCACGTGCTCGCGGTGGTCGTGGCGGTGGCGACGTTCTGGGTTGTCAACAACGGCCTTGTCGCCGCGATCGTGGCTGCGACGGCCAGCCCGTCAGCCGCCAGAGGGATCGCGAATCGCGAAAGCCTCATGACGGACGCCGTCGACATCGGGATGGGCGTCGTCGTCACGCTGGCGTGGGTGACGAGCCCTTGGTTGTTGCCGTTCGCGGCCGCCCCCGTGCTTTACATGCAGCACCAGGCGTTCTCGGGGCTGCGTGCCGCCGTCCGAACTGACCACCTGACCGAGGTGGCGACCGGCCATTACTGGCGTGATGTCGCCGCCCGTGAGTTGGCCCGGGCCAGCGCGAGCCATGCGCCGCTGTCGTGCCTGCTCGTCGACCTCGACCACTTCAAGGACGTCAACGACAAGCACGGGCACCTTGTCGGCGACGCGGTGCTGTCGGCCGCCGCCCGGGCGATCAGCAACGCGGTGCGTCCGCGCGACCTCGTTGGCCGGCTCGGTGGCGAGGAGTTCGCCGTCCTGCTCGCTGGACTGATCCCGAGCGAGGCGTCGGCCGCTGCCGAGCGCATCCGCGCCGACGTCGGGGCGGTGCAGGTGCGATGCGACGAAGGCAGCTGGGTCGGCGTCACGGCGTCCATCGGCGTCGCGCACCTGGACGGCGACGTCGAGACACTCGACGCGCTGCTCGCCGCCGCCGACGGGGCGATGTATCAGGCGAAGGCGGCGGGTCGAGATTGCGTGCGCGCCACGGCGCGAAGCGCCACGGTGATCGACCTGACAGCGCTGCCCGACCCGTCGGTTGCGCGCGAGGCGCTGGGGCGCTAGGCCGACGCCGCCTTGCCCGCGCCCGAGGCCGAGGCCTTCGAGTCGGACGACGAGCCCGTTGACGTCGACGCCGACGTTGACGCCGCGGCCGACGACTCAGAGCTGGCCGGCGACGCGGCGGTGGAGGTAGACGACGGGGAAGCGGCGTCCGTGCTCTTCTTGGAGTCGCGGCTGTCGGTGCGGTAGAAACCCGAGCCTTTGAACACGATGCCGACCGAGTTGAACACCTTCCGCAACCGGCCGTGACAGGCCGGGCACTCGGTGAGCGGGTCGTCGGTGAACTTCTGGACGACCTCGAGCGGTTCTCCGCATTCGGTGCACGCGTACTGGTACGTCGGCACGGGCTAGCCTCCTAGCACTCTCAACCTTCGACTGCTAATGATGCGCCAAGATCGGACCGGCGTCCACTTGGGGGCTCGGATCGCCTGTGGCCGAGGGAAGGCGCTGACGCGACCTGCTGCGGTTCACCCCAAGGCGGCGGACAGCTCGTCCTCGACCGAGGCGGGCAGGGCAGTGGCGCCGCCGACGACGACCGTCACCAACGTGCCGGACGACGCGAGGTAGTCGACGACTGCGGCCGGCAGCGGTCCGACCGGGGGCGCGAGCAGCAGGGCCCCGCCGCGGTCGGCGACGTAGGCGCCGCCCGCGGCGGCATCGGGGAACGCCGCGCCCGATGCCACCCCGATGATTCCCGGATGCGGCGCGAACTTCGACGCCACGGCGGCCGCCGTGGCATAGCGGTCCTCACCGGCGATGCAGGTCGCGACCGGGGCGGCCTGGCAGGCGAGCCCGCCGATCGCGTACTGGGCGCCGTGCCGGGCGCGCAGGTAGTCCGCGGTCGACGGCGTGAGGCGGGTGCCGTCGGACAGCACGACCGCGCCGCCGGTTAAGGCGGCCGCCGGCCCGGCCGCGAGCGCGTCGGGATAGTCGGACGCGGTGGCGACGAACGTCGTGTCAGGGTTGCCCAATGCGGCTGCGACCGCGATGGCGGTCGTGTACCGATCTGCGCCGCCGATCCGTTTGACCACGTAGCCCCCGGCCTCGACGGTCTCGGCGACGGCGGCCGACAGCGCGACCGGCCCCCCCAGGAGGTAGACCGTCCCTCCGGCGGGCAGAACGCGGCGGATCTCCGCGGCGACAGTCGCGTCCAACGCGTCGGACGGTGTGAGCAGCAATGGCCCGCCGGCATGCGCGGAAAGCGGCGCGCCGACAAGTGAGTCGGGGAAGACCTCGTCTCGGGCCAGCACCACGGCGTGCGCCGACCCGGCGGCCGGGAACCCGGCGTTGGAGACGGCGATCGCAGTGGCGTCCCGGTCGGTGCCTTGGAGGCGGCTGACCTGGGGAGCGGGCGCCGCCGGCGGCGTGGCTGGCGGCGGAGGCGGCGGAAAGCCGTACACCCACGTGTCTCCCAGGACGGTCGGGCCGGAAAGGCCGCCGAACAGCACCAGCTCGCCGCTGTGTCCGTCGAAGGTCGACACGGCGCCGGTCCGGCCAGCCGGGACATGCCCGGTAGGTAGCTGCCACCAGTCGGATCCGTCCCAAAACCAGGTGTCGGTCGGGTCGAGCGTGCCATCGCCACCGCCGAACAGCAGGTCGAGCCCGGCGGAACCGTGGTAGGCGAGCGTGAAACCCGCGCGGGGGTCGGGGCTGTGCGCCGGTGACTGCTGGGCCCAGTCGGATCCGTCCCATTCCCAGGTGTCGCCGGCGTAGGCAGCGCCATCGAACCCGCCGAACAGGACGACGTTTTGGTCGACCCCGTTGTATGCGATGGCGGTTGTCCGGGGGGTGGGGCTGTGCGCCGGTGACTGCTGGGCCCAGTCGGATCCGTCCCATTCCCAGGTGTCGCCGGCGTAGGCAGCGCCATCGAACCCGCCGAACAGCACGAGCTGGCCGGTCGCCGGGTCGTCGGTGAGCGCCCCCGACCAGCGCGCCGGGGGAGCGTGCGTCGGCGACTGCTGGACCCAGTCGGAGCCGTCCCAGATCCACGTGTCGGACAGGGGGGTCTGCGTTCCGCCCTCGGGGCCGCGGAACCCGCCGAACAGCACCAGTTGGTGAGTGGTGGTGTCGTAGGCCATCGACGCGTCGACCCGTGCTGCCGGGGACGTGGTTGGGAAAGCCCGCGTCCACCCGAAGCCTTCCCAGATCCACGTTTGTCCCGAGTGGCCCGCGGAGCCGTCTCCACCGAACAGCACGACGTTCCCGGTGGCGGCGTCGTAGGCCATCGCGGCCCCGCGTGCCGCGGAAGGCCCGGGGCCGGTCGCTTGGTACCAGTCGTACGGCATCGCGTGCGCGGCCGCTGGCCATAGCGCCGTTCCCGCCGTCATCGTCGCGACGGCCGCGGCGAAGGCCGCCGCCCGCCGCTTGTTCCTGGGGATCGGCGACGTCATTCGTCGTCCTTCCGCTCGCGCGCTAGGCGCCGGGCGGCGTCTCTTACCTCCTCGACAGTGCCGTCGAACTCCTGACGGATATCGATCGTCCCGCCCGCCTCGCGACCGCAGACTCGGCGGCCGGCGGTGGGCGTCAGGTTGAGGGCGTACCGACTGTCACGAGCACTTTCCCGATCGCACCGCCCTCGACCGCGTCGTGCGCGGCGGCGGTCTCCTCAAGCGGGTAGGTGAGCAGCGGCAACCCGGAATCCTCGCCGACGCGCAGCGCGCCACCGGCGAGCGCCGCGCAGATCGCCGCGATCGCTCGGCGCTTCGCCTCATTCGGCATCGTGTAGACCAGCACGAACTGCCACCTGACGTTGCGTCCCATCATCGCCCGCACGGGCAACTTGACCTCTCCGACCGAGCCTGACGCGTAAGCCGCGACGCAGCCGCCGGGCGCCAAGACGGCGTTGTCGAGTTCGGCGTTTTCAACCGGCGCGACCTCGACGATGATGTGAACGCCGTCGGGCGCCGCCGCACGCACCGCGTCGGCCGCCCCTGGCTCGCGGTAGTTGACCACCGCGTGCGCGCCGGCCGCGCGGGCCAGCCGCGCCTTCTCCTCGCTGCTCACGGTGGCCACGACGGTCGCCCCGGCCCACCGCGCGAGTTCGATCGCAGCATGGCCGACCGCGCCTGCGCCGCCCGCCACCAGCACCGTGCGGCCGGCGAGCGCGCCCGGCGACAGCTGATCGGGACCCGACTCGGCGACGGTCAGGCAGCGGTGCGCGGTCATGGCCGGGATGCCAACGCTCGCCCCGACCTCGAATGACGCGTTGTCGGGCAGTGGCACCGCGTGATCGGCAGGGATCGCCAAGAACTCTTGCGCCGTGCCGTCGGCGCGCTGCCAGGCGGCCTCCCACAGCCACACGCGTTCGCCGATTCGGGCGGCGTCGACTCCCGGGCCGACCTCGACGATCGTGCCGGCGCCGTCCTGGTTGGGCACGAGACCCGCGTCCGACGGCGTGCCCGGATAGGGGTTGCGCCGGCCCTTCCAGTCGGTCGGGTTGACGCCCGACACCGCGACCTGAACCACCACTTCGCCGTCGCCCGCGGTCGGGCGCTCGCGCTCGGTCAGCCGAAGCCCGGGGTCGTCTCGCCGGTACGTGATCGCCCTCATGGCGCACACGTTAGCGGCTCGTGCTTTGACATTGGCGCTTGCGCTCGGGCGGTCGGCGACGGACGCTGGAACGAACGGGAAGGGTGCCTGATGAGGACGAACGATTCACTTCGGATCGGCGACGTCGAACGAGATGCCGCCATCGCAGCGCTGGCGAGGCACTTCGCCGACGGCCGCCTGACCCAAGAAGAGCACGAGGAGCGCACCGGGCTCGCGTTGAAGGCGCGGATCGGCGCGGATCTTCGAGTGCTGTTCGCAGATCTTCCCCGACTCGACCAGCCGGCCCCGAAACCGGCTGCCCGCCGCACGTCGTCCGGTCGCGTGGTTCTCTCGTCGTTGGCGAGCGCGATGCTTGTGATGGCCGGCGTTTTCGTGATGTTGCACCTGCTCCCGTTCCTCGCGCTGATCGCCTTCGCGTTCATCGCTGGCCGGATCTTCGTCGGCGGCAGGCGCGGTTGGTCGGGCCGGCCCTACCGGTCGGATTGGCCGCATGACACCTGGCGCGGTGGCGGGTTCTACCGTCGCTGACCTGAAGATCTGTTAAATGTCAGGACTTTCGACCTGTTGATCGGGTCACGCGGCGCCGATACTGGTCGCGGAGGTCTGTTGACGTGAGCCACACGGGCGGGGTCCCGGCGCGCATTGTGCGCGCCGCCGTTTTCGCTGTCGTCGCTATCGCGATCCTCCTGTTGCTGCGCGCGAAGTCGGATGGCGAAGGCCCGCCATTGACCATCGTGCTCGCGTCGTTCGCGATGGTCGCGATCGCCGCTTGGGCGCTGAACGCCCGCGAGCGCGGCGCGTTCGCCATGCTGGCCGCCCTCTTGGCGACGCAACTGCTGTTGCACGTCGGGTACCTGTTCGCGGCCACCGGCCAGCTCGCCCACCCCGGCGGTGCCGGGCTGTTTTGCAGTCCCGCCAGTGTTTCTAGCGGCTCGTGCTCGCCGACAGATCGCGGCGGCGTTCTGTTGCTCGCCGTGCAGAGCGCCGTCGCCCTGGCCCTCGCATTGGCGATGCGGGGCGCCGACGCCGCGTGCTGGCAGCTGATCCGGCGCCCTCGCCTCGCGTTCGAGGCGGTGGACCGGTGGCTGCTCGCGCTGTTCGCCGCCGTCGTGCTGCCTGTCGTCGAGGCAGTGACTCCCGTTGTGGTGGCGCTTGTTTCACCGCGCCCGCCGCGCCGCGTGCTCCTGTCGCACGAGTGCGGACGACGCGGCCCGCCGCTTACCCGCGCGTCCTCGCCATTGGTGGCCGCGCCGTCGTTCTCCTGACCCGGAACGAGCGGCCAACCGCTCGTTCCGACTTATCAGGAGTGCCATGTCTACCCAGGTCAACAGTCCGGTCCGTCCGGACGAAATCCCTTCAGCGCCAAGTAAGAATCGATGGACCACGACCGCGCTGCCGTGGGCGTCGCTGGTCGCGCGGTTGGTCGGCGCCGCCGTATTCGGATACGCCGGCATCGCGAAGATCGGTGATCCCGCCGCAGGTGTGCGGGCCGTGCGCGCGTACCGCATCTTGCCCGAGGCGTTAGTGCACCCGGTCGCCTACGGGTTGCCGGCGTTCGAGATCGTGCTCGCGGCGTTGCTGTTGTTCGGCGTCGCCACCCGTTTCGTCGGGGCGGTCGCCGCCGGCCTGCTCGCCGTTTTCATCGGCGGCGTCGCGTCAGCCGGATTGCGGGGGTTGCGCATCGACTGTGGCTGCTTCGGCGGCGGCGGTGACGTCGAGCAAACCCACTACTTGCTGGAGATCGGTCGGGACTCGCTGCTGTTGCTTGCGTTGCTCGCCGTGGTGTTCGCCAAGCGCAGTCGGTTCTCGATCGACGACCGGCTGGCCGCCAGCGCGAAGGAAAATCCTGCGCCAGCGGGGATGTCGAGCTCGCGACGGCGAAAGCTCGACGAAGTCCGCAAGCAGCAGGCGCAACGCCGGCAGCAGCTGCGCGGCTGGGCTACCGTCGCCACCGCCATCATCGCGTTGAGTGGCGCTGTGATCGGCGGGATCGTGGCTAACGCCGCCCCGTCGTCCGCGAAGTCGACCGTTGCCATTGCGCCACCAGGCGCAACCGACGCAGGCGGTTTCGTGGTTGGAAACGCGTCGGCTCCGTTGAAGCTGATCGCCTATGAAGACCCACAATGCCCTGTCTGCAAGGACTTTGAGGACATCAACGGTCCGACGTTGAAAGCCGCCGTCGACCAAGGCAAGGTCTCGGTCGAGTACCGCATGCGGTCTTTCCTCGGTGTTGAGTCGGTGCGCGCCGACAACGCGCTCGCGGCGGCGGCTGCGGAGGGCAAGTTCGAGGCGTTGCGTGAAGCGCTGTTCGCGCACCAGCCGCCGGAGCGGTCCGGCGGTTACACGACCGACGACCTCATCGCACTCGGCGCCGGTGTGGGCCTTGACAGCGCGCAATACGTCGACGCCGTGAAGTCGATGAAGTACGCGGCGTGGGTGGCCAAGGTCGATGACCGCGCGAGCAAGGACGGCAATGTTGGAACCCCTGAGTTGGTGCGCGTCGGCGGCAAGCCGTTGAGCATCCAGCAGACGTTGGACCCGCGGCTGTTCAAGGCCGCCCTCGGATTAACCTGAGGCGCCTGCGAGGCGGCCGCGGCTAGATTCGCCCCGTGGACATCGTGATTCGAAGCATGCGCGACGACGATGTCGCGGCCGCCCAGCTCACCGCCTACCACTCGCTGCGCAACGCCGGCCTCGCTTACGGATGGGAGACACCCGAACTCGACGACGCCGTGCGCGAACGCGGGCATCGTCGCATGCGCCACGCGTTGCGACACGACCCCGGTGGCGCGTTTGTCGCCGATCGCGACGGCGAGATCGTCGGCGTGTCGCTTGCGACGCGTCGGGGCCCGCTGTGGTTCTTGTCGTTGCTAGCCGTCGCCACCGACGTCCAATCGCAAGGCGTTGGACGACGATTACTCGACGCCGCTTGCGCGACGCTCGACGGTGTCGGCATGTTGTGCGCGAGCAGCGATCCGAAGGCGTTGCGGCGCTACCGCCGCGCGGGCTTCGATTTGATTCCGGCGTACGAGGCGGAAGGCGTCGTCGACCGCGCCCTGCTGCCTTCAACAGGTGGGTCGAACGGGGTGCGGGCCGCGTCGTACGACCACGACCGCGACTTCGTCGAGGAGATCGCGGTGCTGCAGCGTGGCGCGCCGTATGGTCCCGATCTCGACTTCTTCGCCGAAGGCGGCAACTCGCTGTTCGTCGCTGACACCTCGCGTGGGCGCGGCTTCGTCGTGACAGCTCCGCACGGCGCCTCGATGCTCGGCGCGACGACGCCCGAGGCCGCGGCGGCGTTGCTGTGGACGGCCATCGCGGAGGCGACCAAACCGATCGACGTGTTGTGGATCTCGCGTGAGCAGCAATGGGCGATCGACGTCGCGCTTGACGCTCGGCTGTCGGTGAAGCCGGGCGGCAGCCTGTGCGTGCAGCAGCGGGAGCCGCACCGGCTCGGCCCGATGGCGCCGTACTTGCCGAGCGGACTTTGGGGTTGACCCGGCCGGGCGAGCTTGAGTTCAGCGCTCGCGGAAACCGCCGAGGAAGCGGCGGAACACGCCGCCCTCGCGGGGCAGCGGCGGCGCTGCAGGCGGCGCGGTCGGCCGTTCTCGCGCGATGGGCTGGTCGTAGTCGGCGCGCGCGATCGCGTCGACCACCTGGGCCTCGTCGAAATCGGCCGAGCCGGCGATGACCGGGACGAACCCTACGAGCATGCCGTCGCGCATGACCTGAGCCTCCAGTTCGGCGGTGCCGTCGGAGTCCCATACGGCCTGCCGACCGTCGCGCAGGTCGATCCGGACGCCGATTTCGTACGCGCCCTCGTTGGCCATGTGGGCGTCGATGCCGCGTTCACGCAGCGCGTCGACGACCCGCCTGGCTCGGTTCTCGTCCACGCCGTAAAACTACCGGCTGAGCGGTCGCAAGCGCGGTCGCCAGGTCGACTTTTGACCGAACTCTCAGGGTGATATCGCCGCTTGTGCCGGTAACGTTCGGTCATGACGTTACGGCTGCGCGTGATCTGCGGCTTCGTCATAGCCGCCGTCGGCATCATCGTCGCCAGCCTGCAAATCGCCGCCGTCCTGCGCGACACCCACGGCGCCGACTCGGCCGTGGCGAGTCGATGGGCGCCCGCGAGCACGGCGGCCGACCGGTTGCTCGCGCATCTGGTCGACCAGGAGACTGGCGAGCGCGCCTACGTCATCACCGGTAACGCTGGCTTTCTGGCGCCGTACACAGACGGCCGGCAGGCGGCGGCGCAGGATCTGGCCCGCATCCACTCGTTGGTGGGCGACGAGTCGACCATCGCGAGCGACCTCGCCGCCGTCGATGATCAATGGCGACTTTGGCTCACCGCGGTCGCTGAGCCGGAGATCGCCGTCGTCAAAGCCGGCGACATCACTCGCTCCCAACAGATGGTTGAAAACGAGCTCGGCCAAGCACGTTTCGACGCCCTGCGCACGAAGGTCGGCAAGTTGCAGGCCGACATCAGTTTGCACACCGCTCAGGAGCAGAACAAGGAGAGTTCCGCGATCGCGCGGCTCGACCGCGCGTTTCTGGCCACCCTCGTGGCCGGCGGCATCATGACCGTCCTCTTGCTGTTCTTCATGCAGCTTTGGATACTGCGGCCGCTGTTCGCGCTGCAAGACCAGTTGCGTCGCGCGGCGGCGGGCGCGTTTCGCGACCCGATCGAGCAGGGCGGCCCGCCCGAGTTGCGGGAGGTCGCGCGCGACGTCGAGTCGCTGCGCACGCGCCTCGTGCGCGAGTTGGAGCAAAGCGAGAACGTCCGGCAGGCGTTGGAACAACGCGGGCCCGTCGTCCTCGGGCTTTCCGACCGCCTCGGCCTCTCTGACGTCCGCCCGATCGCCGGCCTGCGCTTGGCAAGCGCGCTGCACGCGGCCGAGGGTGTGGTCGCCGGAGACCTGCTCGACGTCGTCCAGATCGACGAGCGCAACGTCGCGGTCGTCATCGCCGACGTCTCCGGTCACGGCGCCGTCGCCGGGCTCGAAGCCGTCACCCTCAAGCAGGTCATCGGCACCGCGCTTCGGCTGGGCATAAACCCGGCCGGCGCGCTCGACGTCGCCGCCGACCAAGTTCGGCTCGACGAGCGGTTCGCCACCTGCGCGATCGTCGTCATCGACGTCGCGACGGGTGAACTGGCCTACGCGAACGCGGGCCACCTTCCGCCGCTCATCGTCCCCGACGGGACCGGCCGCGACGCGACGATCGAGCCGTCGCAACTGCGCCAGCTTGAGCCGACCGGGCCGCTGCTCAGCGTGCTGTCTCGGGGCTGGGAGGTGGGGCGCGAGCGGCTGCTGCCCGGCGAAGTTTTGCTGTTGATCACCGACGGATTGATGGAGGCGCGCAGCGCCGCCGGCGAGGAGTTCGGCGTCGAGGGTTTGTGCAACGCGCTCAGCCGAGCCACCATCCGCGACGTCGACGCCACGGTCACCGCGCTCACCACGGCGGCGCACGCGTACGCCGACAACTACAGCCGGGACGACGTCACCGTGCTCGCCGTCATGCGCGACCTGTCGACCGCGCCGGCGGTGGCCACCACGCGCGACCGGAGATCGGACGACGTGGAGGGCGCCTTGCGGCCGCAGCACCGGATCGACCTCGACGAGCCCGTCGACCACTCGACGCGGCGCCCGCGCGACGACTGACGTTGCCCGCTTCGGACTAGGCCTCGTCGGCGCCCTGGTCGCCGTGCCAGCCCGCGAGCTTCCCGCCACGGCTCACCGCGCGCAGCCGCTGCTCCGCGGCGAGCCGCGTGTTCGCCGTGGCCACGATCATCAGCGCGTCGCCGACCCGAAGCTGCGTCTCGGGGTTGGGCACGAAGCCGACGCCTTCGCGCACCACCAGCGAAACCGCCGAGCCAGGGGGTAGCCGGAGCTCGAACAGCTCGACGCCGTGCAACCGCGAGTCGGGCGGGATCGTGAGCTGCAGCAGGTCGGCGCCCAGTTGCTCCAGCGGCGCGGTCTCAACGCCCAGGTCGGACGTCTCCCCTGCGGCCCCGAGGCGCAGCCCGCGCGCGACGAGCGGCAGCGTCGGGCCCTGAACCAAGGTAAAGATGACGACGAGCACGAACACCAACGACAGCAACCGGTCGCTGCCCGCGACGCCGGCGGTGACCGGCACGGTGGCCAGCACGATCGGCACCGCGCCGCGCAGCCCCGCCCACGACAAGAAAGCGCCCTCGCGCCACGACATGCCCCACCGGTGCCATCTGCGCAGGCGCAGCGGCAGCATCGACGCCACCACCGCGGCGGGTCTCGCGAGGAACAGCAACGCCGCGCCGACCGCGATCGCGCGCCACGTTTGATGCTCCAGCGCCGACGGTGTGACCAGCAGGCCCAGCATGACGAATAGGCCGATCTGCGCGAGCCAAGCCAGCCCCTCGGCGAAACTGCGGGTGGCGGGCCGGTGCGGCAACCGGGCGTTCCCGAGCACGACTCCGGTGACGTAGACGGCGAGGAATCCGCTCGCGTGCGCCAGCGACGCGGCCGCGTAACCGGCGACCGCCAGCGCGACCACCGCCACCGGGTACAGGCCGGACGCCGGAAGCGCGACCTGCTGCAGCCTGTGTGCGCCCAGCCAGCCGACGGCGAAGCCGATCAGACCGCCGGCGAGCAACTCGTAGACGACCAGCCCGGCGATCACCGCTGGATTCGTTTGCGGATGGTCCGCACTGAGCAGCACGACCGCGATCACGGCTGGGGCGTCGTTGAGACCTGACTCCATCTCGAGCACGCCGGTCAGCCGTTTGGGCAGGTTGAGGCTGCGCAGCACCGAGAACACCGCCGCGGCGTCGGTCGACGACACGATCGCGCCGAGCAGGAACGCGAGCCGCCAGTCGCCGCCGATGATCCAGTGCGCCACGACCGCCGTCACGGTCATGCTGACGCCGACGCCGACGACGCTGAGCAGCGCCGCCATCGGCACCGCGTGGCGCACGTTGTCCCAACGCGTGGTGAGTCCGCCTTCGGCGAGGATCAGCACGAGCGCGGCGAGCCCCAGCGTCTGCGCGCGCGACGCGCTGTCGAACCGGACGACGCTTTGCAGCGCCAGGCCGATGCCGAGATACGCGAGCAGGCTCGGCAGCCCGATGCGGTCGGCGTACCGGACCGCGACGATGGCGCCCAAGAGCACAACGGCGCCCAAGAGCAAGATCGCGTCGAGCCGGGCGCTTCCCATCGCGGCTAGCTTGGCGTGCCGCGGTGGAAAAGCGCCAGTCCACTCGGCGTCAACACACCGTCTACCGGCTGGTCGTGGGGGTCTGCCGGCACCTCGTCGAGCAGCTCGTCGTCGTGCACCACCGCGAGCACCAGCGCCGGGGAGCCCGTCGCGCGCAACCTGGCCAACGCGCGATCGTACGAGCCGCCGCCGCGACCCAACCGACGTCCGCTGTGGTCGACGGCCAGCGCCGGGACGAAGACGACGTC
>JAICLV010000032.1 GCA_025925185.1 Acidothermaceae bacterium
CCCCAGAAGATCTCCTCGGGCTCCCAGATGTCCTCGCGGCCGAAGCCGAAGCCGAAGGTCTGGAAGCCCATCGACTCGAGCGCCACGTTGCCGGCGAAGACCAGCAGGTCGGCCCAGGAGAGCGCCTGGCCGTACTTCTGCTTGATCGGCCAGAGCAGCCGGCGGGCCTTGTCGAGGCTCGCGTTGTCGGGCCAGCTGTTCAGCGGGGCGAAGCGCTGGGCGCCCTGACCGCCGCCGCCTCGGCCATCCTCGATGCGATAGGTGCCTGCCGAGTGCCAGCTCATGCGCACGAAGAGCGGCCCGTAGTTGCCGTGGTCGGCCGGCCACCACGGCTGCGATGTCGTCATCACGGTGAGGATGTCTTGTCGAAGCGCGTCGAGGTCGAGCTTCTTGAACTCCTCGGCGTAGTTGTGATCCGCCGCGCCCGGCTTGGCCCGCTCGGAGTGCTGGTGAAGGACTTGCAGGTCGATCTGGTTCGGCCACCAGTCGCGGTTGGTCCTGGGTCGCTTCGCTGCCGGAGTCGGCGACGGTGTTACCGGGTTCTCGCTCTCAGACACGTCTGATCCTTCTCTCACTCATCGCGGTTCGCCGCTGGCTGCTGTGTTGTTCGGTGTCATCTCGGTGTCATCTCGGTGTCATCTCGGTGCTATTTGGTGTGGCTCGGATTTGCGCAGGCCGGGCACAAACCCCAATAGACGACCTCCGCCTCGTCGATCGCGTAACCCTGGTCGTCAGACGCGGTGAGGCACGGCGTCTCGCCGACTGCGCAGTCAACGTCGACGATCGCGCCGCAGCTTCGGCACACCAGGTGGTGGTGGTTGTCCCCGACGCGCGCCTCGTAACGCGCGACCGACCCGGCCGGCTCGATGCGCCGCACCAGCCCGGCGGCGGTGAAGGCGCGCAACACGTCGTAGACCGCTTGATGCGAGACGTCGGCGTGCAGCGAGCGGGCGAAGCCGATGATCGAGTCGGTGTCGGCGTGCGGGTGGTCGTGCACCGCGCTCAGCACCGCCAGCCGCGGGCGGGTCACCCGAAGACGCGCCTCGCGCAGCATGTGCTCGAGCTCTGCAACCGCCGGCATCCCCGCAGTCTCGCCCATTTTCTTGAACCAATCAAGACAAGACCCCGATCGCCACGCGCTGGCGCCCGGCGACGCCAGCGATCTTGGACGACGTGGCCCTAGCGGGCCAGGTAGCCGCCGTCGATGTAAAGCTCAGAGCCGGTGACAAACGCCGCGTCGTCGCTCACGAGATACGCCACACCGGCCGCGATGTCGACTGGCCGGCCGAGACGTCGCATCGGCGTGAGATCGAGCATCGCTTGTTCCACCGGCGTCCCCTTGGTCTGCTCAAGCAACGGCGTGGCGATGAACCCGGGGTGCACGGAGTTGACTCGAACACCTCGCTCCGCCCAACTCAACGCGACGTTCTTCGTCAGGATCCGCACCGCGCCCTTCGCCGCGTGGTACGCCGGGCTGGTGCCAAAGCCGCCGCTGGCGCCGAATATCGAGCTGACGTTGACGACCGAGCCATGACCGGACTTCGCGAGTTCCGCGGCCGCCATCTTCATCCCCAGGAAGACGCCAGTCTGGTCGATCGCGATGGTCCGATCCCAGTCGGCAAGGGACGTTTCCTCAATGGTCGCGAGGTCGCCGAGACCGGCGTTGTTCACCAGGATGTCGAGCCGGCCGAACTCCTCGACCGTGGACCGAACCGCTGACTGCCACTCCGCCTCGCTTGTCACGTCAAGGTGGGTGAACGTGGCGGAACCGCCGCGCTCGGTGATATCCGCGGCGACCTGCGCGCCCGCGGCGTCTTGCACGTCGGTTACGACCACTGTCGCGCCCTCGGCGGCCAACCTTCGGGCGATCGCCTCACCGATGCCGCTCGCCGCGCCTGTCACCAGCGCGACCCTGTCTGACAAGCGCTCCATAGCTTCCTCCCGTGCGACGGCTGAGCGTCCATTGTCCGTCCGTCAACGAGGCACCTTGACGACCGCGCAATAATGATTATTATACTGGGTATGCAACCACGTGTGATCGCGTCATGAGCATCCGTCACGCGCTGCTAGCGCTGCTCAGTGACGGCCCCAAGTACGGGCTCCAGCTTCGACAGGAATTCGAGACGCGCACGGGCGAGGTGTGGCCGCTGAACGTCGGCCAGGTGTACACGACCCTGCAACGGCTCGAGCGCGACGGCATGGTCGAGTCCGACGGCTCCGGCGACGAGGGTCCGCAGAAGGGCTTTCGCATCACGCCCGCGGGCGCGGACGAGTTGGCCTCCTGGCTGCACACGCCGCCTGATCTGTCTTCGCCGCCGCGTGACGAGCTGGTCATGAAGGTGCTCATCGCGGTCGACACGCCTGGCGTCGACGTCGGCGAGGTCGTGCAAACGCACCGGCGCTACCTCGTCCAGCTCATGCAGGAGTGGACCAGGCTGAAGGAGTACTCCGCCGACCGCGACCTCGCCTTCGCGCTCGTGGTCGACGCCGAGCTGTTCCGGCTGGACTCCGTCGTCCGCTGGCTCGACGCCGCCGACGCCCGGATCAAGCGGGCCGACACCGACCCGCAACCGCCGGCCCAAGTCCGGCTCCCGAAGGCGCCGAAGATGGTGGAGGTACGGCCATGAGCGTGTTGGAACTGCGCGACGTCTCCAAGACCTACGGCGAGGGCGCCTCGCAGGTGCACGCGTTGCGCAACGTCACCGTGTCGGTCAAGGCGGGCGAGTTCGTCGCTGTGATGGGCCCTAGCGGGTCGGGCAAGAGCACCCTGCTCACCATCGCGGGCAGCCTCGAGCAACCCAGCACCGGGGATGTTTTGATCGGTGGCGCGTCGCTTTCGGCGATGTCGCGCAACGATCGCGCACGCTTGCGGCGGCGCACGATCGGCTACGTGTTTCAAGATTTCAACTTGCTCGCTGGCCTGACCGCGGCCGAGAACGTCACCCTCCCGCTCGAGCTCGACGGCACGTCGGCCCGCGCGGCGCGCGAAATTGGTCTGCAGGCATTGGAAGAACTCGGGCTCGCCGAGCGGGCGGCCCGCTTCCCCGACGAGCTGTCGGGCGGCGAACGGCAACGCGTGGCGATCGCGCGCGCCGTCGTGGGGCAGCGCAAACTGCTCCTCGCCGACGAGCCGTCGGGCGCGCTCGACAGCGTCAACGGCGAGGCCGTGATGCGGTTGATCCGGACGTCGTGCCAGCGCGGCGTGGCCGGCGTCGTCGTCACGCACGACGCGCAACTCGCCTCGTGGGCCGACCGCGTCATCTTCCTCCGCGACGGTCGCATCGTCGACCAGACCGCGCCTCCTGACGGCCCTGAGTCGATCCTCGCGCCGAGCCGGCGCGCATGACCGCGACGCTTCACGAGCGGCCGACGCGCAAGGACCAGCATGGCGGCGCGCCAGCCCGCAGGGCCGTCGTCCGCTGGTCGTTGCGGTTGTATCGGCGCGAATGGCGCCGCCAAGCGCTCGTGCTCGCCCTGCTGATAGTCGCGATCGCCGCGACGGTCGTCGGCCTTGGCGCCACCACCAACGCGGCTGCGCTGAAGGCCGACCCGGTTTTTGGAACCGCCAACACGGTCATCAACGTCCCGGGTTCCGACCATGACATCAACGGCGACGTCGCGGCACTCGCGGCGCGGTTCGGCGCCGTTGAGCTGATCTCGCATCAGTCGGTGCCCATTCCGGGTTCGGTCGCGAGTCTTGACGTGCGGGCCGAGAATCCCGACGGCGTGTACGGCGACGTCACGCTCCGGCTCGACCAGGGGCGTTACCCAACCGGTACCGCCGAAGTCGCGCTCACAACCGGCGCCGCGAAGACCTTCGGCGCCAAGTTGGGCGGCCAGTGGGAGGCCGATGGGAGGGCGCTGCACGTCGTCGGCCTGGTCGAAAACCCGTTGAACCTGTTGGACGAGTTCGCCCTCGTCGCTCCCGGCCAAATCGGCTCGCCCAGCGGTTACTCGATTCTGTTGAACGCGACAAGTCACGCGCTCGACTCATTCACGTTGCCGAGCCATGCCCGGTTGAGCATCTCCCTTCGCAGTTCGGCAAGTGAGGCGGCGGTTGCGGCCGTCGTGTTGGTCATCACCACGATGGGGCTGCTGTTCGTCGGCCTGATGGCCGTCGCAGGTTTCGCGGTCATGGCACAGCGAAGGCAGCGCGCGCTTGGCATGCTCGGCTCGCTCGGCGCGACCGACCGGCACCTTCGTCTCGTCGTCCTCGCTAATGGCGCCGCCGTCGGCGCGACGGCTGCCGTCGTCGGCGCCGCCGTCGGTTTGGCCGGCTGGTTCGCGTTTGTGCCGACGTTGCAGTCGATTGTCAAACGCCGCGTCGAGCCGTTCTCGTTGCCGTGGTGGGCGATCGGCGCCGCGATGTTGCTCACGTTCGCCACCGCGGTCGCGGCCGCCTGGTGGCCGGCGCGCGCGGTCGCGCGGATGTCGCCGATCGCCGCGTTGTCGGGCCGGCCGCCCCGCCCGCAACCGGCGCATCGATTCGCCGCGGTGGGCGGGGTGCTGCTCTCCGGCGGCATCGTGTTGCTCGCGTTCGCGGACGGGCATCGCGTCGGGTTCATCATCGGGGGGACGCTCGCCACCCCGGTCGGGCTGCTTTTCCTAGCGCCGCTGGGCCTTCGGCTGCTCGCCGCCGTCGGCCGACGTTCGACGATCGCGGTCCGCCTCGCGCTTCGTGACCTCGTGCGTTACCAGGCCCGATCGGGTTCGGCGCTCGGCGCGATCACGCTCGCCGTAGGCATCGCCGCGACAATCGCCATCAACGCGGCCGCCTCGGAAAAGCCCGCTGGCGCAGGGAATCTGGCGGTCAACCAGCTCGTGCTGCATGTTAGCCGCAGCCAGCCGGGCGATCCGATCCCGTCACTTTCCGCGTCGCAACTGCGGGCGGCGACAGCGGCCCTTAACGATGTCGCCGCGACGTTGCACGCGACGACCCTGCCGCTTGACGAGGCGTACGACGCGCAAAGCTCGCCCGTCCCGTTGGCCGGCCCCGGACCGGTCTCCGTGTCGCCTGACCAGACCGGGTCGGGCGACGCCCAGCCGACGGGCTACATGACCGCGGTGCTCGCCCACGTCACGCAACGACCTCCGCACGGCGTCGGACTGAGCGACATGATGCCGCTCTATGTCGCGACACCCGAGATGCTGGCGCGTTACGGCATCACCGCCAGTCGCATCCGGGCAGACGCCGACGTCATCACGTCGCGCACCGACCTCGCCGGTCTGCAGTTGTTCAATCCGATGAACCGGCCGAAGACGACGCACCGCGGCGACGAACTCACCCGTCCGAATATCCAGTCGCTGCCGGGACTGCCCGAGGGCAGTTCGGCGCCTGGCACACTGCTCACGCCGCACGCGGTACAGGCGATGGGCCTTGTCTCGCTCCCTGTCGGCTGGCTCCTGCAGACAACTCACCCGCTGTCGAGGTCGCAAATCGACGTTGCGACGCAGGCCGCCGCCCGCGCGGGACTGTACGTTGAGACGCGTCAACCGGAGAAATCCCTTGCCCCGCTTCGAAACGGAGCGACGGGAGCCGGGATTCTGCTGGCGCTCGGCGTGCTCGCGATGACGGTCGGCTTGATCCGCAGCGAGACGTCAGGCGACGTGCGCACCCTGACGGCGACGGGCGCGAGCGGCAGGACACGACGAACGCTCACCGGCGCGACCGCCGGCGCGCTCGCGTTGCTCGGCGCGGTCGTGGGCACCGCTGGCGCCTACGCGGCGCTGCTCGCCTGGTACCGCAGCGACCTGTCGGTCTTGGGCCGGGTGCCGGTCGTCGACCTCCTCTTCATCCTGGTCGGGCTACCCGTCATCGCCGGCGCCGGCGGTTGGCTGCTCGCTGGGCGCGAACCCGCCGGACTGTCGAGGCGTGCCCTGGAATAGCGGTCGGGGCGGCTGACAGACTGGCCCGCATGGTCGATTTCGCGGACATCGAGCAGTTCACGTCGCTTCGACGAGTGACCGGCCTGGTAGCAAGCGCCGATGGCAAGCGCGTCGTCGTCACGTGCCAGGAGCCCGACCACGACCGCGCTCGATACATCACCTCGTTGTGGGATGTCGACCCGTCGGGTGATCGCGATGCGACCAGGTTGACCTGGTCGCAGAAGGGCGAGTCGGCGCCGGCGTTCATGCCCGACGGCAGCGTGTTGTTCGTGTCCGCGCGACCTCATCCCGACCAAATCGAGGACGACGCCGCGTTGTGGGTGTTGCCGCCGGTCGGCGAGCCAACGGTTTTCGCCACGTCGTCGGGCGGTCTCGGCGACCCGGTGGTCGCCACCGCGAGCGGCGCCGTCGTCAGCTTCGGCAGCTGGCTTGCCGAGTCGACCGACGCGGACGACGACAAACAGCGCCGCGAGCGACGCCGCAAGTCAAAGACCACGGCGATCGTGCACGACGGGTTCCCCATCCGTCATTGGGATCACGAGCTCGGCGACGTGACACCCAAACTCTTCGGCTTCGACAACGGCGCGGCGGACGTCGCGCGGCCGGTCGACCTCGCCCCCGACGTGCGGGAGCATCTCGTCAACGCGGCGATGGCGATCAGCGACGACGGCTCGCGCCTTGCGTTGACCTGGCGGCAGCGTCGCCGCGGTGGCAAATTTCCTTACGGGCTGGCGATTCTCGACCTCAGGTCGCGCCGGATCGAGGTCATCGCGCAGGACGATGAGGGCGACTACTCGTCGCCGGCGTTGTCACGCGACGGCTCGCGATTGGCCGCCGTCTATCTGACAGACGGCGACTTCGACCACCCGATGACCTACGCGGTGCGCGTCTTCGATGTCTACACCGGCGAGTCACTCGACGTCGACACCGGCGACCTCTTCCCGCAGTCGCTCGCCTGGTCGGCGGACGACGCGACGTTGTTCGTCACCGGCGACCTGCGCGGTCGCGGCGGTGTCGCCGCGTGGCAACCGTCCGGCTCGCCGGCTTTTCGCGTTCTGCTCGAGGACGCCGCCTATTCGTCGTTGTCGGCGGCGTCCGACGGGTCGTTGTTCGCGCTTCGCTCGACGATCGACGAGCCGCCGCGCCCGGTTCGGATCAGCGTCACCGATGGCCACGCGACCGTGACGGCCTTGCGCTCACCCGCCGCACCGATGCGACTTCCCGGCCACGTCGAGCGCGTCAGCGCGCAAGCCCCAGACGGTGCCACCGTCGGCGCGTGGCTTTGCGTTCCGGACGTCGCCGGCGCTGACGCGCCGGTGCCCGTGCAGCTGTGGATTCACGGCGGCCCGTTCAGCTCCTACAACGCGTGGAACTGGCGCTGGTGCCCGTGGGTCGCGGTCGCGCGTGGCTACGCCGTCGTCCTGCCTGATCCCGCGCTTTCCACCGGCTACGGCCACGGTTGGCTCGCGCGCGCCTGGCCGCACCGCGCACGGTTGGTGTGGGACGACGTCCAGGCGGTGCTGGAGGCGGTGCTCGAGCGGCCCGAGCTTGATGGCGCACGAACCTCTTGCCTCGGCGGGTCTTTCGGCGGCTACATGACGAACTGGATCGCCGGTCACACCGACCGGTTCAAGGCGATCGTCACGCACGCTGGGCTTTGGGCGCTCGACCAACAACACACGACCACCGACGGCGCCGCGTGGAAGACGAGGCTCTTTGGCACGTCTGCGCAACACCCCGACTGGTACGCCGAGAACTCGCCGCACAACTTCGTCGACAACATCACGACGCCGATGCTCGTCGTGCACGGCAACCGCGACTATCGCGTGCCGGTCAGCGAGGCGCTGCGGCTGTGGTGGGACCTGGTCAGCCGGTTCGACGGCGACCCGGCCGACCTGCCGCACCGGTTCCTCCAGTTCACCAGCGAAAACCATTGGATCCTGTCCCCCGAGAACGCCGCCGTGTGGTGGCGCACCGTCCAAGGCTTCGTCGATCACCACACGAAGAAATAGCGATCACCTGGCCGATGACTTTCGCGACCCCGGTCGTCGTAGAACCTGTACACGTTGAACGGGGAAAGGAGAAGCTATGCGGGTCAACGCTCGAATCAACAAGGTGGCGAACATCGTCATCCCCGTGGCAGATCAAGAAAAGCTCGTCGGGTTCTACGTCGACACACTCGGCTTCGAGAAGCGGGTCGACGTCCCGTTCGGAGACCGCTACCGCTGGGTCGAGGTCGGCCTGCCCGGCCAAGACACCACGATCGCGCTCCCTCCGCCACCGCCCGGCACGTCGACCGGCGAGCGCGAGACGGGCATCAGCTTGCAGACCGATGACATCGACGCCTACTACGCCCGGTTGAAAGACGCCGGGGTGGACGTCGACCCCGAGGTGGTGCGCATGGGCGACCCGATCCCGCCGATGTTCTGGTTCCGCGACCCTGAGGGCAACACGCTTCTCGTCGTCCAATAAACGAGGTCAACCGAAGGCGTCGTTGATCGCGGCCCGCCCGGCGGCCGACAACTTCGTGTAGCCGTACGTGCCCTGGTCTCGCAACTCCGTCGCGGCGGCGACCAGCGCCCCTGCCGCGGCGAACGCGAACGCGCCACCGACGGAGACGCGCGCGACGCCTGCGGCCGCCAGCTCGGCGACGGGCGGCGTCGCCGCCATCGCCAACACGTTGACCGGCCGGTCGACAGCGCTGACCAGGCTGCGAATCTGCCCCAAATCCGTGATTCCCGGTGCGTAAAGCACGTCGGCGCCGGCCTCCTGAAAGGCCTGTAACCTCTTGATCGTGTCGGCGAGATCGTCGCGCCCGTGCAGGTGGTTCTCGGCCCGCGCGGTGAGGATGACGCGCGGCTCACCGTGCGCCGCCTCGGCGGCCGCGCGCACCCGCTCGACGGCGACGTCGAACGGGTAGATTTGCGCGCCGTCCCAGTCTTCGATCGAACACCCGGCAAGGCCAACCTGCGCAGCGGCGCGCACGGTCGCGGCCGCCTCGGTTGGGTCGTCGGCGAAGCAGTTCTCGAGGTCCGCGGACACGGGGACGTCGACCGCCCGCGCGATTGTCGCGGCGTGTGCGAGAGCCTCCTTGCGGGTGAGCTGACCGTCGAGCCGGCCAATTGCCATCGCCGAGCCGCTGCTCGTGGTCGCGAGCGCCTTGAACCCCAGCGATGTCAACAACCGCGCGGACCCGACGTCCCACGGATTGGGAATCAGCAATGGCCGACCCGGCACGTGCAAGTCGAGAAAAGCGTTCGGCGTCATTCACTGAGCCTAGTCTCAGAGCCTAGTCGTAGATGACGTCGAGACCCTGCTCACGCAGCCGCGCCAGATTGCCGAGCATTCCCTGCAAGACCTCTGGGTCGTGACCTGTCCAGTTGTCGACCTCCCCGACGACGCGCAACGGATGGCGGGTGCGGTACGACCGCGTGGGGTTGCCGGGGAACCTCTTGTTGGTCACGTTCGGGTCGTCCTCGAAAGGCCCCTCGGGCTCGACGACGTAGATACGTCCCCGCTCCGCGCTTCCGGCCAGCGCCGTTGCCAGCTCCGCTCCCCACGTCGCCGTCTCGACGAGCGCGGTGAAGTAGATGTGATTGGCGAGCCGGCCCTCGTGGAAGTTCGACTCGTGGCCCGGAGTCAGCGCGTCGCCGACGACGAGTGCGGACTTCGTTCCGTGGTAGAACGGGCCACCGACATGGTCGCAGCGTTCGTAGGTCACGGGTTCGTGCGCGTTGCCGTCGTCCATCGCCGCCCTCCAAGCAATCAACCCCGGACCGCGATTGTGCGACACGACCAGGGTCTTGCGGCAAGTCCCCACCTGCGCTATACGTTGAGAGTGGAGAGGACTTCGTCCTCTCTTTTTCTTTGCTCGCGGCGGCCGTTGCGGCGTGTCGGCTATCCGTGCCAGGCCCGCGGTAACCATCGTGGTGCGGGTGCGCCGCGACTCGCTGGGACCCTCATTCGGATGGCTGTGGGCCGCGTTCGCCGTCAGCACCTTCGGCACCTGGCTGGCGTTCGACGCCTTCCCGATGGTCGCGATCTTGGCATTGCACGCCGGCCCCTTGGCGGTGTCGCTGCTCGCGGCGTCCGGCTTGGCAGTGGGCGCCGTCGTCGCTGTGCCGCTCGGGCCGTGGGTGGAACGGCGCCGCAAGCGCCGCGTGATGATCGCGATGGACGGCGTGCGGTTCGCCGCGCTGGCCAGCGTCCCAACCGCGTACGCCGTTGGCTGGCTGCGGTTCGGGCAGCTTGTGGTGGTCGCCGTGATCGTCGGCGCGGCCGACATCTGCTTCCGCGCGGCCAGCGGAAGTTGCGTGAAAGCGCTGGTCGCGCCCGAGCGGCTGTTGGTCGCGAACGCGCGGTTCGAGTCGACGACCTGGACCGCGACGATGACCGGGCCTCCTCTTGGCGGGGCGTTGATCAGCGCCTTCGGGCCGGTCGTCACGGTGATCGCGGACGCGGCCAGCTATTTGCTGTCGGCACTGGGAATCGCGGCAATGCCAGGGCGTGAGCCAGCACCCGGGATCGTGCTCTCTGGACGACGGGGCCGCGGCGAGATGGTTGACGGTTGGCGGTACATCCTCGGTCATCGGTCGTTGCGCGCGCTGCTCGCCAACGCGGTGTTGTTCAACGGCCTGGTGATGACGACCGCACCGCTGCTCGCGGTGCTGATGCTCGGCCGACTCGGAATCGCGCCGTGGCAATACGGGCTCGCGTTCGCCGCGCCCTGCGTCGGCGGACTCGCCGGCTCGCGGCTCGCGCGCCCGCTCCGTTCGCGTTACGGAGCGCATGCGCTGCTGCGCCACACCGGGACGCTGCGGGCGTGCTGGCCGGTCGCGTTGGCGTTCGTCCCGCACGGCGCCGCCGGTGTCGCGTACGTCGCCGCGGTGGAGCTCGGGCTCATCACCACCTGCGCGATGTTCAACCCGGTGTTCGCGACCTACCGCCTCGAGCAAACTCCGAACGACCGCGTCGCGAAGGTGTTGGCCGCCTGGAACATCACCAGCAAGACGAGCATCGCGTTGCTGACGGCGCTTTGGGGCGTGCTCGCGAGCGTCGTCGGACTGCGCTGGGCAATTGGGTCGGCGGGCGCGCTCCTGCTGCTCACGCCGCTACTGCTGCCAAAACGTGAGGTGGTCGAGGCCACCGAGCGCGAGATGGAGGCACTCGCCGTCGGCGCCGAATAGCCGGCGGCGTCAGCGAACGGGTCGCAGCAAACAGACCTCCCAAAGAACGGGCGCGAGTGACCTTAGATTCGCCCCACGACATAGATCGCGGCTCCTTAGACACCCGAGTTCAGATGCCGCTGCATGCTGCCGCGCTGGTAGGCGGCTGACGGGATCTATCCCGTTGAACGTGCACCGGCAGGCACCCGCGGCCGCTGACAGCACGCGTAAGGTGGCGCCCGAGGTGATGACGCGTGAGCACGGTGAGCGTTCGTTACATCGTCAATGACGTCCCGGCGGCGGTCGGCTTCTACGTGGAGCACCTTGGCTTCGAGATGCAGATGCAACCGAACGACTCTTTTGCGATGCTGTCGAGAGGCGACCTTCGCCTGGTGCTTGTGAAGCCGGCCGAGCCCGGTGCCCCTGGCGGTGGGGGCGCCCCGATGCCCGACGGGACCATGCAAGCGCCCGGCGGGTGGAACCGCTTCAGCATCGAGGTCTCAGACCTCGACGCCACCGTGGCCGCGCTGCGCGAGCACGGAACAGCTTTCCGCAACGACGTCGTCCACGGTGTCGGCGGAAACCAGGTCATCGTCGAAGACCCCTCCGGCAACCCTGTCGAACTTTTCCAGCCGGTGCTCGATGAAGCACGCCTCGCGTCGTCCGGGAAAATCCACGAGGTGCGCCCGATCGGGCACGTCGAGTCGAACCTCATCGACGTCGAAGCCGCGCCGAACCAGGGATACGCGGGCGCTCCCGACGCTTGGCTCGTGATTGACCCGAAGGTGCGAGAAGGTGTGCGCGACATCAAGGCCGGCGACGAGCTCCTGGTGCTGACCTGGCTGCACAAGTCGCGTCGCGACGAGCTCGCCACCCACCCGCAAGACGACGCGTCGAAGCCGGAGCGAGGCGTGTTCAGCACCAGGTCGCCGGCGCGACCGAACCCGATCGGCCTGCACCGGGTCACCGTCCTAGATGTCGCGGACGGTCGGCTGCACGTGCGACCGCTCGAGGCAATCGGCGGCACCCCCGTCATCGACATCAAGCCGGTGATCTCGGACGACGAGCGGTAGCGTCGTCTCGCCAATGCCACCACGGGTAGCTGCTCATGCCGATTGACCGGCGCGCTGCAAGGCGCGCTACAAGGTAAGCACGCGCTGGACGTCGTCGACCTCGTCGGCGGCGAGCGCTCGGTCAGCGGCCGCGAGCGCGAGCAGCGTCTGGGCTTCCTCACGGCAGGCTGCGCATCCAGAGAGATGCGCACGCATCGCCGGCATTCGCTCTGCGGCGAGCGGTCCTTCGTCAAGCAGCAAATCGACGAATTGATCGACTAGCCGGAAGCACTCGTCGCACGACAGCCACGGATGCGGGTCGGCGGTGAGCCGGCGCATTACCTCCGGAGTCAAGTTGTCGCGGTGCGCGCTCATCGTGCCGCCGCCGATTGCGTAGCGGGCAGATGCCCGGCCGCTATGAGCTTCGTCCGCAACGCGTCGCGCGCGTCGTGCAGCGTCTTGTACAGCGCGTTGCGCGAGCTGCCGAGACGCTCGGCCAAGATGTCGATAGGGACGTCGTCGATAAGGACGGCGATGACGATCTGCCGCTGGTGTGTGGTCAGCGCCGTGTCGATCGCCGTCGTTATCGCGGCCGACAGCGCCGCGGCCTCGGAGTACTCGGCCGGTGTCGGGCCGCTCGACCACGGCTCGACCGACTGCTCGAGCGGGATCTCGCGACCGACCCACGCGTGGCGACGGACCTCGACGGCCGCCTGCAACACCGCGAACTTGTAAGCCCAAGTCGTGAAACGACTGCGGCCCTCGAACGTCGAGAGTTTTCCCAGCAACGCCACCATCGCCTCGTCCGCCGACTGGTTGACGATCTCGTCGATTCGTTCGGCGCCGAGAGTGGAGGCCAACGCTCTCATCCGCGACACCTGATACCTCGCTGCTCGCAGCAGCAACCCGTGCAGTTCCCGAAGCGCGGCGTCGCGACCCGGCCCCGGAGTCGACAGCCGCACCACCCAGTCGTCGGTCTCGACCACAGGCGTCGGGTGACTGCCGGCGCTGCGGCTGATTGCCGTCATTCGCCGGGAGTCGCTTCGACGAACGGGTCGAGAATCCGGGCGGCCAAATGCGCGGGGCACCCGCGGTCGATGAGACTCAGCAACTCGTGCAGATCGACGCCTGGTAGCGCCGCGAGATGCTCCGCCTGCGGATAATCGAGCCCTGCGTCGAGCAGTCGACGGAACCGCCAAGCCGTCACTTGATCGTGATCGTCGGACGGCGTCGCGCCCGACATCCGCCGGGCTTCCTTCATGTCTCGCATATCAGGTTTGTGTCGGCGCAGCGACCACTTCTTACCCCGGCTTGCCGCCGGGTTTTCGCGGTGGCGAGGTAAGAGCGACCGCAGCACAGACACCAACACGACATGGACCTTTCGATAGCCCCAATCCTGACGGTCAGGTCAACTCAGGTCAACGTCGGCCTTCGCCGCGCGATCGTGCTCGTCTGCGCCGCCAGCGCAGGAGTGCACGCGGCGCTCGTCCCGGACCATCTGCGCGAAGGCGGTCCGAGGCTGGGCGGCGCATTCGTCTTGTCCGCCGTCCTCACGGCCGTCGCGGCGGTGGCGTTGCGCAGGCCGCACAGGGCGGCGGTTACGAGGGCGACCTACCTCGCCACGGGGTTGATGTTGCTCGGCACCGCCGCCGCTTACGTGTTGTCCCGCACATCGGGGCTGCCGTTCTTGATCCCCGATCCAGAAGAGCTGGATCCGATCGGAGCCGTGATAACCGCCGCGGAGGTCCTCGGCGGGCTCACGAGCCTATTCCTCATAACCCGAAAGGAAACCCCATGAGAACCACGATCGCGGACCGCAGGAGAGCGACCCCGATGGTCGTCTTGGTGCTCGTCGCCGTCTTGGCGGCGTTGATCACCGTGACGACCTCCCATGAACATGCCGACGCCGCCGAAGGCCCGGGCGGACACGGTCATGGAAAGGTGGTTGCGATCCACACGTCGTCCGCCCTCGCGTTTCACGACCAGATGCGCAAACTGTGGGAGGACCACGTCACCTGGACCAGGTTGGCGATCGTCGACTTCGCCGACGGCTCCGAAGGCTTCGACGCGACGGCCGCCCGGTTGCTGCAAAACCAGGTCGACATCGGCAACGCGATCAAGCCCTTCTACGGAAACGCGGCCGGTACCCGACTGACCGCCCTGCTGCATGACCACATCACGATCGCGGTGGAGATTATGCAGGCGGCGAAGGACGGCGACACAGCGGCGTTCAACGACGCCGACGCGCGCTGGTACGCCAACGCTAACGCCATCGCGGACTTCCTCGCGAAGGCGAATCCCCGATTCTGGCCGCAAGCGTTGATGCGTGACGACATGAAGGTGCACCTCGACCAGACTCTCGCCGAGGCCAGCGACGAACTCAACGGGAACTTCACCGCCAGCGTTAACGACTACGACGCCGTCCACCTGCACATCCTCAACATGGCGGACATGCTGAGCAGCGGGATCATCGGCGCCTTCCCGTCACACTTCAAGCACTGACCGCAGCCCGCGGATGTTGATCACGCTCAGGGGGCCGAAACCCCCTGAGCGTGGCGTCAACGCCTAGCTCGGGGGGTCTTCGCCCCGCTCGGGGGGCACCGGGTAGACCGACACCTCGATCAGGTTGAGGTCGGGATCGCGGAAGTAGACGGAGCGGATCGGCCCGAGCGCGCCGGTGCGGTCGACCGGCCCTTCCTCGATCTCGACGCCGGCCTCGCGCAGACGCCGCTCCACGTCGTCCAAATCCGTGCTGGTGACGAAGCACAGGTCGGCCGATCCCGGCGTTGGACGACCTGCCTTCGGTTCGAACTCCGCGCCGGCTTGGTGCAGGTTGATCTTCTGCCGGCCGAACGCGAGCGCGCGTCGTCCGGCCCCGAACGTCACCGGCGCCATGCCGAGCACCCGCTCGTAGAAGTCGACGGTCGCGTCGACGTCGGCAACGGTCAGCACCAGATGGTCAAGCCGCTCGATGCGCACCTGTGGAACTCCCTTCGAAAAACCGGACGGCGACCCCGCCGCCCGGTCGTATGTTGTCGCGATGGCGCTCGACCTCAACGCCCTGGTATGGGACACGCCCGATCCCCTCCGGCTCGCGCGCTTCTGGGCGAACACGCTCGGCTGGGAAATCGGCAATGTATCGGACGACGAGGTGGACCTCGCGCCGACGGACGGCACGAGCTTCACCCTCCTCTTCGGCGTGACGACCGACGGTGACGTCAACCCGTATCGGATCCATCTCGACCTCAGCAGCGCGTCCGAGGAGGACCAGCGGAAAACCGTGGCGCGGTTGGTCGATCTCGGCGCGCGCGATATCGACATCGGGCAAGGTCGCGACGCGCGTCACGTCGTCCTGGCCGACCCTGACGGCAACCCGTTTTGTGTTCTCGAGCCCGACAACAGCTTCGTCTCGCGCAACAGCCGGTTGGGCTCGCTCACCTGCGCCGGCACCCGCGAGGTCGGCATGTTCTGGAGCGAGGCGCTGGGTTGGGCGCTGGTGTGGGATCAACACGGGGAGACGGCGATCCGCGACCCAGGCGGCACCGGGCAGCTCATCACCTGGGGCGGTCCGCCGATCCCACCCAAAGTCGCGAAAAACCGCCTTCACTTGGACGTCGCGCCACCCGCGGACGGCGACCAGGCGGCGGAAGTCGCGCGGCTGCTCTCGCTTGGCGCGAGGCGCGTCGACATCGGCCAGCGCGACGTGCCTTGGGTCGTGCTCGCCGATCCCGACGGCAACGAGTTCTGCGTGCTGACTGCGCGCTAGCCGGCCCGGTCCACCGCCCCGCTTGCGCTCGACCCGGTTCATGGGTACATTACTCGAGTAATGAACCAATGGACGCGGGACGGAGGCGGCATGCTCGACGAGGGCACTCCCCTGTTCGTGCAGATCGCCGGCCAACTCGCTGACGACATCGCCGACGGCAGCCTCGCCGAGGGCGACCGCGCGCCGTCGTCCAACGAGCTCGCCGCGTTCCACCGGATCAACCCCGCCACCGCCGCCAAAGGACTCGCCATGCTGCTCGACGACGGACTGCTGGAGAAGCGCCGTGGCGTCGGCATGTTCGTCGTCGCCGGCGCCCGCACGAAGTTGCTATCCCGCCGCCGCGGCGAGTTCGTCGAGCAATACCTGACACCGATGCTCACCGAGGCCCGCCGCCTCGGCATCGACGACGACGCGCTCGTGGCACTCATTCACCAGACCAGGTCGGACGACGCCGATCTGCACGCCATCGGAGGGTTATCACGATGACCAGCGCAATCTCGACGTCCAGACTCACCCGCAAGTACCACGACGCGGCGGCGCTCGACGACCTGACCCTCGACATCGCCGACGGCCGCGTCACCGGGCTGCTCGGCCGCAACGGCGCAGGCAAGAGCACGCTGATGCGGATTGTCGCGGGCCAGGAATTCGCCACCGGCGGCACGGTGCGCGTCTTCGGCGCCGTCCCGCTGGAGAACGACGCGGTGCTGCGGCGAATCGCGTTCGTGCGGGAAGACCAGTCGTTCCCCGATATTCGCGTCGGCCACGCCGTGCAGGCCGCGTCGTGGTTCTACCCAAACTGGGACGACGAGTTCGCGGCGTCGCTGCTCGACGACTTCCGCCTTCCGCCACGCCGCGCGGTGAAGCGACTGTCGCGCGGCATGCGATCCGCGCTGTCGATTGTCATCGGGCTGGCGGCAAGGGCCGACCTCACGTTGTTCGACGAGCCATACGCCGGGCTCGACGCCGTCGCGCGGCAATTGTTCTACGACCGGCTGCTGACGGACTACGCCGAGAACCCGCGGGCGATCTTGCTGTCGACGCACCTCATCGACGAGGTCGCTGACGCGCTCGAGCACGTCGTCGTCCTCGACCGCGGGCGGGTGGTGCTCGACGCGCCCGCCGACGATGTTCGCGGCACGGTCTCCACCGTGAGCGGCCCGCGCGCCGCGGTTGATGAATACGTGGCGGAGCGGCGGGTGCTGCACCACCGCGCGATCGGGTCGCGCGCCGCCGTCACGATTGCCGCGCCGGTCGACGCGACGGCGCGCGCCCGAGCGCTCGCGCTCGGGGTGACCCTCGAACCCCTTTCCCTGCAACAACTTCTAGTGCACGCGTCGGGTGAGACGCTCGACGTCCAACGGAAGGTCTCGGCATGAACACGACACTCAGCGGCACGGCGATCAAGGTCGCGCGGTACCACCTGCTCGACCGCACCCTGCTCTGGCTGCCCGTCGCCATCACGGTGTTCGTCTTTCTCGTGAACCTGGTGATCTTTGCGGTCGTGCCGACGCCAGTAGGCGGCGGGTACACATTCGCGATCTCGGCGCTCTACATCTGGCTGATGACCGTCGGCGTCGTGATGATCGTGCAGCGGCTGCCGTTCGGACTCACGCTCGGCCTGAGTCGGCGTGCGTTCTACCGAGGCACGTCGATCGTGGTGGTCGGCATGGCCGCGGTGTACGCGATCGGCGTCACCGCCGCGCAGGTGATCGAGCGCGCGGGCAACGGATGGGGCGTGCAAATGCATTTCTTCCGGGTGCCGTGGCTGTTTGAGGGATCGTGGTACGACACGCTCGCGACCGCGTTCGTGCTTGGAGCGGCCGTCATGGTGTACGGCATTTGGTACGGCGTCGTGTATCGGCACCGAGGCGCCATCGGTGTGCTCGCGTTCGTGGCGACGCAGCTGTCGGTCCTCACGTTCGGAGCGCTTGCGACGACGTGGACGCACGCCTGGCCCGAGGTCGGCTCGTTCTTCACGACGCTCAGCGCTATCGGCTTCGCCGGCATTCTCGCGGCAGCCACGATCGCGCTTGGCGTCGGCGGCTACACGACGCTGCGCCGGGTCGCGGTCTAGTCGCGGCCAGCGCTCGAAAGTCCGCGCAGCTTGCCGTTCTTCGCCAGCGCTGGATCCGTGCACGCGGAGCGGTCGAAACAGCAAGGCCGCCGCTTGCCGTCGTTCATCTTGGAAACGGCGACCTCGACCCGCCGCTCACGTGTCGCCGGATTTGGGGTTGCGTTTACCCAGCGCACCCATTCCCAGCGGGCCATCGGCGTGATGTCTTGCCAGATGGCGCGAATCTCATCCGGCGCGCCTGAAAGAGCGGCCGAGAGGTCGGACGGCACGTCGGGTTCCGGCCATTCCGACACGACCTCGACGGCCACGCGCACCGGGTCGCCGGCTGAAATACCGGTGGCCTTCCGGAGTCGCCGATCGAGCCTGATCCAGTGGCCCTTCATGCCGTCAGGCTCGACCACCGTGCGGAACTCGACGTCGTTGATCGAGCCGCGCACCGCCACCTGGCCCCGCGAGGGAAGCAGCTGGCTCGCGTTCTCGGGCAACCGCAGAATCGTCGACTCGTCGACCGCGAGGGCCGCGGTCTCGAATCGAATCGTCGCCGTGTCTGTGCGCTCGCTCACGCGGCCCATGATGGCACGCCGCCCGACGTCAAGGCCGTCCGTGCGTCAGGCCGTCGCCCAAGTGCGGAGCTTCTCGGGATTGCGAACGACCCAGATGCGTTTGATCCGGCCGTCGGCGATATCGAAGGCGAACACTGTCACCGTCGACCCGTCGTCCTGAGTGATCAGGCCGGGCTGGCCGTTCACCGTGCGCTCCAGTAGCCGCATCCCGCTCGTCATGTGGCTGGCGAGCTCGACCCAGGCGCGCGCTATCGGCCCACCGCCGACGATCGGCTCCAAGAAGGTCAACGCGAGACCACCGCCGTCGGCGATTGCTGTCGCGTCGGGGTCGAGCAGCCCGATCAAGGCGTTGATGTCCTGGGATTCCCAAGCCCGCTTGAATTTGCGCACGATCTCGGCTCGTTTGGCGATCGGGGTCGACGGCGCTCGCGCGCCGCCGACTCGTCGGCGAGCAGAGGAGGCGAGCTTGCGACAAGCCGCCGGTGTGCGCCCGACGATCTCGGCGACTTCGGCGAAAGAGTAGCGGAAGACGTCGTGCAGGATGAATGCGACGCGCTCCGCCGGCGTCATCGAGTCGAGCACAACCAGCAATGCCATGTTGACCGACTCGTCGAGGGTGACCCGATCGGCCGGGTCGGGCGTGCCGCCGCCGGTTCGCCCGTTGGCCCACTCCGCGCGATCGGCCAGCGGCTCGGGTATCCACTCCCCCACATAACGCTCGCGCCGCACCCGGGCGGAGCCGAGCACGGTGAGGCACATGCGACTGGCGACCGTCGTCAACCAGGCTTGCGGAGACTCGATTTCACC
>JAICLV010000231.1 GCA_025925185.1 Acidothermaceae bacterium
CGTGATGAACGTGTCGGGACACCGCATCTCGACCACCGTGGTCGAGTCGGCCCTCGTGTCGCACTCGTCCGTGGCCGAGGCGGCGGTCGTCGGAGCGACCGACCCGACGACCGGTCAGGGCATCGTCGCGTTCGTGATCCTGCGCGGCGGCGGCCCGACCGAAGAGGCTGAGGGCGAGCAGCTCATCAAGACGCTGCGCGACCACGTCGCGTCCGAGATCGGTCCGATCGCCAAGCCGCGACAGATCATGATCGTGGCGGAACTGCCGAAGACCCGCTCGGGCAAGATCATGCGCCGGCTGCTGCGCGACGTCGCCGACCACCGCGAGCTCGGCGACGTCACCACGCTGACCGACTCCTCGGTGATGGACCTGATCAGCGAGAAGATGCCGACTGCCGCGTCGGAGGAGTGAGGCCCGACTTCTCCGAGAGGCAGATGGCGTTGTACGGCGCATGCACCTTGGCGTCGTTGTCGAAGTGCACCTGCACGTCGAGGCCGGCCGAGGTCCACTGCCGGATCTCGGCGGCCCACGCGTCGAGTGCCTCGTCGGTGTAGCCGCTGGCGTAGAGCTCGACGTCGCCGTGCAGACGCACGTAGACGAGGTCGGACGTGACGTCGCGCATGAGCGGCCAGCGCCCGGCCGTGTCGGCGATGACGAGCGAGACCGCGTGCTCGCGCAGCAGGTCGGTGAACTGCGCCGTCTCGAAGCTCTTGTGCCTGATCTCGAGCGCGTGCCGCAGCCGCCTGTCGGTGCGCGCAGTGGTGAACGCGCGGTTCTCCAGCCGGGCGTCGTGCTTGCGCGCCAGGTACGCGGCCTCGCCGGTCGAGCGGGGGAGTTGCGCGAAGAATGCGGCGAGCCGGTCCGGGTTGAACCCGAAGTTCGGCGGCAGCTGCCACAGCACCGGCCCGAGCTTGTCGCCGAGCGCGAGCACACCTGACGCGAAGAAGTTGGCCAGCGGCGTCTCCGAGTCGGCGAGCTTCTTCATGTGCGTGATGAACCGCGGCCCCTTCACCGCGAAGGTGAAGTCGTCCGGTGTCTGCGCGTGCCAGGACAGGAAGCTGGACGGCCGTTGCAGCGAGTAGAACGTCCCGTTGATCTCGACGCTGTTGAGCTGGGACGAGAGGTACTCGAGCTCCCTCTTGTGCGGCAGCTTCGGCGGATAGAACACCTTCCGCCACGGCGGGTACAGCCACCCCGACGTGCCGATGCGCACCTCGCCAGCCACGCCTCCGACGTTAGTCGAGCGCGGCTGCCAGGCGGCCCGTCAGGTAGTCGCGCGCCGCCGGCCAGTCGTCGTCGGTCATCGAGTACTGCACGGTTGTACGCCACGACCCGTCGCGGCGGATGCGGTGCTTGCGCAGCTCGCCCTCGCGGGTCGCGCCCAGGCGCGCGATCGCGGCCTGCGATCGGGTGTTGTTGATGTCGGTGTGCCAGACCACGCGGGCCGCGCCGAGCGTGTCGAACGCATGCGTGAGCATCAACAGCTTCGACTCGGTGTTGTGCCCGGTGCGCCACCACCGCCGGCCCAGCCAGGTGTGGCCGATGGCGATCGTGCGCACCGTGGGCACGACGTCGTAGAACGACGACGAGCCGGCGAACTCGCCGGTGACCGCATCGAACTGTGCGTAGGCGAACCGCTCACCGCGGGCCCGGGCGGCGAGCGAGGCGAGGATGTGGGCACGCGCCTCGTCGACGGACTGGGGCGCGCCCGGCGCCATCCAACGGAAGACCTCCTCGGCGTCGTCGTCCTTGCCCGCAGCCGCGAGGTAGCCGTCGGCGTGCTCGACCGCCAGCGGTTCGAGGCGGATCAGGCGGCCGGCGAGGACGGGCAGCGCGTACCACTCGTCAGGGCTCGTCACATGGTGATCGTATGGTGGGCCGTGAGCGACTTGCGGAGCGCACCATGGGCACAGGCTTCGCCGATCAATCAAGCGGAGCGAGGAACGAGCGGAGCGGTTCGATCGTGCGGATTACCGAGTTCTGGCGGCGGATGAACGTCCGGTTCGGCGAGTCCTACGCCGCCAGCGTGGCGGCCGACTACAGGCTGCCGCTGCTCGGCGCCACGGTGAACGAGGCGCTCGCGGCCGGGGTCGATGCCAAAGAGGTCTGGCGGGCCATCTGTGCCGAGTTCGAGGTACCCGCGTCATTGCGGTGAGGCCTTCCGGCGTGTCGCCGAAAGTCGAACACCTGTTCGGCTAGGGTTCGACACGGCAATCCACAGGACCCGCCGAAATTCGCCCGCCGTCCACAGCCGGGCGCGTTGCCACGGTTCTGTCGGTGCCCGGCCCTAGCGTCGCTGACGACACGACAGACAACCACGGAAGGGTGCCACGATGGCCACCAGCTTCGACCGGGACAAGGCGCTCGACGTCGCACTCGCGCAGATCGAGAAGCAGCACGGCAAGGGTTCGGTCATGCGCCTCGGTGAGCGCGCCGCGACCCCGATCGAGGTGATCCCCACCGGGTCGATCGCCCTCGACGTCGCACTCGGCATCGGCGGGCTGCCGCGTGGCCGGGTGATCGAGATCTACGGGCCGGAGAGCTCGGGCAAGACGACCGTCGCCCTGCACGCCGTCGCCAACGCGCAGGCGGCCGGCGGGGTCGCAGCGTTCATCGACGCCGAGCACGCCCTCGACCCCGAATACGCCCGCGCGCTCGGCGTCGACACCGACGCGTTGCTCGTCAGCCAGCCCGACACCGGCGAGCAGGCGCTCGAGATCGCCGACGAACTGGTGCGCTCGGGCGCGGTGGATCTCATCGTGGTCGACAGCGTGGCCGCGCTGGTGCCTCGCGCGGAGATCGAAGGCGAGATGGGCGACGCGCACATGGGGCTGCAGGCGCGGCTGATGA
>JAICLV010000122.1 GCA_025925185.1 Acidothermaceae bacterium
ATGCCCCATGCCGTCGACCGGCCGTTGGCCCACGCCCGGTCGTACGCGTGCGATGCGTTGCTCAAGAACCAGCCGGTCCACGACGCGATGTAGGTGGCGATCGGCGCCAACACCATGGTGAGCAGACCGCCGGGGACGTCGCGCGCGAGCGTCGACACGAACGGCTTCTGCACGCCCGCGGCCCGCTTCGCGCCCATCGTCCAGAACATCGCGAGCAGGGCGAACGCCGGGATGAAGTAGGCGCCGTTCCACTTGCACGCGGTCGCGGCGCCCAACGAAATCCCAGACGCGAGCAGCCACCACCGGAAGCCCACCCGCGGCCCGAAGCCGCGGGCGTCGTCCGGGCCGTTGATAGCGGCTGCCCGCGCGGCGACGCGGGAACGCACGTGGTCGCGATCGAGGATCAAGAACCCGAAGGCGACGACCACCCAGAACATCAAGAAGATGTCGAGCATCGCCATGCGGCTCTGCACGTACTCCAGGCCGTCGAGGCACATCAGCAGGCCAGCGGCGCAACCGAACAGCGTCGAGCGGGTCATCCGCCGCGCGATGCGCGCCACGAGCAGCACCGACAGCGTGCCGACGATCGCCGCCGAGAGCCGCCAGCCGAAGCTGTCGTAGTTGGAGATCCACTCGCCGAAGCCGATCATCCACTTGCCGAGCGGCGGGTGCACCACGTACTCCACCGGCCCGAACGTCTCGGGCGGACCGTTCTTGCCGGTCTCGACGCCGTACATCAGCAGGCTCTGCGCGTCGTGCGCGTAGTAGACCTCGTCGAACGCCTTGCTGCCCGGGATTGAGAGCCGGTTGAACCGCAGATAGGCCGCGACGGCGGTCACCAACAGCGGCCCGATCCAGCCCCACAGCGCGCTGTCGACGAACGGCGGCACCAGCCGGGCCCGCAGCGCCCGCGGCGAGACCCGGGAAGGAGCGACCGCGTCGGGCGAGTCGGTGTAGGTCGCGGCCACGCCCGTCATCGTAGAGGCCGACCCTCGGTCGCCAACGCTCACACGAGCACGCGGTTGAAGAAGAGTGGGGCCATCTGCCACGCGACCCACGTCGCCCCCAACATCAGCGGCAGCAGCAGGACCATCGGCACCCGGCGCAGCAGCGGCACCGCCACGATCACCAGCGCCTCCGCGCGATAGACCGACAACCTCCCGCCGCCCACATACGGGATCACCCAGCCCGCCACGGCGGTCACCAACATGACCAGGTCGGACGACGTGAGGATGGCGCGGCCGCGGCGGTGGCGGCTCGGCGCGCCGCGCAGGATCGCGAATCCGACGACCGCCAACGCGAGCACGACCCAGACCACGAGGGTCTGCTCGGCGATCGTCCGCCCGGCGCCCGGAAGTGGCAGCGGCCACACCTGATGAAACCTGGTGGCCAGCGCCGGCAGCGGGTTATGCATGCCCACGCGGTACTCGAGCCGCTCGGTCATGAAGTAGGCGTTCCAGTGCCCGACCGCCCACTGCGCGTAGCCCAACACCGCAAGCACCCCGACGCACACGCCCGCCCCGGCAAACGCGAGCGACGTCCGATGCTGCCGGCCCCAGCGGACGACGACCGCGAGCGCCAGCCCGGGCAGCACCGCCACCGACGCCAGGTACGCGCTGCCGGCGAGGGCACCTGCGATCAGCGCAGGCCAGCGGCGTGGCAGCCGGGTGGCGAAGTAGACGCAGGCGAGCATCCCGAAGGTTGCCAGCGAGATCGGGAAGATGGCCGCGAAGTAGACCTGACCGGGAAACACAGCGGCGAGCAGCACGCAGGCCCAGCGACGGCCGGCCGCGAAGAAGCCGGAGGTCTCAGGCCGCGCCAGCAGCCAGATCATCAGCAACGTGAGGTACCACGCCAGCCAGGCGATGATCAACCCGGCCGCCATCACGGAAACGCCGGTCAACGACAGCGCCCGCATGAGAGCCGGATAGCCGGCGAACCAGGTGACGTTGCCGCACAGCCGCTTGCCGGGAAGCCCTGGTCTCGGGAACGTCGCGGCACCGCAATAGGTGCTCATGCGGTAACCGTGGCGTGCGATCTTCAGGTACTGGCCGGAGTCGTTGCGGTCCCAGCTGGCCGGGTTGAAGGCGGCCGCCCATCCGCCGGGCACCCGGCTGGCCACCACCAGCCAACCCGCGACGAAGGCGACGAACGGCGGCCAGCCCTCGCCCGCCCCCCGTCGTCCGAGATTCCACAGCGTCGCGAAGCGCCGGTCACGGTGGGCGTCGTGCAGCGCCGCGTCCCCAGCCCACGCTGGTTTGATGGCACCCATGGCGCTCAACACTCCCCGAGGGCTGCTTGTCCTGGCGGGCGTGCCCCTTGGCAACCCGGGCGACGCCCCCCAGCGGTTACGCGACGCAATCACCGACGCTGACATCATCGCGGCCGAGGACACCCGCCGGTTGCAGCGGCTTGCCCGATCACTCGGCGTGAACATCCCTGGTCGGGTGATCTCCTTTTTTGACGGCAACGAAGCCGGTCGAGTTCCGCAACTCCTCCACGAGTTGAAGCAAGGCCAGCGGGTGCTGCTGATCACCGATGCGGGCATGCCGTCGATTTCCGACCCCGGCTACCGGCTCGTCACGGCGGCGATCGACGCCGGGGTCGCGATCACCTGCGTCCCAGGGCCGTCGGCGGTGACGACCGCGCTCGCGCTGTCGGGGCTGCCGGTCGACCGATTCTGCTTTGAGGGGTTCCTGCCGCGCCGCGCCGGCGAGCGCACCAAGCGGCTCGAGTCCTTGCGCACCGAACGGCGCACGATGGTGTTCTTCGAGGCCCCACACCGGCTGGCCGAGACATTGCGCGCGCTCGCCGAGGTCTTCGGCGGATCGCGCGCTGCCGCCGTGTGCCGCGAGCTGACCAAGACGTACGAGGAGGTCCGGCGCGGCGCGCTCTCCGACCTGGCCGCCTGGGCCGACGACGGCGTGAAAGGCGAGATCACCCTCGTGGTCGAAGGCGCCACGCCGCTGGAGGCGGGGGAGTACGACGCCGCGACCCTCGCCGAGTTCGTCGAGGTCGCCGAGCTGGCCGGGATGAGCCGCAAAGAGGCGGTCGCGACCGTCGGCAAGACCACCGGTGTCGGACGGCGGGCGGTCTTCGACGCGCTCATCACGCGCAAGCGTCAGGAGTAGCGGTTTGCCGGTGATCGGTAACCTTGAACGTGTGACCGATCCCGCAGCCGCCCCCGCCCCTGCCTCGAAGGCGTTCTACCTCACCACGCCGATCTACTACGTCAACGACGTCCCGCACATCGGCCACGCCTACACCACGGTCGCAGGCGACGTGCTGACCCGCTGGCATCGGCAGCGCGGCGAGCGGGTCTGGTTTCTCACCGGCACCGACGAGCACGGCGAGAAGGTGCTGCGAAGCGCCGAGGCACACGACGTGTCGCCGCAGGCTTGGGTCGACCGGTTGGTCGATGAGGCGTGGCGACCGGTGTGGCGCTCGCTCGAGATCGCCAACGACGACTTCATCCGGACGACGGAACCCCGCCACACCCAGCGGGTGCAGGCTTTTCTGCAAGACCTGCACGACAAAGGCGAGATCTACGAGGGCCTTTACGAGGGTCCGTACTGTGTGGGCTGCGAGGAGTTCAAACTCCCCGGCGATCTGGTCGAGGGCACCGGCGATTACGCCGGGCAAAAGGTGTGCGCTATTCACGGGCGCCCGGTGGAGCAGTTGAGCGAGACTAACTACTTCTTCCGGCTGTCGAAATACGCCGACGCGTTGCTCGCCCATTACGCCGAGCACCCCGAAGCGGTCGAGCCCGAGAGCGCGCGCAACGAGGTGCTGCAGTTCATCCGCTCCGGGCTTTCCGACCTGTCGATCTCGCGCTCGTCGTTCGACTGGGGCGTCAAGGTGCCGTGGGACGACGCGCAGGTCGTCTACGTCTGGTTCGACGCGTTGCTCAACTACGCCACCGCGGTCGGTCTCGACTCGTCCGACGCCGGCGACGCAGCGAAGTTCAAGTCAACCTGGCCTGCCGACGTGCATCTCGTTGGCAAAGACATCCTGCGCTTTCACGCGGTCATCTGGCCGGCGATGCTCATGGCGGCCGGGATTCCCTTGCCGCGCAAGGTTTTCGCCCACGGGTGGCTGCTCGTCGGCGGCGAGAAGATGAGCAAGTCGAAGCTCACCGGTATCGCGCCGTCGCAGATCACCGACCACTTCGGCTCCGACGCGTTCCGCTACTACTTCCTGCGCGCGATCCAGTTCGGTCAGGATGGCTCCTTCTCTTGGGAGGACATGACCGCCCGCTACAACGCCGAATTGGCCAACGGGCTAGGAAATCTCGCCTCGCGCGTCACCGCGATGACGCAACGCTACTTCGACGGCATGCTTCCCTCACCGGACGCCGCGGGCGACGCGGAGTCGCGGATCGCGGACATCGCGTCGTCCGTCGTCTCGCGTGCCGACGCGGCGATGCTGGCGCTCGACTTCTCCGGCGGGCTGGCCGCGATCTGGGATCTCGTCAACGCGCTCAACCTCTATTTGTCCGAGCAGGAGCCGTGGAAGGTGGCCAAGGCCATCGACACCGATCCGGGGGCGAAGGCGAGGGTGGAGACGGTGTTGTACACGGCCGCCGAAGGATTGCGGGTGCTCACCGTCTTGCTGAACCCGGTGATGCCGACGTCGTCCGCGGCGCTGTGGGAGTCGCTAGGGGCTTCGGAGCGGCTCGGTGAGTTGGCGTCGCAACGGGTCGACGACGCGGGGCGCTGGGGGCAATTACCGGCGGGTGCTCGGCTGACAAAGGGCGAGTCGCTGTTCCCGCGGTTGACCGACGAGCCCGCCGCCCCCACGTCGTGACTGCCTGCCACCGCGACGTCGTGACCGCCCGCCGCCCCGATGTGACCGCCCGCCGCCCCGACATGACCGCCCGCCGCCCCGACGTGGATAACGGCGCGTCGGGCACGGCGGGTACGTCGGGCACGGCGGGCAGGGCGGGTACGCCCGCTCCGCCGGCGCCCGCTCCGCCGGCGCCCGAACCGCTGCGGGTCGAGACCATCGACTCGCACTGTCACCTCGACGCGATGGGCGTTCCAGTGGCCGAGGCGCTGCGAGCGGCGCAGGCGGTCGGAGTGCGCCGCGTGGTGACGGTCGGCGACACGATGGCGTCGTCGCGGTGGTGCGCCCAGACCGCCGCCGCATTCGCCGACGTCTACGCCGCGGTCGCCGTGCATCCCAACGAGACAGCCGATTTCACCGACGCTGACGCCGACGAACTCGCCGCGTTGGCAGCGTTGCCGAATGTGCGCGCGGTCGGAGAGACGGGCCTCGACTACTACTGGGGTCGCGTCGATCCGCAGATCCAACAGGCCGCGTTTCGCCGGCACATCGCGATTGCCAAGCAGATCGGCAAGGCGCTGGTCATCCACGACCGTGACGCGCACGACGATGTGCTGAGAGTGCTCGAAGAAGACGGCGCGCCAGAGCACACAGTCTTCCACTGCTTCTCTGGCGATATCTCGATGTCGAGGTACTGCGTTGAGCGAGGCTACTATCTCTCGTTTTCTGGCACGGTCACCTTCAAGAACGCAGCAACCACAAGGGAAGCGGCGTCCGTCGTCCCGCTTGAGCTTTTGCTTGTCGAGACTGACGCGCCGTTCCTCACTCCCGCGCCGTATCGCGGCCGGCCCAACGCGCCGTACCTGGTGCCGCTGACCGTGCGCGCGTTGGCCGCCGTGTTGGGCGTCGATGAGGACGAGATGGCGGCCGCCGCCTGCCGCAACGCCGAGCGCGTCTTCGGGCTGGCGCCCGCCGCGTCGGGTGCGACGACACATCAGTCACATCCGTAACAGGGCAGTGTGACCGGGCTCACCACCAAGGTGAACCGCACCCTAAGAACCGGGCAAACCGCGCCAAAGGGCCGCCGATACGGCGGCTCCGACTTGCCGAATAGTGGATCCATTGGTTACGTTCGCAAAAGTGTTCGGCCGGGGTGGGGAAGCCCCAGTCCTATTTGCTTCAGCGTTCGAGGCATGCGCCCAAATGCATTTCGCCTCGGGCTGATTGGCTTCCCATGTCACCGGTTCCTGTGAACAACGGAGTCCCGTGCGAAAGCCCGCCGCCGGCAAGATCGTCACCGGTGTGATCTATGGCGTTGTCACGGCCGCGGTGGTGGCCGGCACGACCGCGTACGTCACCCTCGACAAGACCGTGCACGTCGCGGTCGACGGCAAGGTCGTCGACGTCCACAGCTACGCGCGCTCCGTGGGCCAGTTGCTCGACCGCCAGGGCATCACCGTCGGCAAGCACGACTCCCTGCTGCCCGCCGCGTCGTCCGCGCTGCACGATGGCGAGACCATCACGATCAAGCGCGGGCGGCTGCTCAACCTGGTCGTCGACGGCGACCAGCGGCAGGTGTGGGTGACCGCCAGCAGCCTCGACGACGCGCTCGCCCAAGCCGGCATGCGCGCGCCGGGCGCGGAGCTGTCGGCGGACCGCAGCGCCCGCGTCCCCCTCGACGGCATGAGCGTCGACATCAACTTGCCGCACACGATCACCGTCCAGGTCGACGGCCAATCCCACGTGATCGTCACGACGAAGAGCACGCTCGGGGAGGCGCTTGACGAAGCCGGCATCGTCGTCAACGCCGGCGACACGGTCTCCAGCCCGCTCGACATGAGGCCGATCGACGGCCTGGCCGTCGTCATCGTGCGCGTCACGAGCGGCCAGGTGCAGGAGAGCGCGCCGGTCGCGTTCACGACCCAGTCGAAGAACGACGCGAGCCTCTACGTCGGCACCAAGAAGGTCGCGCAGGCCGGCAAGAATGGCACCCGGGTGCGCACCTACCAAATCGTTTACGCCGACGGCAAACCGACCTCGAAGACGCTGGTGTCCGACGTCGTCACCGTGCAGCCAGTGCCACAGGTGATCGCGGTCGGCACCAAGGCGAAGCCCAAGCCGAA
>JAICLV010000129.1 GCA_025925185.1 Acidothermaceae bacterium
CTCCTTCTCCACGCGGGCGAGCGCGTCCGCCGAGGCGCTGGTCATGCGGGCGGCAACGCGTCGAGCTGCTGGCCAAGCCGGACGACGTCGGCTTGCGCCGAAGCCAGCCGTGCGCGCATTTTGTCGATGACCGGCTGCGGCGCCTTGCCGGTGAATTCGGGGTTAGCGAGCTTCTTCTTCGCGAGCCCGACTTCGTTATGCGCTGTGTCGAGCGCCTTTTGCAGACGCGCACGTTCCTTCCCGACATCGATGGTGCCCGACAGGTCGAGCGCGACCCGCACGTCACCGACGAGAAGGCCCGCCGTTTCGGCGAAACCAGCCGTTGGCCGCTGCAGCCGAGCGAGCGCGCGAATCTGGTCGTCGAACGGCGCGAGCGCTGAGTCCGCCAAGCCGTCTAGCCGCGCTGGCACCCGCTGACCGGGCTTCAACCCTTGCTCGGCACGGAACCGGCGGACCTCGGTGACGATGGCCTGCAACTCGGCCACCGCCCGCTCAGCACCGGAGTCCGTCGCCTCAACGTCGAGAATCGCGCCACCGCCCACGACCAGTCCAGATGGCCAGTCAGCCACGACGACCGACTCTCCGTGGGTGAGCGAAACCCACAGTTCCTCAGTGATGAAAGGAATTATCGGGTGCCACAACCGAAGCAGCACGTCAAGCACATGCCCGAGCACCCGGCGCGTGTTCGCCGCCTCAGCTCCGCCCCGCTCCAGCGGAAGCTTCGCGAGCTCGACGTACCAGTCGCAGAATTCATCCCACGTGAAGTGGAAAAGCGCGTCGCACGCCCGTGCCATCTCGAAGTCGTCGAAGCTCTTGTCGACCTCTTTGACCGTGCGTGCGAGCCGCGACAGGATCCAGCGGTCGGTCTCCGACAGAGCGCCGCTGTCGGGCACTTCGCCGTCGACGGTGGCGCCGTTCATCAAGGCGAATCGCGCCGCGTTCCAAAGCTTGTTGACGAAGTTGCGCGCCCCTTGCGCCCAATCGTCGCTGACCGGTACGTCGGCGCCCGGGTTGGCGCCTTTCGCCAATGTGAAACGCGAAGCGTCGGCGCCGTAGCGCTCGATCCAGTCGAGCGGGTCGACGACGTTGCCGAACGACTTCGACATCTTCTTGCCGTGAGAGTCGCGGACCATGCCGTGCAGCACGATCATGTCGAACGGTTGCGTGCCGCCGCTCGCGTAGAGGCCGAACATCATCATCCGAGCGACCCAGAAGAACAAGATGTCGTAGCCGGTGAGGAGTACCGAGGTCGGATAGAACTTCGCGAGATCCGCGGTCTCGGACGGCCAGCCCAGTGTCGACAACGGCCAAAGGCCGCTGGAAAACCAGGTGTCTAGGACGTCGTCGTCTTGATGCCAGCCATCGCCGGTGGGGATCTCGTCGTCGGGGCCGACCACGACCGTCTCGCCCTCGGGTCCGTACCACACGGGAATGCGGTGCCCCCACCACAACTGTCGGCTGATACACCAGTCGTGCATGTTGTCGACCCAGTCGAAGTAGTTGCGCGCCATCTCTGGCGGGCTGATCGAGACGCGGCCGTCGCGCACGGCGTCGCCAGCCGCCTTCGCCAACGACTCGACTTTGACAAACCACTGCAGGGAAAGCCGTGGCTCGACGACCGTGTCGCACCGCGAGCAATGGCCGACGGCGTGCAAGTACGGCCGCTTCTCCGCGACGATCAGCCCGAGTTCGCGCAGCGCGGCGGTGACGGCGGGCCGCGCCTCGAACCGGTCGAGGCCCTCGAACGGTCCCGGTGCCGTGATGACGCCGCGTTCGTCCATCACCGTGATCGATGGCAGGTTGTGTCGTTGCCCGATCTCGAAGTCGTTGGGGTCGTGCGCGGGAGTGACCTTCACCGCGCCGGTGCCGAATGACGGGTCGACGTGCTCGTCGGCGACGATCGGAATGCGGCGGCCGGTGAGCGGCAACTCGATGTCGGTGCCGACGAGATGCGCGTAGCGCTCGTCGTCGGGATGCACGGCGACGGCGGTGTCACCGAGCATCGTCTCGACCCGCGTGGTGGCCACGGTGATGGGGCCGTACGAGATCGAGACGAGCTCGCCCTCGTCGTCCGAGTGGTCGACCTCGATGTCGGAAAGCGCGGTCAGGCAACGCGGGCACCAGTTGATGATGCGCTCGGCCCGGTAGATCAAGCCGTCTTCGTAAAGCCGCTTGAACACGGTGCCGACCGCGCGGCTGAGGCCGGCGTCCATGGTGAAGCGCTCGCGGCTCCAGTCAACGGAGTCGCCGAGCCGGCGCATCTGGCCGAGGATGCGGCCGCCGTACTCGGCCTTCCACTGCCAGACCCGCTCGACGAAAGCCTCACGGCCCAGTTCGTGGCGCGACGCGCCCTCCTTGGCGAGCTCACGCTCCACCGCGTTCTGGGTGGCGATGCCCGCATGGTCCATGCCCGGCAGCCACAGCGTCTCGTAACCCTGCATGCGGCGGCGCCGGATGAGCGCGTCCATCAAGGTGTGCTCGAGGGCATGGCCCATGTGCAGCTGGCCGGTGACGTTCGGGGGCGGTATCACGATGCAGAACGGCGGCCGGTCGCTTTCGGCGTCCGCCGTGAAGTAACCGCGCTCGACCCAACGCTCGTACAGCCGCGACTCGACGCTCGCCGGCGCGTAGACCGACGGGAGTTCCGGAGTCGCGGAAGCGGTGGTTTCGGGCGTCGTCACGCCCACGAGTCTAGGGATCGGAGGCGGCTTCGGCCGAACCGGTATCGCACGCGAGGGCGCGGGCCTAGTGTGCGGGCATGGCCTTCCACACGATCATCGAGCCGTTTCGCATCCACTCGGTCGAACCCTTGCGGATGACGACGGAAGAGCAGCGCCGCGACGCGATCCGCGCGGCGGGCTACAACCTTTTCAACCTGCGCGCCGCAGACGTGCTCATCGACCTGCTCACCGACTCCGGCACCGGCGCGATGTCGCGCGACCAGTGGGCGGGCATCCAGCGTGGCGACGAGAGCTACGCCGGATCGCCGTCCTGGTACGCGTTCTTGGAGAGTGTCCAAGACCTGTTCCCGTTCGGCCACGTGATCCCCACCCACCAGGGCCGGGCCGCCGAGAAAATCCTCTTCACGGCGGTCGGAGGCGCCGGCAAGACGGTGCCGAGCAACACCCATTTCGACACCACCCGGGCCAACGTGGAGTACTCCGGCGCGCGCGCCGTCGACCTGGTGATCGCCGAAGGCCGCGACCCCAAGGCCGACCACCCGTTCAAGGGGAACATGGACCTGGTCGCACTCGAGGCGTTGTTGTCGGCCGCCGCGCCGGGCGAGGTCCCGCTGGTGATGATGACGATCACCAACAATTCGGGCGGCGGCCAGCCGGTTTCGATGGAAAACCTGCGTGGCGCAAAGGAAATCTGCGCGCGTCACGGCGTCCCACTGTTCCTCGACGCATGCCGCTTCGCGGAGAACGCCTGGTTCATCCGCAGCCGCGAGCCCGGTTACGCCGAGCGCGACGTGCGCGACATCGTCCGCGAGATGGCAAGCCTCGCCGACGGAATGACGATGAGCGCCAAGAAAGACCCGCTGGGCAACATCGGCGGCTGGCTCGCGATGAACGACGAGGCGCTCGCAGCGAAGTGTCGCACGCTGCTCATCTTGACGGAGGGCTTCCCGACGTACGGCGGACTGGCCGGTCGCGACCTCGAGGCGTTGGCGCAAGGGTTGCGCGAGGCCACCGACCACGACTACCTGCGTTACCGCATCCGCTCCACCGCCTACCTCGGCGAGGCCCTCGACAAGGCAGGCGTGCCTGTGGTGCTGCCGATAGGCGGACACGCGGTCTACATCGACGCGCGCTCGCTGCTGCCGCACATCGACCCGCTCGCCTATCCGGGCCAGGCGCTCGCGGTCGCGCTGTACGAGGCCGGCGGTGTGCGTGGCTGCGAGATCGGGACGGTGATGTTCGGTCGCCAGCCGGACGGCGGCGAGCTGCCCGCGGCCATGGAACTGGTGCGGCTCGCGATCCCCCGGCGCACGTACACCCAAAGCCACATCGACTACGTGATCGAGGTGTGCCTACAGGTGGCCGAGCGGGCGAGCGGGCTGCGCGGGTTCCGGATCGTCGACGAGCCGCCGGCACTGCGGCACTTCACCGCGCGGTTCGAGCCGCTGGATTGACAGCAAGGCCTCGCTCGCCCTGGCGCGTGGCCCGGCGAGATGGCCGCCGGCGAATGACCTTCGGTAGCTATTGCGATATTTCATAGTTTGTGCTATAGTGGTCGGATTGACGTGTAGCTTGCGCGCATGACTCTGGAACCGAGCCTCACCGCGCTCACCGCAGCCGCCGCCCGCGCCGCCCACCTGCTCGTCGACGACGAGCCGCGCATCTTCGCCGACACCCTCGCCCAGCCCTTGCTCGGCGATCGCGCCGACGAGTTGCTCGCCTACCACCACGCGCAGGGCCGCCATCCCATCCTTGCGGGCGCCCGCGCGCAGGTCGTCTGTCGATCGCGCTTCACCGAAGACAAGCTCGCGACGGCCGTCGCTCGCAGCGTCGAACAGTATGTGCTCCTCGGCGCCGGCCTCGACACGTTCGCCTACCGCAGCGAGCTCGCAGCGGCAGTGCGAACCTTCGAAGTCGACCAACGTCCGACCCAGCAGTGGAAGCGCCGCGCGCTCGCCGACGCCGGCATCGCGCCGCGCGGCGACGTCGTCCTCGTCGAGACAGATTTCGCGGACGACGCCCTCGCGGCCGCGCTGCAAGAGGCGGGCTTCGACGCCAACCGCCCGACGTTCGTCAGTTGGCTCGGGGTGTCGATGTACCTGACGCCCGAGGCGATCGGCAAGACGCTGGACGTCGTCGCGTCGTGCGCCTCAGGCACCGAGCTGGTCACCGATTACATGCTCACCGACGATTTGCAGGACGACGCCGGCCGGCTCTACGCGCAACAGGTGTCGGCCGTCGCCGCCCAACACGGCGAACCGTGGCAAAGCGCCTTCAGACCCGACGAGATGGCCGAGCTGCTGCTGGCACACGGTCTTGTCGTCCAGGAACAAGTCGACCAAGCGCACGTGATCGAGGCGTCGCTGTGGCGGCGTACCGACTCACTGGCTCCGAGCAGCCTTGCGATGCTCGCCCATGCGAGGGTCGAGTGAAAGCGATGCCGCGGGTCAGATTTGCAGCAGCCGTTGGAAGAAGGCGCGATACGCGTGGAGGGCTTGGCGCAGCTCTTCCGTCGCGGCCTCGCCGCCCGTGCCCCACCGCTGTTCTAATCCGGCCTTCCGGCTCGCGAAGCCGGACGTCACCGCGTCTACGACCTCCGTGACGAGAGCGTCGGCCTGATTGACGGCGCCTCGCGGTTCGTCGACGAACATCGCTTGAATCTCGCGCCAGCGGGCGTGCAGGGCCTCGCGTTGCTCGTCGGAGACCAGCCGGGTGTCTGGCGGCGCGTCGGTCGACGCGGCGGCCGACGCGGGCTTTGAGTCCTCGATCCACAAGTCGCTGCTGCCGGCGTTCGGAGGCTCGCCACGGCCCGGCGTCACCGTCAACTCGTCCGCGCCGGCCTGGGCGCCGGTTCGCTCGGTCATGACCGCGCCTGCGTCGTCGCCGGCTCCGTCGCGGCCGGCTCTGGGGCCAGCAGCGACTCGAACAACGCGCGGTAGTGCACCATCGCGCTCCTGAGTTCTTCGGTCGTCGCGCCGCGCTCCTCGGCGTCTTTCGTGCGGATGTCGTGCGCCGCCCGGTAGTGGCCGACCACGTCAGGGTGATCGACCGACAGGTCGGCGCTTTGCCGGTCGAAGTCGCCCATCGGGTAGCCGCGCTCGGTCATCACGTCGCGCACCAACCCGTCTGCCTCCGCGACGGCTTCTCGCGGCGCGTCGACGAAGCGCTCCTGCGTCTTGCGCCACGAGGCGGCGAAGGCCTCGCGCCGCATCGCGTCGAGCGGCGTGATGTTCAGCTTTTGGCGCCGGTGCTCGCGGCCGGCGAGCTCGCGCTCGGCCTGCCTGCGGCTCCCGGTGTCGTCGAGCGTGCGTTCATACTCCGGGCCAAAACGCTCCTGCAGATGCGCGCGGCGACGCTGCTCCATGACGAAGTACGCCAGCGCCACTAGCGCGGCGGCGAGCAGGACGGCCAACACGATTACGGCGGCCAGCATGATTTCCTCCAGGAATTCGGCTCATCCCAGAATTCCCGGGCGGCAGCCGCGAAAACGGCAGCCTTGTGTCACCTAAGCGGCTTGAGAAACTCCCCGTGCGCGGGGTGTCAGGCGGTCTTCTCCCGACGCTCCCGCTTGGCAGCCGCCGACTCGCGCGGCACGAGGGTGGGGTTGACGTTGTCGAGGACGACCTCGCGGTTGATGACGACGCGGGCGACGTCCTTGCGGCTCGGGATGTCGTACATCACCGAGAGCAGCACCTCTTCCATGATCGCGCGCAGGCCGCGCGCGCCGGTGCCGCGCAGGATCGCCTGGTCGGCGATCGCCTCAAGGGCGTCGTCGGTGAACTCCAGCTCGACGGAGTCAAGATCGAAGAGCCGCCGGTACTGGCGCACAAGGGCGTTCTTCGGCTCGGTGAGGATGCGGATCAGCGCCTCGCGGTCGAGGTTGGCGACGGTCGTGATGACCGGGAGCCGGCCGATGAACTCGGGGATCATGCCGAACTTCAGCAG
>JAICLV010000138.1 GCA_025925185.1 Acidothermaceae bacterium
ATCAGCTGGCTGGCCGAGAATGGCCACGAGCCCGTCGACTGCGGCCCCGCGACGTACGAGTCGGACGACGACTACCCGCCGTACGTGATCGCCGCCGCGCTGAAGGTCGCCGCAGATCGGGGCAGCCTCGGCGTCGTCATCGGCGGCTCCGGCAACGGCGAGCAAATCGCGGCGAACAAGGTCAAGGGCGTTCGCGCGGCGCTGGTGTGGAACGACGAGACGGCCACGCTTGCCCGACAGCACAACGACGCCAACGTCGTCAGCATCGGCGCGCGCCAACACCCGGTCGGCGAGGCGGCCGCGCTCGTCGAACTGTTCCTCGGCACCGACTTCTCCGGCGAGCCAAGGCACGCCCGACGGCTGGCGATGGTCACCGAGTTCGAGCAGACCGGCACCTTGCCGGCCGTGCCAACGCTCCCGCAGCCCTAGCTGTCGTAGCGCTCGGGTCGCCGGTTCGTCCGTTAGCTCTTGGCGGGTCGGGCGACCGGGGCCGGCGCCTCGGCGGCGCGCGCCACCTGCTCGTCGTCCGGACGCGAGACGTCACGGGCCCGGAGCGCGCCGACGACGCCCACCTGCGAAGGGCCGGCGCCGACCAGGTTGCGCAGCGCGCCGGAGCCGGTGTGCGCGGAGTCGGAAGTGCGCGAGACGCGGGGCATGGCCGCAGCCTAGAACACCCGGGCGGCATAGATCGAATCGCGCCATGTGCCCCAATCCGGTTACGCTGCCGATCATGCTGGTGGGCAGGCGCGCGGATGTTCGGCCGTCCTCGCACACGCCGCTGCGGGGATCGTCGTCCGCGCTGCCTGCGGCCCTGCGCCGCGGCTGGTTGACCGTGCGGCGCAGTCCGTTCATGGGACCCTCGATCGCCCGTGTCTGGCTGGCGGCCCTGATCGTCGTGATCGGCGTCTTGAGCCCGGTCGCCGGTCCTGACTGGTTCCCGCCGAGCGCGATGGTGCTGCCGATCCTCGCGAGCGGTTTGCTCGTGCCGCGCCGCACGCTGTTGTTCCTCGTCGCCGTGACCGCCGTGATGGTCGGCTACGACGAAGCCGTTCTCGGCTGGGTCAGGACCAGGCCCGGCGGCGTGCTCATCATCGCGGCGGGCGCGGTGTACGCCTACCGGCTCGCGAACACCAGGGAACGCCTCGGCGTGCAAGGGTTGCGCGGCGAGTCGATGCTCGTCGACCTGCGTGACCGGCTGCGCGCGCAGGGTGAGCTGCCGCGGCTGCCGAGCGGGTGGGAGTCGGAGGCGCTGCTTCGCTCGGCGGGTTCGAACTCATTCGGTGGCGACTTCCTCGTCGCAGCCCGGACCGGCGCAGGCTCGACACTCGAGATCGCGTTGGTCGACGTGTCAGGCAAGGGCGTCGACGCCGCCACCCGCGCCCTGTTGCTCTCCGGCGCCCTCGGCGGTCTGCTCGGAGCGGTGCCGCCGCACGAGTTTCTGCCTGCCGCGAACAGCTACCTGCTTCGCCAGCAGTGGCTCGACGGCTTCGCGACCGCCGTCCACCTCGTCGTCGACCTCGAGACCGGCCGCTACGTTGTCGAATCGGCCGGGCACCCGCCGCCCGCGCATTTCATCAGCGGCAGCGGCACGTGGCGGCTCATCCACGGCGACGCGCTGCCGCTAGGGATCGAGCCAGCCGCTAAGTTCGTCGGCGTGCACGGCATGTTGGCGCTCGGCGACGCGATGATGCTGTACACCGACGGCCTTGTCGAGAACGCGGAGCGGGAGATCTCGGTGGGCATCGACAAGCTCGTCGGCGAGGCGGAACGGCTTGTCACCCAAGGGTTTCGCGACGGCGTGAGCCGGCTGATCGAGACCGTGCCACCCGACGCGAGCGACGACCGCGCGTTGTTGCTGCTCTGGCGCTCGTAGCGGGACTTGGCGGCCTGTCACACGCGCGTAGCCGGCGCGCCGGAGCACACCAGCGGCATCATCACGTCGTCCAAGATTTCGTCGATCAGGCGCGCTGACACGGGGGGACCGTCGCAGAGCACCCGCGTCATGACCAACGCGGTTGGGGTCTCTGCGACGAGCGACGACACCCGGTCGGCGGAGATCTCGCCACGGGCGGCGGCCCGCTCGAGGATGGCGAGGATGGTGCTCTTGCGCGGCCGCAGGACGCGCTCGTTGATGGTCTTGACGAACTCGTGGTCGCGGTCGAGCTCGGCCATGACGCCCAAGATCACGCATCCGGCCGGGCTGTTCACCGACTTGCGCATCATGTGCAGGACCGTCGCGAGATCGGTGCGCAAGTCACCGGAGTCGGGCGGGGAACCGACGCACGGGAGCACCTGATTCAACGCCTCGACCGCGAGGTCCTCTTTGCACGACCATCGGCGGTACAACGCAGCCTTTCCCGTGCGGGCGCACGAGGCCACGCCCTCCATCGTCAAGCCGGAGAAGCCGTGCACGGACATCTCGGTGAGCACCGCGTCGTAGATGGCGTTGAGCAGGGTGTCACCTCGGCGACGGGCGACTCGTCTCTCATTCGTGGAGTTGTCACACCCGACGATGCGGTCCTGGTCGTCGAGCCGACCGGGACTGTCGGACGGCGTGGGTAGCGTCGTGCGCGCGCTCGGAGCAGGCTCGGCGGTCACATCCGCACCTCCTCCGCGTCGTCCCGGTCTCGATAGTCGCAGATCCAGATAGTTGCATAGTGAACGTTTGCGTTCACTACCAGAACGGTTGTAGCGTGACCCCAGTTTAGTGAACGACGACGTTCACTGCCGCAGAATCACCGCTGTTCTTCCGCCCATCTTCTTACGTCCCACCCGAATTGGAGTGCTTCATGTCAGCCACTTCGACGCAACCGGCGATCGCGGAGGTGGGGGTCGCACGCCGCGGGCACCACCCGGGCTGGGCTCTCGCGATCATCGCCGCGTCGCAACTGATGGTCATTCTCGACGCCACGATCGTCAACATCGCCTTGCCCCACATCAAGACCTCCCTCGGCTTCTCGACCGAGGGTCTGACCTGGGTGCTGAATGCCTACACCCTCACCTTCGGCGGGCTGTTGCTCCTCGGCGGCCGCGCCGGTGACATCCTTGGCCGGCGCCGCGTCTTCATCTTCGGCCTCGCGCTGTTCACGCTCGCGTCGTTCCTCGGCGGCTTGGCGACGTCCGAGTGGTGGCTGTTGTCGGCGCGCGCGATCCAGGGCATCGGTGGCGCGATCGTCACCCCGACCGCGCTCGCGCTCATCACGACGAACTTCGAGGAAGGCGCGGAGCGCAACAGAGCGTTCGGTGTCTTCGCCGCAGTCTCAGGCTCGGGCGCCGCGATCGGCCTGCTGGCTGGCGGCATGCTCACCTCCTGGCTGTCGTGGCGGTGGGTGCTGTTCGTGAACGTGCCCATCGGCATCCTGATCGCGCTTGTCGCGCCCATGTACATCAACGAGTCGGAGAAGCACCCAGGTCGGTTCGACCTCGCGGGCGCCGTCTCGTCCACGGTCGGCATGAGCGCGTTGGTCTACGGCTTCATCCGAGCGGCGTCCGACGGGTGGAGCGACAACGTCGCGGTCGCGTCGTTCGGCGTGGCGTTGCTGCTGCTGGCGGCGTACCTCGTGATCGAGGCGCGCAGCGCGCAGCCGATCACGCCGATGCACATGTTCCGCAACCGCAATCGAAGCGCCAGCTACGTCGTCATGCTCGCGCTGTCGGGCGCGCTGTTCAGCATGTTCTTCTTCCTGACGCTGTTCGTGCAGAACGTCTTGAGCTACAGCCCGTTGAAGGCGGGCTTCGCGTTCCTGCCGGTGAGCGCGGGCGTCATCGTCAGCGCGCAAATCGCGTCGAAGCAACTGCTCAAGGTCGGCCCGAAGCCGTTCATGGTGACCGGCGGGGTCCTCGCGGTGGGCGGCCTGTTCTGGCTGTCGCAGATCAAGGCAAGCAGCGGGTACGTCGAGGGCCTGCTCGGGCCGATGGTCGTGTTCGCGCTCGGCATGGGGTTCTTGTTCGTGCCGCTCACCGTCCTCGCGGTCGCGGGTGTGCAACCGCACGAGTCGGGGTCCGCGTCGGGGCTGCTCAACGTCATGCAGCAGGTGGGCAGCACCATCGGGCTCGCCATCCTCACGACGGCGTTCTCGACCGCGAGCAACCACGAGTACACCAAGCAGTTGCCGCAGTTCATGGCCAAGGCCGACGACGCGGCGAAGGCGTTGTTCGAGAAGACGCATCAGCTGCCAGGCGTCTTCGGCTCGCACGTGCTGTCGCACGGCGTCTCGGTCGCGCTTCAGGTGTCGGTCATCTTCGGCGCGCTCGCACTGGTCGCCGCGCTGGTCGGCATCAACGCGAAGGCGTCCGACGTCGACACCGCCCAACTCCCGCCCGGCATGGGCTGACAACCGGGCTGCTCGTAGCGACAACGCGGTAACAATTCGCGCCCTGGCGATGAATTGTTACCGCGTTGTTCGTTGTCGAGGGCGGTCGGGGCACGATGGGCTCGTGACCCCAGCCCATCCCACCCGCCCGACCCTGCGGGGCACCTTCGGCATGGCGGCCAGCACGCACTGGCTCGCGTCGTCCTGCGCGATGAGCGTGCTCGAACGCGGCGGCAACGCGTTCGACGCTGCCGCCGCCGGCGGGTTCGTGCTGCAAGTCGTGGAGCCGCACCTCAACGGTCCCGGCGGCGAGGTGCCGATCCTGGTGTGGAGCGAGCGCGAGCGGCGCACGCAGGTGGTGTGCGGACAGGGTGTGGCACCGGCCGCGGCGACCATCACAGCCTTTCGCGACCTCGGGCTCGACCTGATTCCCGGCACCGGCCTGCTCGCGGCGACGGTGCCGGGCGCGTTCGGCGGTTGGCTGCTGATGCTCGAGCGCTGGGGCAGCTGGCGATTGCGCGACGTGCTGGAGTACGCGGTGCATTACTGCGTGAACGGCTATCCCGTCGTGCCGGCGATGACGCGCACGATCGACGCCGTCGCTGGCATGTTCCGCGCTGACTGGTCGACGTCGGCCGCGGCGTGGCTGCCCAGCGGCGAGGTCCCGCAGCCGCGCTCCCTCATGCGCAACCCCGCGCTGGCCCACACCTACGAGCGGGTCATCGCCGAGGCCGAGCAGCGCGCCACCGACCGAGATGGGCAGCTGCGCGCCGCCCGCGACGTCTGGTATCGCGGGTTCGTCGCAGAGGAGCTCGAACGCTTCTGCACGACCACCAGTTGGCGTGACGCCAGTGGCGGCTCGCACGGTGGTTTGCTGGCCGCCGACGACCTCGCCCGCTGGGCGCCCACGTTCGAAGAGCCGGCCGCCTACGACTACGGCCGCCATACCGTGTGCAAGACGCGCGAGTGGGGACAGGGCCCAGTCTTCCTTCAGCAGTTAGCTTTGTTGCACGGACTCGACCTCGACGCCCTGCCGTTTCTGTCCGCCGACTATGTGCACACCGTCGTCGAGTGCGCGAAGCTCGCGTTCGCCGACCGCGAGGCGTATTACGGCGATTCCGCTGACCACGCTGGAACTCTCGACGTCTTGCTCAGTGACGACTACAACGCCGGACGACGTGGGCTGCTCGGCGAGCGAGCCAGTCTCGAGCTGCGTCCTGGCGAGATTGACGGGCGCGCGCCGCGACTGTCTCGCGGCGTCGTGGGCGCGCGCGTGCCCGTGGAGGGCATCGGGGAGCCGAGCGTCCAACTGGCCGCGCAGACAGCGGCTTTCGAGGAGAGCAAAGGCGACACCTGCCACATCGACGTCGCCGACCGGTTCGGAAACTTGGTTTCCGCGACGCCAAGCGGTGGGTGGCTGCACAGCTCGCCGCACATCCCCGAGCTCGGGTTCTGCCTCGGCACCCGAGGCCAGATGTTCTGGCTCGAGGAGGGATTGCCGACGTCCCTGCGGCCCGGCGCGCGGCCCCGCACCACGCTGTCGCCCTCGCTCGCGTTTCGAGACGGCGAGCCGTGGATGGCCTTCGGTACGCCCGGCGGCGACCAACAAGACCAGTGGAGCCTGGCGTTCTTCTTAGGCGTCGTGCACGGCGGGCTGGATCTGCAAGACGCGATCGACGCGCCGATGTTCCACTCCGAGCACTTCCCGAGCTCGTTCTACCCCCGGGCGGCGAAGCCGGGCCGGTTGGTCGTGGAGGACCGCATCGGCGCCGACGTGATCGAGGAGTTGCGTCGGCGCGGCCACGACGTGGCCGTCGAGGGTGGTTGGAC
>JAICLV010000028.1 GCA_025925185.1 Acidothermaceae bacterium
GGCCCGTGTCGCGGTCGAGGTCGCGGTCGGGGTCGCGGTCGCGCGCTTGCGGGTCGGCGGCTTCGCCGCCCCGTCGTCCGGGGCGCGGGAGTCGGGGGGGGTGGCGCTGCGCCGTGGGCGAACCTGCGATTCCTCGGTGTTCATCGGTCTATCCCCCCGACTACCGTGGGCGGCATGCGTTGCGCGCGCCTCGCCAGTGTCGCCGCCGTCCATGCCCGTCATGTGCCCATCCTGCCCGAGGAGTCGGCGTGAGTGAGATTCCGTTCGGCTTCGGCAAGTCAAACGACGATGAAAACGACGGCGACAGGAGCGGCGCGAACCCGACGAACAACCCGTTCGGGTTCGGTGGCGACATCGGCGAGGCGCTGCACCGGTTCGCCGACCTGATGTCGTGGCAAGGCGGCCCAGTCAACTGGGATCTGGCCAAGGACGTCGCCCGCCAGGCGGCGGCCGGCGGCGACCGGTCGGTCGTGCAGTCGGAGCGCACCGGTATCGAGGACGCGATCCGCCTGGCTGAGCTGTGGCTCGACCCCGCGACCTCGTTCGCGTCGGCGACCACCTCAGCACGCGCCTGGAGCCGGGCCGAGTGGATCGAGGCGACGCTGCCGACGTGGAAGACACTCGTCGAGCCGGTCGCAGCCAAGGTGGTCGACGCGTTCGGGTCAGGCATGCCCGGGATGCCGGGGATACCAGGCCTCGGCGAGGCTGGCCTCGACCCGGGCGAGTTGCCGGCGGAGATGCAGCAGATGGCCGGCCCGCTAATGTCGATGATGCGCCAGATGGGTGGCGTCATGTTCGGCGGCCAGGTCGGTCAGGCGCTCGGCGCACTCTCCCGCGAGGTGGTCTCGTCGACCGACGTCGGGCTGCCCCTGGCTGGCGTCGGGACGGCCGCGCTTTTGCCTGCCGGCATTGAGGAATTCGGCGCCGGACTCGGGCTGCCACCCGACGAGGTGCGGTTGTTTGTGGCACTGCGGGAGGCGGCGTGCCACCGGTTGTTCGCCGGGGTGCCGTGGCTGCGCGCCCGGCTGTTCGCCGCGGTCGAGGACTACGCGCGCGGCATCACCGTCGACATGGGCCACATGCAAGACGCGATCGGCTCCATCGACCCCACCAACCCCGAGGCGCTGCAAGAGGCGCTCGCCGGTGGTTTGTTCGAGCCGCAAGATACTCCCGCGCAGCGCGCCGCCCTGCTGCGGCTCGAGACGCTGCTCGCGTTGATCGAGGGATGGATCGACGACGTCGTCGGGCAGGCCTCGCACGGCCGGCTGTCGGGCGCCGACGCTCTCGCGGAGACGGTGCGTCGGCGGCGCGCGATTGGCGGCCCGGCGGAGCAGACCTTCGGCACGCTGATCGGTCTCGAGCTGCGGCCACGCCGGATGCGCGAGGCGGCACAGCTGTGGCGGCTGCTGCGCGAGCAGCGGGGGGTCGAGGGCCGCGACGCGTTGTGGGAGCACCCCGACCTGCTGCCAGGCGCCGACGACCTCGCCGACCCCGGGGCGTTCGTCGACCGGCGGGAGATCGACTTCGACATCAGCGGTCTCGACGCGCCCCCGTCGTCCGACCCGCCTTCGGACCAGCCGCCAGGTTAGTCACCACAGCTGCAGCGGGCCGGCGGGGTCGGCGTCGTCGGAGGCGCCCTCCCACGACGACTGGTCGACTCCTGCGGCGTCGGAGAAGCCGAGCAGGTAGCCGCGGGCCAGCTCCGCCTTCGGATAACCGGCGACGAGAGCGTGGAACCGCGGCCCATGGCCGACCTCGATCAGGTGGGCGAGCTCGTGCAGCAGCACGTAGTCGATCACCCAGGCGGGCATCGTCCGCATCCGGTCGGAAAGCCGGATCGTGCCGTCGGCAGGAGTGCACGAGCCCCAGCGCGACGCCTGGTTGCCGACCCACCGCACGCTCACGGGCACCGCCCGACCGCGCAGGTACTGCCGCGACAACTCGGCCGCCCGGCGGGCCAGCTCGTCGTCGCCCCGGCTGGCCTTGCCGGCCCTGCGCTGCTCCTGCGCTGCGAGCCGTTCCAACATGACCTCGACCCAGCGTCGCTCGTCGGCGCGCGACATCCGGGCCGGCAGCAAGACGATCGTGCGGTCGCCGTCGCGGTAGGCCGACACCGTGCGGCGACGGCGGGAGCTGCGGCGCACCTCGACGTTCGCCAGGTCACCGGTCGGCACGCCCGCTGGGGCGCCAGCTGGGGCGCTGGCGGGGGCGTCGGTCGCGGTCGTCACGCGCGCACGTTACCGCCGGACGGCGACTGTCCCGCCGATTTGACCCGCGACCAGGCAGGAACTTCTTCATTTCCACACCGTGCGGACCACATTCGCGCAGGTCATCCAGGCTCGATCCGCCCGGCAGGCGCCGTCGTCCACACGTCGTCCGCGCGTCGTCCACAGCAACACCCCGAGCGGTCCCCACCTCGTGCACATCTTCGTCCACAGGGCAGACGCGGCCTTTGTTGACGACGCCGATCCCGCCTCTTACGGTCAGGGCGTTGGGACCCCGGGTCGGGGCGCCGTTCACAAGGGGAAGGTGGATGGAGCAACCGGCCCGGGGTTTCGCATTGTCCGCGCCTCCGTCGCCGGCCAGGGGTCTGACCGCCTGTGGAAAACTTGTGGAAATCATCATCTCAAGATCCGGTCGATCGCGGCGCGACGCGGCCGTCACGGGCAGCATGCGCCGAGCCTGAGCGTGGCTGACGTAGTGTGTCAGGCGGCTTAACCCATCCGAACGGGCAGACGCCGCCCGTCAGGCCCGCTGGTCAGCTCATCGCGACCGGCAGCAGTTCCGGCACGACCAGCACTACCATCGGGCACCGCCGAGGCGGCTTCGGCAACCCGGACCCGTCCAGCCCGTCTCATGGGACAAGCAACACCTGCTCACGAACCTGCGAGACCCCAGCGACCCAAGGAGGACCGCGTGGCCGAGAAGTACAGTGGCGAGGCCTACTGCGTGAAGTGCAAGGAGAAGCGCCAGTTCGAAGGCGACGTCGTCGTCAACGACAAGGGCACCAAGATGGCGAAGGGCAAGTGCTCGGTTTGCGGCACGACGCTCAACCGCATTCTCGGCAAGGCCTGATCACCGCAGCACCGCAGCACCGCAGCACCGCAGCACAGCAGCACCGCACGAGCTAACCGGCCGGGCCGGGTGAGTCGATCACGACTCCCCGGCCCGGCCTTTCGGTTTCCACAGCGGCGCGATCGCGCTCCGCCGTCCCGAGCCTTGTGGACGACGCGCGTCGGGTGGCCCGCCGGATGCGAGGCTTCCCAAACCGGACCAGCGACCCAGACCGGAGGCCGCCGTGCGACCCATCCTCAAGACCGCCCTGCGTCGGCTCTGGCGCGATCACACGACGCTGCAGTTCGGCGTCCGGCCAGAGCGCGCGCTGTTGCTGCGCGGCGTCGGCGAGCGGGCGGCGCGCCTGATCGCCGCGATCGACGGCACCCGCGATCACGACGCCTTGCGGGCCACGGCCACCGAGCTCGGTCTCCATCCGGGGTTTGCCGACCGGCTACTCGCCCTGCTACTCGAAGCGAGGGTCGTCGATGACGCCGCGGTCAGCCCTGCGGCGCTCGCGCGGCTGTCGCTCGCGGAACGTGACCGGCTGGCGTCCGACCTCTCGTCGATCGCGCTGTTGTCGCCGCAGGCCGACGGCGGGCTCGCGACGTTGGAGCTGCGCCGACAGGCGCGGGTCGTGGTGGTCGGCGCCGGGCGCGTCGGTGCGACGGCGGCGGGGTTGCTGGCCGCCGCAGGCGTCGGCCACGTCGTCATCGAGGACGACGGCTGCTGCGCGGCGAGCGACTGCGCGCCTGGAGGCGTGTCGATCGGCAGTGTGGGGGCAAGCCGGGTGGACGCCGGACGCGCGGTGATCCAGCGGGCGAGCGCGAGCACGCAGGTCCGGCCGCTGGCGCCGGAGGAACGCCCGACGCTGGTCGTGCTCGCCCCGAGGTCGGGCACCATCGAGCCGGGCGTCGGTGACCAACTGTTGCGCGATGGCACGCCGCATCTGCTGGTTGGCGTGCGCGAGACGACGGCGGCCGTCGGCCCGCTCGTGGTGCCCGGCGAGTCGGCGTGCCTGCGTTGCCTCGACCTGCGCCGCACCGACCGCGACCCGGCGTGGCCGTTGATCGCGGCGCAGCTGGCGGCGGAGCCGCCCCGCGCGCCGGCGCCGGCGTGCGACGTGGCGCTTGCCAGCCTCGCGGCGAGCGTCGCCGCGCTGCAGGCGTTGGCCTGGGTCGACGCGGCCGGGCAACCGCCGTTGCCCGCGACGTTCGACGGCACGCTCGAGGTCACCCTGCCCGACTGGCGATTGCGCCGCAGGCCGTGGTCGGCGCATCCGACCTGCGGCTGCCACTGGGCTGGCGACTGGGCTGGCGGCTGGGCTGGCGGCTGGGCTGGCGACGGCACCGCCGGGTGATTGACCGGCAGCGCTCCACCGAATCTCGCTCGAATTCCGGGTGGACCCGCATCGTCAGGGAGAATGGATGCGTGAGCGAGATCCCCAGGCGCACCGTCACCCGCACCGCCCGGCTGGCCTCGCTCCCGCTCGGAGTCGCCGGTCGCGCCACCGTCAGCCTCGGCAAGCGTCTCACCGGCAAGCCAGGAGACGAGGTCGCCACCGAGTTTCAGCAGCGCACGGCGGAACAGCTGTTCAAGGTGCTCGGCGAGCTCAAGGGCGGGGCGATGAAGCTCGGCCAGGCGCTCTCGGTGTTCGAGGCCGCCATGCCCGAAGAGCTGGCGGCGCCCTACCGCGACGCGCTGACCCGGCTGCAGGAAGACGCGCCCCCCATGCCGGCGCCAACCGTGCACAAGGTGCTGGCCGGCCAGCTCGGGCCGGACTGGCGCTCGATGTTCCGCTCGTTCGACGACGTGCCGGCCGCCGCGGCGTCGATCGGCCAGGTGCACAAGGCGGTGTGGTCCGACGGTCGGCCGGTCGCGGTGAAGGTGCAGTACCCGGGCGCCGGCAAGGCGGTCATCTCCGACCTCAACCAGCTCGGCCGGTTGGCCCGGCTCTTCGCCGTCCTCTCGCCCGGCCTCGACATCAAGCCGCTGCTCCAGGAGCTGCGCGACCGGGTCTCCGAGGAGCTCGACTACCGGCTGGAGGCGCAGTCGCAGCACGCGTTCGCGAAGGCTTACCTCGACGACCCCGACATCTTCGTTCCCGACGTGCTGGCCGGTGCCGACAAGGCGGTAGTCACGGAATGGGTCGACGCGACAGCGGTGTCGACGATCATCCGATCGGGCACCCAGGCGCAGCGCGACCGGATCGGCCTGCTTTACGTGCGCTTCCTGTTCTCCGGCCCGGCCAGAGCGGGTCTGCTGCACGCCGACCCGCACCCGGGCAACTACCGGCTGCTTCCCGACGGGCGGCTTGGCGTCCTGGATTTCGGCGCGGTCAATCGGCTGCCCGACGGGTTCCCGCCGGCGATGGGGCGGCTGCTCACGCTGGCGCTCAACGGCGACCGCCAGGCGGTGCGCGACGGCCTGCGCGCCGAGGGGTTCGTCAATCCAGGCCACGAGGTCGACGCCGACGAACTGCTCGCCTACCTCAACCCGTTCCTCGACCCGGTGCGGCACGAGACGTTCCACTTCTCGCGGCGGTGGCTGCGCGCTCAGGCGGCGCGCATCGGCGACCCGCGCACGCCGTCCGGGGCGCTCGCCCGGCAGCTGAACCTGCCGCCGTCGTATCTGCTGATCCACCGCGTTTGGATGGGCGGGATCGGCGTGTTGTCGCAGCTCGACGCACGTGGGCCGTTCCGGTCCGAGATGACCCGCTGGCTGCCCGGCTTAGAAACCGACTGACCCGGCACCCCTCCCGGCGCGGTTCAGCCCGACAAACCCAGCGCGCTCGCCGCCGCCGCTTGCACCCGGGCGGAGACCGTGGTCAGGTCGCCTACGACGACGAGCCGTTGAACGGCGCCATCCCCGGCCGGCCGTGATCTGAGGTAGTCGAGCAACGCCGGGTCGAGGCTGTCAGGCCCGTCGGTGAGCAGCAGGACGGCGTTGCCGGCGCCCGCGTTCGCAATTGTCGCGACGCCGTCGACAGCGCCTTGATCGCCGCGAACGAGGTCGACTTGGCTGAACGCCCAGCCCAACGTCTCGTGAGCGAACCGCGCCACGGCCACCGACTCGGACGACGGGCCGCCCGCGCCACCAACCCGCTGCGCGCTCATACCTGCGCCGGCCAACGCGGCCACTACGTCGTCGCCGACTTGGCTTTGCGAGCCGACGACCACGACGTGCTTGATGTTGTCCTCGGCCAGCGCGATCAGCGTCTCAGCCGGCAGTTGCGAGGAATCCGTATATAGCAAGGGAAAGTGCCCGCGATACGCCAGCGAGCCCGCGGCCACCGCGCCGGACGAGTCGGCCGGGTTGACCAGCAGCGCCGTCGCGCCGACGCCCGGCAGCGCCGCCGGCTGGCCGCTCGCCTGCTCGAGGACGGCGGCGGTCGCGTACCGGTTGACGCCGGCCAGCCGGGTGACCCGCATGCCGTGCTTGCGCAGCGAGGCGTCGACGGCGGTGCTGATCGCCGACGCGTCGCCGACGACGAAGACCTGCTTCACCTTCAACCGCCGCAACGCCTGCAACACGTCGTCCGGCAGCTGCTTCGGCGGCGTGAGCAGCAACGGGCCGCCGCCCTGCGCGCCCGCGAGGTAGCTCGCCGCGACGGCGTCGGCGAGGTCGTCTCCGCGCGCGAGCACCGCGACGTCGGCGTGGGTAAAAGTCGCTGACGCCACGGCCGCCGCCGTGGAATAGCGGTCCGGTCCCTGCAGTCGCTGCACCGGCGAGTTTCGCGCGCCACCGCTGAGCGCGAGCGCCGCGAAGATCGCGCCGACCAAGGCCACAACGCCCGCCGCGCGCAACCAGGCCGGGGTGGCGGCCACCCGCGAGCGGACCCGACCGAGCTGCGAGCGGACCGGCCTGCGCGGCGCTGACGACGGCGCTGACGACGGCGCCGACGACAGCGCCGGCCCGCCCGCAGGCCCCGTCGGGCCGGACTCGCCCGACCAGGCGCGCATCCGCTCTACGAGCTCGCCAGCCGAGGCCGGACGACGTTGTGGCTCGAGGGAGAGCCCTGGTCGCAACGCCCGCTCGATCACTTGGACGGCGGCGGGGTCGACGCCCTCCCAGGGCGGCCGCACGTCACCTGGGGGGCGTCCGGTCAACAGCGCGAGCGCCGTCGCCGCGAGGCCGTAGACGTCGGCGGACGGCGTGGGCGGCTGGCCGTCAAGCACCTCAGGCGCGGTGTAGCCGGCCGTGCCGGCGCTTGTCGTCAGCCCGCTGCTCGCGATGCCGAAGTCGACGAGCACGACCCGGCCGTCGGGGGTGAGCACGACGTTGGCCGGCTTCACGTCGCCGTGGACGATCACCGGCCGGTGCGCGTGCAGGTGGTCGATCGCGTCGGCGAGCTGTTCGGCCCACCGCAACACGCTCGGCAACGGCATGCCCGGGGCACCGCGGGTCGCGACCACCTGGTCGAGCGAGTCGCCCTCGACCCAGTCCATGACGAGCACGAAGCGGTCGCCCTCGAAGAAGTCCTCGCGAACGGTCGGCAGCCCGGGATGCGGTCGCAACGCGAGCAGCACGCGGGCCTCGGCCAGCACCTGGTTGCGTTGCTCGACCGACGCGACCCGGCGGATCTTCAGCGCCACCGGGCGGTCGTGCTGCCGGTCGATGCCGCGCACCAACCGGCCCTGCCCGCCTTGGGCGACGACGTCGACCGGGCGATAGCGGTCGCGCCACAGCTCGGTCACGACCCGCTCCGGTGCTCGGCTCGCGACTGCGACCGCAAGTCGGAAAGCGTCAACGCCCGACGGCGGATGGCCTCGTTGGCGAGCCGCGAACGTCGTCCGCCCTCGCCCGTGTCGTGGACGCCGAACTTGTCGTACAGGTTCGCGAGATGAAACTTCACCGCCGCCTCGGTGACGACGAGGCGCTCGGCGATGTTCGCGACAGTGGCCGCCTCGGTGAACATGTCGCCCTCGACGAGCGGCTGGCACAGCGCGAGCAGCACGTCGCGCTCGCGCCTGGTGACCTGCGGCGGCGGGTCGGCGCCGGCGGTGATGGTGGAGGGCGGGGCGTCACGCAGCCGGAACACGAGCCTGCTGGCGCCGACCATCACCTCGTCGCCATTGCGCAGCCGGTGCTCCGCGGTGACGCGGGTGTTGTTGACGAACGTGCCGTTGGTCGAACCGAGGTCGCGCACCGACCAGCCGGAGGGATAGCGCTGCAGCACCGCGTGCAGCGCAGAAACCGTGCGGTCCCACGGCAGCGCGACGTCGTTCTCGGCGCCGCGGCCGACCGTGGCCCGGCCCGCTTCGAGGTCGACGAGCTGCGGGCCCCGCTGGCCCCACACCTCGAGGTACGCGCTCACCAAACACCACCCGTCACGCTCACCCGCTCGACCGCCTAGAGAGTGACATACCAACGCGCGCTGTGCATGGCGGCGGCGACGGCCGACCACAGCGCCAACATCGCCACGACGTAGGTCCACTGGGGGTCAAGGCCGAACCAGCCGCCCGCGAACGTCCGGGCTTGAAGGTAACCCGCCAGGCTGGTCAGCGTCGCGCCGTCGTGCGCGGGCGTCTTTTGCAGGACGGCGCCGAGCACGTGCTGACCGACGTAGACGATCAGCGCGTTGCGGCCGAGCGCCGCCCACGGCCACGTCACCACCCGAGCGCTGACTCGGACGACGCGCGCCGGCACGGTCGCCACCGTGTCCGCGACGAGGTGGCACAACAGCAACAGCACGACGCTTGTCGCGCCGGTGAGCAGCACGAATGCGGGTGTCCAGAGCCGCTTGTTGACCGCCGGCCCGGCGAGTCCGAACCGGGTCGAAAGCCACCCGAGCAGCGCGGCGCCGGCGAGCACGGCGAACCCACGCCAACCCGGCCGCTCGCGCATGACCCGCCCGGCCGAGACGCCGATCAAGGCCGTCGCGAGCGCGCCGATCGACGAGAGCAGGCCTTCGGGATCATGGCCGAACGCGCCCTGGTGGTACATGTGGGCCGTCCCGAACATGGCGGCGTCGATGTGGCCCGGCAAGTTGCACGTCTGGGTCATCACACCGGCGCCGCACGGCAGCGGGACGCGCGTGAGCAGCTGCGCGTAGCAGACCAGCAAACCGGCTGCGATCGCGAGCATCGGCCACGCCTTGCGGCGCACCACCACGACGACGAGACCGCACGTCAGGCTGACGATCGCGATCCGCTGGAGCACCCCTGGCCACCGCGCCTGCGCGAAGTCGCCGCCGTCCGCCGCCCATGCGTTGAACAAGACACCGATCACGAGGAGCGCGACGGCACGCTTGGCGAGGCGCGCGAGACCCGCGGCGCCACGTCGTCCGATCATTTGGTCGACGCTGATGCCGACGAGGAAGAGAAACGCCGGGAAGACCAGATCCGCTCCGGTCCAGCCGTTCCACGACGCGTGCCGAAGCCACGGGTACCCACCCGGACCGACCGGCAGTTGCTCGACGAGCAGCATGCCGGCGACGGCGACTCCCCGGGCGACGTCGAGTGCTGCCCACCGGCCGGCGCGCGCCTCGGTGCGAGACGACGCGTAGGAGACGCAAGTCGTCGGCACCAGCGACGGGCGCGGATACGCGACGCGCGCCGACACGGTCAGCAACTCCCCTGTTTCACCTTGGTGCCCTCGTTCCCGGCGCGCGACATGGCCGCCGAGATCACGCTAAGGACAGGGCTGGCGACGCGGCCCTAGCCGGCAGGCGAGGGTTCACTCGAGGTCGAGCACGCGAGGTGCAAGAAGGGGCCGTGCCCTCGCGGGCACGGCCCCTTCCGGTGTGGATGGTTGGCCGTCAGTCGTCGGCTCCTCAGCGCGCGGCGAGCAGGACCCGCCTGATCCAGCGCGAACGCGCGTGAATGCGCTGCTTGCTCGCGCGGTGCGCGGCGATGAGCTGCGCGCGACGAGCCGCGTCGCGGGCCTCACTATGTCGTTCAGCGATGATTGCCCTCACGTGAGCATCTTGGTCAAACATGGCAAACCCCTTGCCGTTGTTGAAAAGCAAGAACCTGAAAACCTCGCGTCGCGCACGACGCGTGATGGGTCGCCGGGTCGCCGGCAACCGGCTCGGCCAGACGGCTACGCCTGGCCGAGCCCAGCGGGCTATTCGCTCGTCGCACCCGACGCTTGCGTCAGGCCGCGACCTCCTTGCGCGGGCGACCGCGCGGGCGCTTGCGTGGAACCACCACACCCTGAACGAACAACTCAGCACCCCACACGCCCCACGGCTCGCGCCGCTCGATGGCGGCGGTCAAGCACGCGGTGCGCACTGGGCAATCAGCGCACATGGCCTTGGCGGTCTCGACGTCCTCGGGCGACTCGGCGAAGAACAGCTCCGGGTCGACCGTGAGACACGGGATCTCCAACGACCGGCGCAGCGCCTGGGCGAGCACCCGGTCGAATGGGCCGGTCAGCATCTGCGTCACCCCCTAGTGACGTCGTAGGTGCGTCGCGCTCATCGGTCGCGACATGGGCGAGAATTTGCTGGGCCTACGGTGCTGTCGATCCAAACGCTCGGGTCGGACACTTTCCGTCGGCGGTAGCGGTAGTAGGGACGGCCGGGTCGGGGACGGGTTGGTCGGGGACAACTTGTCAGGGCAAACAAAGAGGCCGCGGATCCCGGTGATTCGGGTTCCGCGGCCTGGAGTGAGCCGGTCTGAGTGCGCTTTCAAACCGGGATCTTCCAGGGCCGGGGCCCCTCGTACACCGTGCGGAGCTGCTTGCTGCCGAACTGCTTGCTGATGCGGCGGTCGAGCGTGCGGAGGTTGGCTGCCGGAGCTGCCGGGTCGACGGCGATCGCTGCCGACGTGCCAGCCCACATGCCGATGCCGAGCGACGGCTGCCCACGCCACATGCCGCGGCCGGCGACACCGGCCACGCCGTTGAGGCCCATGAGGTCGCCACCATGTAGACGAACGGCACCAGCCAGATGTGACACGGCACCGGGCTCGAGGACGGAAAGGGAAACGCCGGCTACGGCACCGCCATCGATCAGCGTCGTGTTCTTCATCGTGCGTCTCCTCCTTCCGCTTGCTAAGAGTTGTTGCTATTGCAAGATTTCTGGCATCGGGCAGCCGAACAGGCGACCTCCCGAAACCGACTTGTGCAGGCTACGTGGTGGCCGACCGGCCGAGCAATCTATTTATTCGATTAACTTTGCGCTGGCTCCTGCGCACAGCGCCAACACGTCGTCGCCGAACGACTCGAGTTTCGCCGGTCCCACGCCGCCGATCGACGCGAGTGCGGCGCGCGTCGACGGCCGCAGCTCGGCGATCCGGGTCAGGGTCGCGTCGGTGAACACGCAAAACGCCGGCTGCTTCAGCTCGCGCGAGCGCTCAAGACGCCAGCTGCGCAGCTGCTCGTACAGCGCCTCGTCGACATCCCCGGGGCAGTCGACGCAGCGACCCAGCTTGCGCTCCGCGCCACCGCTCAACACCCGCCCGCACACGCGACAACGCGCGCTCGCGGCAGCACGCTCGCGTCGTCCGGGCTCGCGTCGTCCAGCAATGCGACGGGCGGACGACGGCGCGCCGGCGCCGCCACCGTCGAGCTCGGCCCGCAGCGTCTCGAGAAACCGGGACGGACCGCGGCTGGCGCGCGACCCCGGTGACCGGGCCGCCGCCCACGACAGCGCCAAGACCGCGCGCGCCCGCGTGATGCCGACGTAGAGCAGCCGGCGCTCCTCCTCGATCTGGTCGGGGGTCTCGGCGTAGACGATCGGCAGCGTGCCGTCGGCGAGGCCGACGATGAAGACGGCGTCCCACTCCAGGCCCTTGGCCGCGTGCAGCGAGGCGAGCGTGACGCCGTCGACGACGGGCGCGTGCTGCAGCGCCGCCCGCTCCTCCAACTCGGCGACGAACTCCGGCAGACCGCCCTCGCTTCGCTCGTCGGAGAGCCGGGCGAGCGCCGTGAGCGACTCCCAGCGCTCGCGTGCGGCGCCGCCACCGGCCGGCGCCACCGGGGTCAGACCGGCGCCCGCCAAAACGGCGCGCACGCTCTCGCCTAGGGGCGCGTCGTCCGAGATCGAGCGGGCGGCGCCGCGCAGCAGGAACATCGCCTCGCGCACCTCGGGCCGCTCGAAGAAGCGCTCCCCGCCGCGCACAACGTACGGGACGCCCGCCTCGGCGAGCGCCTGCTCGTAGGTCTGCGACTGCGCGTTGATGCGGAACAGCACCGCGATCTCGCTGGCCGGCAGCCCGTCGGCGATCAGCTTCGCCGCTTTCGTGGCGACCGCCGCCGCCTCGGCCACCTCGTCATCGTGGCTGTCGAGGGTCGGGGTCGGCCCGGGCTGCCGCTGGGCCACAAGCGCGCCGCCCGCCAGCCGGTTGGCGAGCGCGACCACCTGCGGGGTCGACCGGTAGTCGCGCACCAGCCGCACGACGGTCGCTTTCGAATAGCGCGCGGCGAACCCGGTGAGGTAGCTCGGTGACGCCCCCGCGAACGAGTAGATCGTCTGCTCGGGGTCGCCGACGACACACACGTCGTCGCGACCGCCGAGCCACGCGTCGAGCAACCGCTGCTGGGCGGGGTTGACGTCTTGGTACTCGTCGACGACGAAGTAGCGGTACTGCTCGCGCACCTGCGAGGCGATCTCGGGCTCGGTCTCGAGCAGCGCGGTGGCGTGCAGCAGCAGATCCTCGAAGTCGAAGAGGCTTTTGCGCACCTTGAGGTCTTCGTAGCCGGCATAGATCGCCGTGACGTCGGCCACCGGGCGCGGCGCGATGCGGTGCGCCAGCTCGACCGACGCCGCGTAGTCGTCGGGCGGTCGCTGCAGCGCCTTCATCCACTCGATCTCGCCGGCGACGTCGCGAAGATCGGATGGCGAGAGTCCGAGGCGCAACCGGCCGGCCACCTCGGCCAGCAGCGGCACCTTCGACTTGAGGACCGACGGCAGCTCGCCGCCGACCGCACGCGGCCAGAAGTACTGCAGCTGGCGCAACGCCGCCGCGTGGAAGGTGCGGGCCTGCACGCCGCTCGCGCCCAGCCGGCGCAACCGGCCGCGCAGCTCACCGGCCGCCCTCGTGGTGAAGGTCACCGCGAGCACGTGGCCCGGCGCGATCACGCCCTCGCGCACAGCGAACGCGATGCGGTGGGTGATCGCGCGGGTCTTGCCGGTGCCGGCCCCAGCGAGGACGCACACCGGCCCGCGCACCGCCTCGGCGGCGGCCCGCTGCTCGGGATCAAGGCCGGCCAGCACGTCGTCGTTCACGTCCGCCATCCTCGCAGCACCGCCCGACATCGACGCCGGCCTCGTGCTCGGCGGAGGAAGAATCATGGTGCGGTGTCGGTTGTGGATACGTGACCGCTCAACCACAAGCCGCGTCGAAGGAGCAGATCGCCTTGGCCGCCGAGACCGCCCGCACGGAACTCACGATGTACACCACCACCTGGTGCGGCTACTGCCGCCAGCTCAAGCGACAGCTCGACGAGCAGGGCATCGGCTACACCGAGGTCAACATCGAGACGACGCCCGGCGCGGCGGAGTTCGTGATGAGCGTCAACGGCGGCAACCAGACCGTGCCCACCATGCTGTTCCCGGACGGCAGCACTCTGACGAACCCTTCGATGGCGCAGGTGCGCACACAGCTCGAGGGCATCGCGAGCTAAGCGGGTCCTAGCGCGAAACCGCCGCCAACCCGCCGCCGTACCAGCCGTCGATCAATCGGAACGCGACCGACGAGCGCATCGGCAGCCGCAGCGATCCGTCTTTCACGCACGCGGTCAACTCCTCGGGGGCAAACCAGCGCGCGTCGCTGATCTCCACGCCGTCAACGGCAAGCTCGGACGACCCCGCGTGCGCGGTGAACGCGAGCATCAGACTCGACGGGAACGGCCATGGCTGGCTCTCGACGTAGCGCACGTCGTCGACCACCACGCCGACCTCTTCGAGCACCTCGCGCGCCACCGCCTCCTCTAACGTCTCACCAGCCTCCACAAAACCCGCCAGCGTCGACATCCTCCCCTGCGGCCAGCTCGGTTGATGGCCGAGCAGCGCGCGCCCCTTGTCGTCGACCACGAGCATGATGACCGCCGGGTCGGTGCGCGGGTAGTGCTCGGCGCCGTCTTCGACGCAGCGGCGCAGGTGCCCGCCGAGGGCCGCGACGGTGGCCGCGCCGCAGCCCGGGCAGAACGGGTTGCGGGCGTGCCAGCGTTCGAGCGCCGCCGCCTGTGCGAGCAGCGCCGCCTCGTCCGCGGCCAGTACTGAACCGACCTCGCGCAAGCTCACGGCGCGGGTGCCCTCGGGGGGCTTTTCCGGCAGGCCGGCGGCGACCGCGAAGAACGCCACGCCGGAATCGCCGTCGTCCGGTGTGCCAAGGAAAAGTCGCTCACCGTCGGGCGAGCTGCTCGTTGGAGTCCAGACCAGGCGGTCGCCCGCGACCAACGCGCGCGCCTCGTCAACGACGAGAAGCCTGGACGACGGGTGCGTCCACGCGGCAGCGAGCCACACGTCGTCAGAACGCAAGTGCGCGCTGCGGTTCACGTGGCTCATGCGGATTGGGCGGCGAGCTCGTCCCACAGGTAGGCGACCGCCTCTGCGCCCTTGAGCAGCAACGGAATGACGGCGTGCTCGTCAGGCGCGTGAATGCGGTCGGTCGGCAGACCGACACCGAGGAACACCAGCGGCGCTTGCAATATCTGGCTGATCTCCGCCTCGGGGCCAGACCCGCCTTCGCGGGTGAACAGCACCTCGCCGTCGAACGCGCGGCCGAGCGAGCTGGCCACCGCCTGCAGCGCGGGGTCGTCGAGCGGCACCAGGTAGGGCTGCACCCCGTCGCCGAAGAACTGCACGTTGGCGGTGATGCCTGGTGGTGTGTTTTCCTCGACGTATGCGCGAAAAGCGGCCTGGACATCGAGTGGCTGCTGATCGGAGATGAGCCGGAAGCTCACCTTGGCATGGGCGTCTGTCGTGATAATGGTCTTGTGCCCGGCGAGCATGTAACCGCCCCACATGCCGTGGATCTCACACGTCGGTCGGGCCCAAATGCGCTCGAGTGTGCTGAAGCCGGCTTCGCCATGCGCCGCGCGGCTTTCAGCGGTCTTCAGCCAACGGCCTTCGTCGAAAGGAAGTTTGGCGATCATCTCGCGCTCGCGGTCGGACAGCGGCCGCACGTTGTCGTAGAACCCCTTGAGCGTCACCCGGTTGTCGCCGTCATGCAGCCCCGCGAGCAGTTTTGCCATCACCGTAAGGGGATTCGGCACGGCGCCGCCGAACGAGCCGGAGTGCAAATCGACGTCCGGACCGTGCAGGTCGATCTGACAATCGGTGAGGCCGCGCACGCCGATGCACACCGTTGTCGCGCCCTCGCCGTACATGCCGGTGTCGCTGACCACGATGACGTCGCAGTCGAGCCGGTCGCGCTTTTCCTTTAACAGCTGGGTGAATTTCGGCGACCCCGACTCTTCCTCGCCCTCGATGACGAACTTGAGATTCACCGGCGGGCTGGTGCGGCCGCTCGTCTCAAGGTTGGCACGCAGGCCAAGTAAGTGGTAGAGCACCTGCCCCTTGTCGTCGGACGCGCCACGGCCGAGCAGCTTGTCGCCGTCCGGGCCTTCGACGACTGCGGGCTCGAACGGCGCGAAACTCCACTTGTCGATGGGGTCGACCGGCTGCACGTCGTGGTGTCCGTAGACGACGACGGTCTTGGCGGCCGGGTCGTCGGAGGGCCACTCGGCGAAGACACAGGGTGCGCCCTCCGGCCCGCCCGCCGTCCAAACTTCAACCGTGGGGAAGCCGATGTCGCGCAACGCGTCGGCGAGCCAGTCTGCGGAGCGGCGGACGTCGCCGGCCCGCTCGGGGTCGGTCCAGACGCTGGGGATGCGCAGCCAGTCGGACAGCTGCGCGACGAACTCGTCGCGATGGTCTTGCACATACGCGCGGACGGCGTCGCGGCGCGCGTCGTCGATCACTGATTCCTGTCGAGAGCTCATACCCGAACCTTAGATCGCGCGAAGATCTGGCCGTGGGCACCCGGTCATGTCATCCTGCCTTGATCACATTCCGGAAGTGGGGCAGGTGGTCTCCGATGCGGGCGGGCCGTGTAGTGCTGCGCCAGTCGAATGCGAACGCGTTGGGTCTGCCAATCCTCATCGCGGTGGTTCTTGTTGCCATCGTCGTCAGCCAGCTCTTCGCTCGCCGGCCAAGCACCGCTGTCTTCGTCGGCTGCGCGGCAGTGGCGGTGCTGGACGTCTTCTTCGGCTGGTACTTTTTCCGGCAGGGCGGGTCGACGCTTGTCATCACCGCGAACGACATCACCTTCACCAGGCCGCATCGGGGCGGGTTGAAGAGTCCGCCGAATCGGCTCGTCATCGAGCGGACACCGGCCAGCACCCTCAGTTTCCGCTCGGCTCCCAACGGCGTGGTGGGGAGCAAGTACACGGGTTACGCGCTGAAGTTGCGCGACGATGCGACGGGCGACGAGGTTTTCGCGGGTGCCTTTGGCCGCGGCCGGGTACAGCAAGCCTGCGAGTCGCTGGGGTGGTCATTCAGCTGAGATTCGGCAACCGTTGCGCAGCCGTGAGTATCGCGCGGAACGGGTCGCCGCTTTCTTTGAGGCGCTTGTCGATGCTGCGGATCGTGAACGCGTCAGGCTTGAGCTTCGGGTCGTCGAGCTCGTCCCACTCGATCGGCGTTGAGACCGGCGCGCCCGCCGCCGGCCGGGGGCTGTACGGCGCGACGAGCGTTTTGTTAATGGCGTTTTGGGTGTAGTCGAGGCGGGCGAGGCCGCCACGCTCCTTGACGTCCCACTTCCAGCTCACCAGCTCAGGGGCGACAGCTCCGACCGCCTTTGAGAGCTGCTCAACCCACGCCCGCGTGTCGTCGAAGGATGGGCCGCGCTCAATCGGCACCCAGATCTGGATTCCGCGTCGTCCGGTGACTTTGGGGAATGCGCGAACACCGAGATGCTCCAGCGCGGTGCGATGCAACCGCGCCAACGTAAGGAGATCGGCCCACTTCGTCGTCGTCCCGGGATCGAGGTCGATCAACGCGTACGTCGGGCAATGTGGCAGGTCGGTGCGCGACGTCCAGGCATGCCATTCGAGCGCGCCGAAGTTGGCCGCCCACACGAGAACGGCCGGCTCGTTGACGACGAGGTACGTCGTCGTCTCGCCGCGGTCGGCTTCGGCGTTGTCCCACCGGCCGACCCAGTCGGGCGCGTGGTCGGGCAACTGTTTGTGCCAAAAGCCTTTCGCCTCAGCGCCGTTCGGATATCGGTGCATGTTGAGTGCGCGGCCTTCAAGATAGGGCAGGACGACGGGCGCGATACGCGCCGCGTACTTGACGAATTCCCGTTTCGTTACCGGCTTTTCGCGACCGCGCCCAGGAAACAGCACCTTGTCGAGGTTCGTGACACGCAGCCGCCGTCCGAAAATCTCCCAATTACCAGCGCCTTTGAGCTGGTCGAGCTCGCGCAGCTCGTCGTCGCTCACCTCGCGAGTGCTGGCGCGCAGGTCGATCGATGCTTGCGCTGCGGGCAGATCGGATCGCCACAATCGGTCGGGATCGGCTTTCACCTCGTCGTTGGTACGTCCGCTAAGCACTGACTTCGGGTGGTCCTCAGGGTCCCAACCGTCGACCGCGTCGTCATCGTGCTTGTGCAGCAGGATCCACTGCTCCTTGCCACCGTCGTGGGTGTCGCGGCGGATCAAAATGAAGCGCCCGCGCAGCTTCTCGCCGTGCATGTCGACGTGCAGCTCACCGTCGGCCACGGCCTTTCCCGGATTGTCGGTCGCGTGCGGCTCCCAGGTTCCGCAGTCCCACACGATGACGTCGCCGCCGCCGTACTCGCCCGCCGGGATGACCCCCTCGAAGTCGGCGTACTCGATCGGGTGGTCCTCGACGTGGACGGCGGCCCGCTTGACGTTCGGGTCGAGCGTCGGACCTTTCGGCACCGCCCAACTGACCAGCACGCCGTCGATCTCAAAACGCAGGTCGTAGTGCAACCTGCGCGCTCGGTGCCGCTGCACCACGAAGCGCCTTGCGCCGTCCGAGCTTGTCTTGGACGACGCGCCCGCGGGCTCGGGCGTGCGTGCGAAGTCGCGCTTGCGCTTGTATTGCGCGAGCTTCTTCTCCGCAGACGACGGCGACATACTCGCGTCTTACCCGCTCTGGGCGATCACACCGGTGGCTGAGGGTCGTACTGAATTCCGCGCCGGACGGCGACAGCGCGCTCGCGGCCGGCGAGGCGGTCGACGAGATGCAGCGCCATGTCGATGCCAGCCGAGACACCGGACGACGTGATGACGTCCCCGTCATCAACGAAGCGGTCGTCGGGCCGGACGTCGATCGTGGGGTCGATCTGCTTGAGCAACTCGAGCGAGCCCCAGTGCGTCGTGGCGGGCCGGTTCGCGAGCAGCCCGGCAGCCGCGTAGACCAACGAACCGGTGCAGACGCTGGTCATCAGGGAAAGTTGGCCTCGCTGGCGGCGAACCCAGTCGAGCTGCTCTTCGTCGGTCAACTGCGGCCGGGTGCCCTGACCACCCGGATATATCAGGACTTCGAGTGGCGGCGCGTCGGCGTGTGAGTGGTGGGCTTGGATCGTCAGGCCCTTCGCGCAGCGAACGAGTCCGCCATCGCGCGACAGGGTATGAACGGCGTAGCCGTCGTCCGGGAATTTGTGCGTCCAGTACGACAGCACCTCCCAGGGGCCGACCGCGTCGAGCTCCTCGACGTCGGGGAAGAGCCCAATCCCGATGTGTTTCACGTCGTCCGGCATACCTCGGATGCTGCCACACGGCCGACGCATCGCGCGCCGCGCTTTGGGCGGTCCACGATCGTGAAGACAATTCCTGCTTTATGCCGCCTGGAGATCGCCTGCCGCGCGCTGTCACGGACGGCAGGGCGGACGATAGGCCGGTGAAGCTCAAGCTGGACCTGCACGACATCTACAACCGGGGCGAAGACATCGACCGGGCCCTGCGCGCAGTCATCGACGAAGCCATCGCGAAGCAAGCTCCGCTCGTGGAGATCATCCCGGGCAAGGGGTCCGGCGCGTTGAAGAAACGCGTGCTGCGGTTCCTTGACCAGAAGGAGATCAAGGCCTTGTACCACCGGGTGGAGAAGGACTCCGACAACTTCGGTCGGGTGTTCGTTCACTTCCGCTGGAAGTAGACACAACAACGCGCGCCGTGCGGCAGATGCTGCTCCTTCGAATCCAGCATGCGTATGGAGTCGACCCCACGCGCGACCAGCTCGCGCAGCCGCTCTGGCGCCTCGTTGGCTGCCTGAAGGGCCGCGCATAAGCGCCGTTCGCGTTGCGACATGCGGTCAGAACGGGGACGTCTGGTCGAGGACCTTCTCGGCGATGCCGACGATGGCCTTCCGCTCGCGGGATATCGTCCTCGGCGTCTTCGCCCGTGAGCGCGGGCGAGTCCGCGGGCGGGTATTCCGCGTCGCGGCGGTGGCGGCGCATGCGGTCGTAGGGCCGCAGCTGCTGACCCATCGGCGGATCGAGCTGCGCGCGGACCGCGTGGTGGGCCGCCAGGTGGCCGCCGGAGCTGGTCGGCCGCAAGCCTTGGCTCTCCAAAATCGCCCACAGTGCCTTTCGCGCGGCGTCGTAGAGCAAAGCGTAGGCGCCCTCGGGGTCGTCTTCGGCGGTGTTCGCGGCACTGGCGAGGTGCCGGCGCGCCTGCGCGAGCAGACGGTCGGCGTGCTCGCGGCTGGCCGGGACCTGCTGTAGATGCCCGGTTTCGAGCAGCCGCTCGATCTCGGCGCGCCCTGCGCCCACCTCATGCGCCAACCTCGCTGTCGACGACGGCCAGCTCGACCAGCGGACGCGATCGGACCGAGGCCAGGAACGCGTCGGTTTTCGGCGGCTTCTCCCACACGCGGGCACGCACGCGCCGGATGTTCACCTCGCGGCCGCCCAGGCGCTGTTCGGCGCGCGGGGCGGCGAGGTCAAGCTCGTCGGCGTCGACGTCGTTCGGCGGCGGGCCCGGCTCGCCGCTGTAGCGGGCGGCCCACGATCCGTACAGGTACGCCTTCGCGATGCCCGGCACTGTCCGCAGCTCCTCGGTGAGTACTGGCAGCGGCCCGTAGGTCACCGTGAGCAAGTCGGTCAGCGGCCGGCTCAGCGCAGAGTCGGTCACGGCCCGCACAAGGCGGTTGTTGCCGTGGCGTCGATCGGCGAGGAAACCGGCGGCGACCAGCCGGTCCAC
>JAICLV010000080.1 GCA_025925185.1 Acidothermaceae bacterium
AAGATGGGCCAGATCGCGTTCATCGCGGCGATCGCGTCCTTCGTCGGAGCCGGCCTGCTGCTGCTCTTGTCGGGTCTGGGCTTTTGGCACCTGCGCCGCACCGACCCGAACGCCGAGCTGCTGCCGAAGCTCGCTAAGCGCACCCAACCATCTGTCCAGGTGTGACGAGCTAGCGCAACACGGCAGAGGGCTCCGCGGATCCGCGGAGCCCTCCTGCTATGCGTGCGCGCTAGCGGGTCTTCAACACCGTCAGCAGCACCGCGGAATCTTCGGTCGCCTCCAGGTTGTGCCGCATGTTCGGAACGACGAGCAGATCACCCGCTCGCCCTTCCCAGGTGTCGTCGCCCGCGCTCATGCGCACCCGGCCGCGCAGCACGTACACGGTGGCCTGCTCAGGGCTCTCGTGCTCGGCGAGTGCGGAGCCTTTCACCATCGCCACCATGGTCTGGCGCAGCGCGAGCTCGTGGCCGCCGACCACCGTCTCAGCGGTGTGGCCGCCACCGGCCTTTGCGGCTCGTTCAAGCAACTCCCGGCCCAACGCCTCGAGCGAGAACTTCTGCATGAGCGGGCACCTCCAATCGGACGACGGTTTTCGACGACCATACGTCTGTGGCGAACGCCACTGACACGCGCCGCGCCGTCCGCCGTCCGGGCCGAGTGCCGCCGCTCGCGCCGTCCGGGCCTAGTATTTATACCGAGCACGATGGTAAAAAAGAACGACCATCGAGACGAGGAGAGGCATGAGCACGCCCATCAAGATTGAGTCCGCCGACGAGGCCGCGTTCTCGGCGATGCTCGACCACCACGCGAAACTTCGCGGCGAGCTGGATTCTCTCGTCGCCGGCCTGCGCGACGCGGTCGCGGCGGGCGGCGGGCACGAGCCCGCGAAGAGGGCGCTCGTCGCCTTCGTCGACCAGCATGTGTTGCCACACGCCGCCGCGGAGGAAGGGTCGATCTACCCGGCGGCGGCCGACGACGAGCGGGTCGAACTGTTCGTCGACTCGATGGTTCTGGAGCATCGCGAGTTGGAGCGCAAAGCGCAGACGCTGCGCTCGGCCGACACGCCGGCTCGCGCTCTTAGCAGCGCTGAGGGCCTCGCGGCGGTGTTCGCAGTCCACGTCGAGAAGGAGAACGATCTGCTGCTTCCCGCGCTGCAGAAGCGGCCCGGTGCCTCGCTGTCAACCTTGCTGCGCGACATGCACGATCGGTTGGCCGAGCCTGACGACGAGGCGCATGCGCACCCGAAGGACGACGCCGAGGAGCTCGATGTCCGCACGCTTCCCCACGGCGCGCGGCACGAGATCATCTTTGGCAAGCTGCACGCGCTCACCCCAGGTGAGCGGCTGTTCATCGTGAACGACCACGACCCAAAGCCGTTGCGGTACCAACTCGACGCCGCCTGGCCGGGCACGTTCGACTGGGCCTACGTGTCGGCCGGGCCGCAGGTCTGGCGAATCGAAATCACCAGGCTGGGCTAGCCGGCCGTGGTTCAGCCCGCTGCGCGCCGAGAGCAGGGTTTGCGCTGCGAATTCGAGACTTTTGACAGCTCGGAAGACCTTCTCTCGGCGGGGTGGTCGGGCCGCGGGTAGGCTGATCAGCATGGCTCGAGCGACAGGGCCGCGCGCGAAGCGCATTTATGACGACGCCTCGCCGGACGATGGTGTGCGGGTGCTCGTCGACCGCGTCTGGCCGCGCGGCGTCAGCAAGCAGCGGGCCCATCTCGACGAGTGGCTCAAGACGGTCGCGCCGTCGACGGCGTTGCGATCCTGGTACGGCCACGATGCCGCGCGATTCGACGAGTTCACCCGGCGATACAAGGCTGAGTTGGCCGAATCTGAACAAGCCGAGGCCTTCGCGCACCTGAAGGCGTTGGCGAAGGATTCGCCGGTGACGCTCTTGACTGCGACGAAAGAACTTGAGCTGAGCCAGGCGGCGGTGCTCGCGAAACTGCTGCGCTAATCCGCGGGGCTAAACCGTCGCGCCGGGCCAAACGCCTCCGGCGCCCGGGACGTTAGTCCCTGTGGCACAGGACCGAGATTCCGGTGAGCTTGACGAGATCCCCACAACTTCCGGAGGGCACTCGTGGCGCGCAGCACCACCGCCGACAAAACGCACCATCGCGTCGTCATCATCGGCGGGGGTGACGCTGGCGTCAGCGTCGCCGCGCGGCTTGCTCGCCGAGGGATGCACGACGTCGCGATCGTCGAACCGAACGCCGAGCACTACTACCAGCCGCTCTGGACCCTGGTCGGCGGCGGCCTGGTCGACGCCCGCAAGACCGTCCGGCGCGAGTCTGCGGTGTTGCCGCGGCGGTCAGCGTGGATTCGCGATCGGGCAACGGGCGTCGACCCGCAGAACCGGCTTGTCCACCTCCACGGTGGCACGATCGGCTACGACCGGCTGGTCGTCGCACCCGGCATTCAGCTCGACTGGGACGCGACGCCGGGCATGCAAGACGCGCTCGCGACGCCGTTCGCGTCGTCCAACTACTCCTTCCGCTTGGCGCCGAAGACGTGGGAGGTGATGCGCGACCTCGAGCGGGGGACCGCCATCTTCACGATGCCAACCGGCCCCATCAAGTGCCCGGGCGCACCGCAGAAGATCGCCTACCTGTGCGCCGATCACTGGCGGCGACGCGGAGTGCTCGGCGCCATCAGGGTCGTGCTCGTGCTCCCGGGCGCGGGCCTGTTCGGCATTCCGGTCTTCGCTCGAGCGTTGGCGAAGACCGTTGAGGAGTACGGCATCGAGGTGCGCTTCAACACCGAGGTCGTCGAGATCGATGGTGACTCGCGTCGGATCGAACTCCTCGACAACGCAGCCGGCGCCAAGGAGTCACTCGACTACGACGCCTTACACGTGGCGCCGCCGCAGAGTGCACCCGACTGGGTGAAGCGCGGCCTGCTCGCCGACGCGGACAGTCCCTACGGCTACATCGAGGTCGACAAACACACCTTGCAGCACGTGCGGTTCCCGGAGATCTTCGCGCTTGGGGACGTCGCGAACACCCCGAACTCCAAGACCGGTGCGGCGATCCGCAAACAGGCGCCGGTGGTCGTCGCGAACTTGATGTCCAGTCTCATGGGGGAGCCGCTGTCTGCGACTTACGACGGATACGCCGCGTGCCCGTTCACGACCGCGCGGAATCGCATGCTGTTGGCCGAGTTCGACTACGCGTGCAACCACCGACCGTCGATTCCGCTGATCGACACGACGCGGCCGCGTTATGACATGTGGTTGCTCAAGCGCTACGGGCTCCCCTTCCTCTACTGGAACGTCCTCCTGCACGGCCGCGGCTAGCCCTGTTCTAACGAGCGCGATAGTATTTATCCATCCGCTTGACTGAGGGGTGAGCGCGTCGTGGACGCTTTGCAATGGCTTGGTGCCGTCGACGGCGATGCGGTGCTCGACGCGCTGCACGAGGTGATCGACCCAGAACTGGGCGTCAACATCGTCGACCTCGGCCTGGTGTACAACGTCGCGGTCGGCGAGGACGGTGACGTCGCGATTCGCATGACCCTGACGACGCCGGGCTGCCCGCTTGGCGGCTACCTCGAAGACGAGATCAACGGCTGCCTGCGCCGCTTTCCCTCGGTGCGCGCCGTCAGTGTCGACTTGGTCTGGGATCCGCCGTGGCAGCCATCGGTCATGACCGACGCGGCAAAGCGTCAACTGGGTTGGCGCGGTTGAGCCGTCCGGCGCGGCCGCGTCGTCCGGGGTTGTTGATGTTGCCCGCGGGCGTCGTGGTGATGCTTTTCGGACTCTGGGGTGGCCTGGCGCGACTCGGCTACTCGTTACCCGCCGACACGTCTTCCGACGCGAGCCACGGCATCTTGATGAGTCTGGGCTTCCTCGGGACGCTTATCGCGGTCGAGCGTGCCGTGGCGCTGCGAGCCGCTTGGGCCTGGTTGGCGCCGGCGGCTGCGGCGGTCGGCTCCTTCGCCCTCGTGCTCGACGCGCCCGCTGTGCTCGGGAAGGGCTTGCTGCTTCTGGGTGGGGCGGTGCTCACGGTTGTGTACGTCGCGCTGGACCGCGTGCAGCGCTCAACACACAACACGCTGATGGGCGTCGCCGCCCTAAGTTGGGTAGTCGCCGCTGCGTTGTGGTTGGCGAATCGTGATATCGCGCTCCTCGTGCCGTGGCTCGCCGGCTTTCTCGTCATCACGATCGTCGCCGAACGGTTAGAGCTGTCGCGCCTGCTGCAAATGTCACAACGCGCGCGCCAGGTGCTGGTCGCGGTCGTCGTGGTCTTCTTCGTCGGCGCGATCGTGTCGACGGTCAACGATGACGTCGGCCTGCGGATCGGTGGCGGCGCCTTTGTCGCTCTGGCGGGGTGGCTGCTCGTGTGCGACCTCGCGCGACGGACCGTTCTGCAGCGTGGGGTGACCCGGTTCATGGCGGTGGGCCTGCTCGCCGGCTACGGGTGGCTCGCGGTCGGTGGCCTCCTGTGGCTCGGCTACGGCTTCCACGTTGACGACGCCGTTTACGACGCGCAACTGCACGCGGTCTTTCTCGGTTTCGTGATGTCGATGGTGTTCGCGCACGCGCCGGTGATCGCGCCGTCGGTTCTGCGTCGCCCGTTCCAGTACCGCCCGGTGTTATACGTCCCGCTCGCGCTGCTGCATCTGTCGTTGCTCGTGCGGCTCATCGGTGGTGACGCGTTTTCTTCGGACGACGCGTGGCGGGCCGGCGGTATCACCAATGAGATCGCGTTGCTCCTGTTCGTCGCGGGCACGGCGGCATCGCTGTTGTTCGTGCGAGCGCGTAGCGGCGCGCCGTCCGAGCAAGATGCTCATACGGCTCGCGAACACGGGCCCTGGCGTTCGCGGCTCACGTCGCCCCTGGCCGCGGGAGCACTGATCGGCGTCGTCGTGTTGGTGGCCTCGATCGCGTTCGCGAACAGTGGCAGTTCGTCGACCAACTCGAACAGCTCGACCACCGATAAGGGCGGCGTGTCCGCTGATGGATCGACGACAGGTGTGGCGATTTCGCTGGTCGAGATGCGAATTGAGCCGTCAACCGTCACGGTGAAACTCGGCACGCACCTCGTTCTGCGCGTCACAAACAATGGCACGATGAGGCACGATCTGCGGCTGTCGAACGGGGCGCACACGCCGCTGCTGAAGCCCGGGCAAACCGCTGTGCTCGACGCCGGTGTCATCACCAAGGCGCTTGACGGCTGGTGCACGGTACCCGGGCATCGGGCCGCGGGCATGACCATGCGCGTCGCGCTTGGCGCCCCAGCTTCCACAGTCCGCCCGGCGACACCGCCGACGTCCACGGGCGCCGCCGGCATGCCTGGCATGCCTGGCATGCAAGGTATGGCCGATATGCCAGGCATGACGGGCGACGCGTCCAGCGGCCCGGACGCGATGTCACCGAATCTCGCGGGTGCGCCGCCGGACGGTTGGAAGCCCTTTGACGCGTCCCTGCCCGCCGTCGAGCCAGGCAGCGTGCACGACGTCACGTGGCACATCAAGGACGTCACGATGCCGGTGGCGCCCGGCGGCGTCACGCAGACGATGTGGACGTTCAATGGCACGGTGCCCGGGCCGGTGCTGCATGGCCGAGTCGGGGACACCTTCAATGTCACGGTCGTCAACGACACGCAGATGACCCACAACATTGACTTCCATGCGGAGGAGGGGCCACCTGCGGCGGTGATGACGCCCATCGCGCCGGGCGCATCCCACAGCTATCACTTCGTCGCGAAGTACGCGGGAGCGTGGCTCTACCACTGCGCCGTCGAACCGATGTTGATGCACATGGGTAACGGCATGTACGGCGCGCTCATCATCGATCCACCCGGCCTCGCGCCCGTTGCCGCGCAGTACGTGTTGGTCGGCTCGGAGCTGTTCTTCGGCCCGCAAGGCGGCGTCGGTGACTACGCCAAGATGCTTGCCGATAAGCCGGACGCCGTCGTGTTCAACGGCTTCCCGTTCGCGTATCAGCACGCGCCGCTGCGCGCGCACAGCGGCGATCGAGTGCGGGTGTGGGTCGTCGACGCAGGTCCGACCCGTGCCCTCGCGTTCCACGTGGTAGGCGCGCCGTTCGAAACGACCTACGTCAACGGCGCGTACCTCCTGCAGGCAGGCGGTGCGGCCAAGGGTGGCGCGCAAACGCTAGCCGTCGATCCGGGCGATGGCGGTTTCGTCGAACTCACGTTCACCCAACCCGGCAGCTACCCCTTCCTAACGCACGCGATGGCCGACGCCGTGATCGGCGCCGCCGGGTCCTTCGCCGTGAGCAACTAACAAGGGCGCCACACGATGGTCTCGTGGTGGTCCTTGCTGCGCTTCTTGCACGTGCTCTCCGCCGCCGTCTGGGTCGGGGGCCAGTTGACGTTGAGCGCGCTGCTGTTACCGGTGCTGCGTCGTCGGCTGCCAGAGGACCTGCGGGCGTCGCTGACTTCGAGCATCGGACGACGGTTCGGCTTGTACACGCTGGCCCTGTTCGTGCCCGTGCAGGTTGGCACCGGTATCGGGCTTGCGATCGAGCACGGCGTGACATGGCACACGCTCGTCCAGCCCGGCTATGGCCGAACCTTGACCGCGAAGCTCGCGGTTTTCGTCGTGGTGATGGCGCTGTCGGGCCTGCATGGCTGGGCCCACGGCACCGGCCGCACGACACATGCCCGCGCGCTGGCACTCGGCTCACTCATCGGGTCGTGCGTGATCGTGCTGCTCGCTACCGCGCTGGTGGCTTCGTAGCGCTGTCCGGCGGCTCTGCGTCTTTCACGCGCAGATGCGCGATGCACAGGCTCGGCTCGACGAACGGATCGAGCCGCTCGGCGACAATAGGCGCATCGATTTCGCTGAGCATTCCTTGCATCAGCCCGAGGTGGACGGCGCAGACGACATCCTGATGCTCAATGGCGGCCTCGCGGAACGGACAGTGCCGCAGGAGGATCTGCCGCTCCCGTTGAACGGTGCGCGGCTCAGGCATGAAGCCGACGTCGTCAAGCATCGCGACCAGCTGCCGAGTGGCGCTAGCGGCGTCGGCCGGTCGGCGGCGCCGCAACCCGGTCGGCGTCTTCGCGAGATTCCGCCCCCACCTCAGGCCGGCCTCGAGCGCCTCCTTCGCGGGTCGCGCGGCACGCGATGCGAGGTAGTCGGTGAGGATCTCGGCCAGCAGGTGGTAGCTGCGTTGACCACCGCGCGCGCTGCCTGGCCGCGCGGTGTAGAGCGCCCTGGGGCGCCCCGGCTGCTCTCGGCTCTCCGTCGTGCGATCGGCCAAGCCGGTGTCGGCCAAGCCGTCGAGGTGGAAGCGCGCGGTGTTGGCGTGCAACCCGGTGGCGGCCGCGACGTCGGCCACTCCAAGCGGTCTCCCCGCGTCTTGCAACAGCGTAAGCACTCGCAACCGGCTCTCGCCGAGAACCGGCTGCTCGCCCGCCGGCCCGATCAATGTGCTCACCACCACATTTTTACATATCGGCTCAGTAGAACGTGGCGAAACCCACTCTGGATGTCTAGCAAAGAGGCGATCTGACAGCGTACGTTTCGACAAAAGATCGGTACGGTAGTTCTCCGCTTGCTCGCAAGGCGGGCTACCCAGCGGCGCGGCCAATGACGAAGCGAGGCGATCGGATGCCAGACTCGACGACGACCGGCTATGGCGAGGGCGCTCCACTTGCCGCTGTCGATCCGAAGCGACGAGCCACGCCGCCACAGCTAGCTCCCCTGCTTCCGGCGGGAGAACCGGTCGAGTCGCTGTTACGCAGCGCGCAGTTCTTCGTGCCGGGCGCGCCATCCCCTGATTACCGCGAGGTGCATCGCGTCGACGGCCGCGGGGCCGAGGAGTTCTACCGCGAGCGGTGGCGGCACGACAAGGTGGTGCGCTCGACGCACGGCGTCAACTGCACTGGCTCGTGCTCATGGAAGGTGTACGTCAAGGACGGCATCATCACCTGGGAGACGCAGCAGACCGACTATCCGTCCGTGGGCCCCGACTCGCCGGAGTACGAGCCGCGCGGTTGTCCCCGAGGGGCATCGTTCTCGTGGTACACCTACTCGCCGTCGCGAGTGCGCTACCCCTACGTGCGGGCTCCCTTGCTGCAGTTGTGGCGCGAGGCGCGCGAACGTCTCGGCGATCCGGTGGCGGCCTGGGCGGACATCATCGCCGACCCGCAGAAGACGGCAAGCTACAAGCGGATGCGCGGCAAGGGCGGTTTCGTCCGCTCCACCTGGCCCGAGGTCAACGAGCTGATCGCCGCCGCACACGTGCAGACGGTCAAGGAATTCGGGCCAGATCGGGTCGTGGGCTTCACGCCGATCCCGGCGATGTCGCAGGTGTCGTACGCCGCCGGCACGCGCTTCTTGTCGATGATCGGCGGGACGATCCTTTCTTTCTATGACTGGTACGCAGACCTGCCCCCGGCGTCGCCGCAGGTGTTCGGCGATCAGACCGACGTGCCGGAGTCGGGGGACTGGTGGAACTCGTCGTACCTCATCATTTGGGGAACCAACCTGCCGATCACCCGCACGCCTGACGCGCACTTCATGACGGAGGCGCGCTACAAGGGTCAAAAGGTGGTCGTGGTCAGCCCTGACTACTCCGACCACACGAAGTTCGCCGACGACTGGCTGCCGGCGAACCCCGGTACCGACGCCGCGCTCGCCATGGCGATGGGCCACGTCATCTTGTCGGAGTTTTATCGCGACCGAAGCGTGCCGTACTTCGACGAGTACGCCAAGACCTACACGGATCTGCCGTTCCTCGTCGCCTTGCGCAAGCACGGCGACTCCTACGTTCCCGATGGCTTCTTGACCGCCGCCGATCTGGGTGGTGACGACGCCGCGGTCGACGCCGCGGCGCACAAGACGGTGGTTCTCGACAACGACACGTGGCTGCCACGGGTGCCCAACGGCTCACTGGGATTTCGATACGGCGAGAGCGGCGTCGGCAAGTGGAACCTCGACTTGGAGGACATCGACCCCGCGCTCACCTTGTACGGCCGGCACACCGAGGCGGTCCCCGTCGACCTGCCGCGCTTCGACATCGGCCAGACCGAAGGCGGCGACGTGATCACGCGTGGCGTGCCGGTCACGCGCGTCGCCGGCAAGCTGGTCACCACGGTGTTCGACTTGCTGATGGCGCAGTACGCCGTGCCGCGCGATGGTCTGCCCGGGGTTTGGCCCTCGGGTTACGACGACCTGCACCCCTACACACCTGCTTGGCAGGAGGCGATCACCGCGGTGCCCGCCGCCGCGGCGGCGCGGGTGGCCCGCGAGTTCGCCCGCAACGCCGAACTGACCCGCGGCAGGTCGATGATTACGATGGGGGCGGGCACCAACCACTGGTACCACTCCGACCAGATCTATCGGACGTTCTTCACGCTCATCATGTTGTGCGGCACGGAGGGTGTGAACGGCGGCGGTTGGGCGCACTACGTAGGCCAAGAGAAGGTGCGCCCACTCACCGGCTGGTTCACCACCGCCTTCGCGTTCGACTGGCAGCGGCCGACCAGGCACATGACCGGAGGGTCGTACTTCTACCTGCACACCGACCAGTGGCGCTACGAGACATTCGGCGCCGACGAGCTCAGCAGCCCCCTCGGACGCGGGATATTCGAAAACCGCACGTTCGCCGACTGCCTCGCCCAGGCCTCGCGGCTCGGCTGGACGCCGTCGCAGCCGGCGTTCGACCGCAATCCACTCGACCTCGCCGACGACGCCGCCATGGTGGGGAAGCCGGTGCCGCAATACGTGGCCGACGAGTTGGCGGCGGGTCGGTTGCGGTTCGCGGGCGAAGACCCCGACGACCCGAAGAACTTCCCGCGGGTGATGACGATCTGGCGCGCGAACGTGCTTGGCTCGTCTGGGAAGGGCATGGAGTACTTCCTGCGGCATCTTCTCGGCGCCGAGGACGCCGTGCGGGCCGAGGAGTCGCCGGCCGAGAAGCGCCCGGTGGAAGTCGCTTGGCACGACGAGGCGCCGCGCGGCAAGCTCGACCTGCTCACGACGATCGACTTTCGGATGACCAGCTCCTGCACCTTCTCCGACATCGTGCTGCCAGCCGCGACTTGGTACGAGAAGTACGACCTGTCGTCGACGGACATGCATCCCTTCGTGCACTCGTTCAATCCGGCGATCGCACCACCGTGGGAAGCACGTACCGACTTCGACATCTTCCACAACATCGCCGAGGACTTCTCCCGACTAGCGGCGAAGCACCTCGGCAAACGCACCGACGTGATCTCGGCGCCTTTGGCGCACGATTCCCCCGACGAGATGGCACAGCCCGGTGGGCGGGTCGTCGACTGGAAGGCGGCGGGGATTCGTCCCACGCCGGGCGTCAATATGCCGAAGATCATCACCGTCGAGCGCGACTATTCGTTGGTGGCCGAGAAGATGCGCGCGCTCGGGCCGCTTGTCGACACGCTCGGCACCACCACGAAGGGCGTGACCTGGGTTCCGACGAGTGGCGTCGACTACCTTCGGCGCACCAACGGGGTCGTGCGCGGCGGGGTCGCCGACGGTCGTCCGTCGTTGGCACGCGACGTGCATCTGGCGGAGGCGATCCTCGCGCTGTCCGGCACCACGAACGCGAAACTCGCGGTGCTTGGGTGGAAGAACCTCGAAGAGCGCACCGGCATGAAGTTGGCGGACCTCGCCGAGGACCGCGCGGACGATCAGATCAGCTTCGCCGACACGCAGGTGCAGCCGCGCGCGGTCATCACCTCGCCGGAGTGGTCGGGAAGCGAGTCGGGCGGACGCCGCTACT
>JAICLV010000195.1 GCA_025925185.1 Acidothermaceae bacterium
GACGCCCGGCCAGCTGGTCGAGCTGCTGGCCGCCGCGCAGGTCGCCGAGGCGTTCGCGGAGCGCTGCCACCGCGATCGCTTCGATCTCGTCGGCAGCGCGCGCCCGGCGGCGGGCATCCAATCGACCTGACTCGAGCAACCACTCGCGGTGCTTGTCGATCGCGGCCAGCACGTCGTCGATGCCTTCACCTTTCGACGCGACCGTCTTGACGATCGGCGGCTGCCAATCAGAGGCATCTCGGCTGTCGACGAAGGAGAGCATGTGCCGAAGGTCGCGCGTTGTTTGTTCAGCGCCGTCGCGATCAGCTTTGTTCACGACAAAGACGTCGGCGACTTCGAGAATTCCGGCCTTCGCCGCCTGGATGCCGTCGCCCATGCCAGGAGCGAGCAAGACAAGAGTCGTGTCGGCAAGAGAGGCGATCTCCACCTCGGCCTGCCCGACACCGACCGTTTCGACGAGGATCACGTCGCAGCCGGCGGCGTCCAGCACGCGAAGCGCCTGTGGCGTCGCCCAGGCAAGGCCACCGAGATGACCACGCGACGCCATCGAACGAATGAAGACTCCGCCGTCCGTGGCATGGTCCTGCATGCGCACGCGATCGCCGAGCAGAGCTCCGCCGGAGAACGGCGACGACGGGTCCACCGCAAGCACGCCGACACGAAGATCCTGGGCGCGATAGGCGCGAACCAATGCGGACGTCGACGTCGACTTGCCGACGCCCGGGCTTCCGGTCAGGCCGATGACGCGCGCGTGTCCGACGTACGGCATGAGCGCGATGGCGACGTCGCGCAGCAGCGGGGAAGCGTTCTCGACGAACGAGATCAGCCGACCCACCGCGCGCGCGTCACCGGACCGCGCCCGCTCGACGAGGTCGGCGACGTCCGGCACGTCAGGCCGGCACGCGCAACAGCAGCGCGTCGCCCTGACCGCCGCCACCGCACAACGCGGCCGCGCCGAGGCCGCCGCCGCGGCGCTTCAGCTCATAGGCAAGCGTCAGCGCGATGCGCGCCCCGGAGGCACCGATCGGGTGCCCAAGAGCAATCGCGCCACCGTTGACATTGACCTTGTCCGGGTCGATGCCGAGCAGCTTCGTCGAGTGGATCGCGACCGACGCGAAAGCCTCGTTGATCTCGACCAGGTCGAGATCGGAAACCGAGACGCCCGCGCGGCGGATCGCCTTGTCGATGGCGTTCGCCGGCTGCGCCTGCAGCGAGGCATCCGGTCCCGCGACAACGCCGTGATGGCCGACCTCGGCGAGCACCGGCGCGCCCAGCTCGTCTGCCTTGCGCCGCGACATCACGACGACCGCGGCGGCGCCGTCGGAAATCTGCGAGGACGAGCCCGCGGTGATGGTGCCGTCGGCAGCAAACGCCGGCCGCAGCTTGGCGAGCACGTCGACTGTGGTGTCGCCGCGCACTCCTTCGTCGATGGTCACGAGGACGGGGTCGCCTTTGCGCTGCGGCACGGGCACCGGCACGATCTCGTCGTCGAACAAGCCGTTCTTCTGGGCCAGGGCGGCTCGCTCGTGCGACCGAGCGGCGAACGCGTCCTGCTCCGCTCTGCCGATGCCGAGCGTCGCGTTGTAGCGCTCCGTCGACTCGCCCATCGCCACCTGGTCGAAGGCGCAGAACAGCCCGTCGTGGGCCATCGAGTCCAGCAGCGTGCCGTTGCCGTACTTGTAACCCTTGCGGGCGCCGGCCAGAAGATGCGGCGCGTTGGTCATCGACTCCATGCCGCCGGCGACGACGACGTCGTACTCACCGGCGCTGATCAGCTGGTCCGCGAGCGCGATGGCATCCAGTCCGGACAGGCACACCTTGTTGATCGTGATCGCGGGCACCGTCATCGGGATGCCACCTTTGACCGCTGCCTGTCGTGCCGTGATCTGGCCGGCGCCGGCCTGAAGGACCTGGCCCATGATCACGTAGTCGACCTGGTCGCCGGCGATCCCCGCCCGCGACAGCGCCGCCTCGATGGCGACGCCGCCGAGGTCGACGCCTTGGAAATCAGTGAGCGAACCGAGCAGCTTGCCGACCGGCGTGCGCGCCCCTGCGACGAGAACAGACCCTGGCATGCTGCCACGATAACCGCGTGACAGCGTCTCCCCTGCGGCGGATCGATCATGTCGGGATCGCCGTACGCGACCTCGATGCAAGCGTCGACTTCTACGTGTCAACCTTCGGATTGACCGTTGCCGGACGCGAGACGAACGACGAGCAGGGAGTGCGCGAGGCGATGCTGTACGTCGCTGACGCACCGGGCGGTGCGTCGTACGTGCAGCTGCTCGAGCCGCTCGCCGAAGCGACGCCGGTGGGCAAATTCCTCGCCGCCAGAGGCGAGGGCGTGCACCACATCGGCTACGGCGTCGACGACGTCGCGGCCGAGCTCGAGCGTCTGCGCAGTGAGGGAATCCGCCTGGTCGACGAGCGCCCGCGCCATGGTTCGCTCGGTGCGTCGATCGCCTTCCTGCACCCCAAGGCGATGACCGGCGTCTTGACGGAGCTCGTGCAGGCCGCACAGTCCTAGTTCACGCCGAGCTTTCTGGCGAGCTCATCTCGCCCCATCTTGGACCGGCCGGGCAGGTCACGCTTTTTGGCCATCTCGTAGAGCTCGGCACGGGTTTTCGGGCTAGAGCCACCGCCGCGCTTGCGTTGCGCGACCGCCGCGCCTTGTTTGCCGAGCGCGGTCCGCGTCGCTTTCGGCATGTTGGCGATCGTCTTCTTCGAGCGCGCGGCCGACTGCGCCTTGTTGATGTTGCGACGAGCGGCTGCGCGTTGTTTGCCGGTTGCCATGCCAGGCTGATTCCCGGCATGCAGTGGAAAAACCGGATCGGTGGAAACGAGGCGGTGTGACCGACGACGCGGACCCGGCCCTGGACACCGGCGCCCGCCGCTTCGAAGCGCAGGCAGACGAGGACAACCCGTTCGGCGTGCCAGGCCGGCAGATCTCCCGGGACCATCCGTTCGTCATCGGTTTCACCGCCGCGCTTGGCGTAGCCCTCGCGGTGTTGTTGGCCGAGGCCGTGATCAACACCCGTCAGGTCCTGATCCTGATCGTCATCGCCGCCTTCCTCGCTGTGGGTCTTGACCCGGCAGTGCGCTGGCTGGTCGGAAAGGGGATGCGTCGCGCGTTCGCCGTGTTCGTGATCGTCTTTGCCGCCCTCGGCTTCTTCGGCGGCTTCGTCGCCGCGGTCGTGCCGCCGATAGCCCACCAGTCGACCCAGCTCGTCAAGCACGCGCCGGACTACGTCCAGCGACTCGACCGCAACCCGACCTTCAAAAAGCTCGACAACCGCTACCACATCACCGAGAAAGTCAGGGAGCGAGCCGCGAAGGGCGTCGACGTCAACGCCCTCGGCGGCGTGGTCGGTGTCGGCCGAGCGATCCTCGGCATCTTCGCCGCAACGCTGACGGTCATCATCCTGACGATCTACTTCCTCGCGAACCTGCCGGCGATCAAGGCGGTCGCGTATCGCATGGTGCCGCGCACGCGACGCGCACGCGTCGGCCTGCTGAGCGACGAGATCCTCAACCGCTTCGGTGGCTACGTTCTCGGCAACCTCGCCACCTCGTTGGTCGCGGGGGTCACGACCTTCATCTGGCTGTTCGCCTGGGGCGTCCCCTACCCGGTTGCGCTGGCGATGTTCGTCGCAATCACCGACCTGATCCCGCTGGTGGGGGCGACGCTCGGGGCCATAGGCGTGACCGCCGTGGCGTTGTTCCACGGGCTCGGACCCGGCATCGCGACCGGCATCTACTACGTCTCCTACCAGCAGTTCGAGAACTACGTGCTGCAGCCGCGGGTCTTCAAGCGGACGGTCGACGTCGCGCCGGTCGTGACGATCGTGGCCGCATTGCTGGGTGCTGCCCTGCTGGGGGTGCTCGGCGCGCTGCTCGCGGTGCCGATCGCTGCCGCCGTCCAGCTGATCCTCACCGAGGTCGTCTTCCCGAGGCAGGACCAGGCGTGATCACACTCAGCACATCTTTGCTCACTCCCTGCTAAATAGTGCGTTTCGGACTAATACCACCGGGGAAGGCCCGTGGCAAGTCCGCGAGCGCCGGGTCGCGGCAACCACATGTCACGGGTATCCCACGGAGGAAGCCATGCCCGCCAGCCCACGAGGTGCCGCTCGACGGATCCTCAGCACCGCCGCGATCACCGGCGC
>JAICLV010000030.1 GCA_025925185.1 Acidothermaceae bacterium
CATCAAATCGACCAGGACGACGTCCGCGCCGACGGCGCCCAACCGCCGCAAGCCGGGTTAAACGCGAGCCCCCCCCCCGGCCGCGTGCCCCACGGCACTGGGGGGCAGCCGCAGGGGTGGGCGGATGAGGTCGGGGTCCTCGATCAACAAGATGCGCGACACGACACTCCGTACGTCTAATCGATCGACCGCTCTGTTGCGTCGGCCACCCTGACGCAGCAGTGCCCTGCTGCGCGCGCTGCTCAACTTTGACGCAGTTCCCTGCGCCAAATATGCCATGAATGCACGAAGCGTGACGGCGGGCCGATCACCCGGCTGGCGTACTGTCACGCAACCGCAAAGGAACCGGCTACCGGTTAGACACATTCAGCGCCGAAGCTCAGTACTAGCCGAACGAAGGGACCCAAGACGATGTACCAGCCGAACAACAACAGCGTCTTCCGCTTCGATCTCGAGCGCGAAGATGGCCGGATCGTGGTGCGTCTTTGGGGCGAGCTCGACCTCGCGAACGCGCGCCGGTTAAGAGAGGCCTTCGGCGCGCTCGGTGACGGCGGCGAGGAGCAAGAACTGCTCGTCGACCTCGCCGAGGTGCCGTTCATCGATTCGACGTGCCTCGCCGTGCTGGTCTGGGCGAGCAACCGTTGTCGGGAGCAGGGTCGCCAGCTGGTGTTGCGCGCGCCAACCCGCGCGGTTGTTTCGGCGCTCGCGGCGAGCGGCCTGCTGCGCTCGTTCCGCTACGACGCGTCGAGCCTCGACAGCGCCAAGCCATGGCCGACCCGGCTCCCGGCACAGCCGGCACCACGCCGCCGGATCCCGCAAGTGCCCCGGATGTCACAGGGCGTGTAGGCCGTCGGGTCACAGGGCGTGTAGCCCGCCGGGCAACGCGGCCGAACTAGCGCAGCGCCTTCGGGTCTGCGAGCAAGTGCAACAACAGCCGCACGCCGTAACCGGTCGGGCCCTTGGTGACCTCGTGCTCGTCGGCCTCTGCCCGGCCGACGCCAGCGATATCGAGGTGCGCCCACCGGCGGCGTCCGACGAATTCACGCAGGAACAGCGCGGCGATGATCGCCCCGCCCTTGTAACCCACGCCGGCGCCGACCGCCACATTTGCGAGGTCGGCAACGGTCGAATCGATGGCGTCGCGGTAGTCGTCGACGAACGGCATCGGCCACGCCGCCTCGCCGCTCGCCTCCCCCGCGTTCACCAGCGCCGCGCGCAGCCGGTCGTCGTCGCAGAACAGTCCGGCGTGCCGCTTGCCGAGCCCGCTGCTGATCGCGCCGGTGAGGGTCGCGAGATCGATGACGACGTCCGGTTCGAGGTTCGCGTTGGCGTAGGCGAGCGCGTCGGCCAGCACCAGCCGCCCCTCCGCGTCGGTGTTGAGCACCTCGACGGTGGTGCCGCCGTACTGCGTGATCACGTCGCTCGGCCGCTGCGCCGAGCCGGATGGCATGTTCTCCGCGGCCGGCACCAGGCCCGTGACCTTGACCCGCACCCCGAGCGCGCGAAGCGCCGACATGGTCGCGATCACCGCGCCGCCGCCCGCCATGTCCGTCTTCATCGCGATCATGCCGGCGTTGTGCTTGAGCGACAGCCCACCCGAGTCGAAGGTGATGCCCTTGCCGACCAGCACCACATGGCCAGGCACTGGGTCTTCGGGGGTGTAGGTCAGCTCGATCAGCCGCGGCGGGTGCGCCGAGCCCATGCCGACCGCGACCACGCCGCCGAAGCCCTCGGCCGCCAGCCGCCGCTCGTCGCGCACGCTGATGACGAGCCCGGCCTTGCGCGCCACGGTTCGCGCCTGCTGCGCGAGCCACTGCGGCGTTTTCGTGGACGACGGGGTGAACGCGAGGTCGCGGGCCAGCATCGTCGCCTGCGCCGTCGTCACGCCGTCTCGAAGAGCTTGATCGGACGACGCGCCGCGCGCGACGACGACCACCGACCGTAACGGCTGCGGTTTCGGATTGTTGGTGAGCTTGAAGCGGTAGCCGCCGAGCAGCAGGCCTTCGGCGACCGCCCGCACCTGCGCCGCAGCGCCGCTGGGCATCGCGACAGCGGCGGTTTCGACGGACCTGATGCGGCGGGCGATCGCCGCGCCCGCTCGGCGGAAGTCGCGCGGCGTGCCCGCGCCGACCCCGGCGGCGATCAGCAGCCGGTCGCCGACTGGCACCACCACCGCGTCGCCGGGGTTGCCCTTGACCTTGTCGCGGCGCAGCGACGCGGCGAGGGCGTCGAGCGCCGACTCGGGAATGCCGGCCGCGCGCAGATGAGCGCCGGCCCGCGCGTCAAGCACGGCGACGTCGGCCCCGGCAGACATGGCAGACATAGTGACAACCAGCGCCGCCACGTCAGCGGGCGCCGCCGCCCGAAGCTCTAGCGCCGGGGCCACCAGGGGGTCAGCCGACGACGTTCTTGAGTGCGTCGCCAAGGGAGGCGGCCTCATCGGCGGACAGCTCGACGACGAGTCGGCCACCACCTTCGAGCGGGACGCGCATGACGATGCCGCGGCCCTCCTTGGTGACCTCGAGCGGACCGTCGCCCGTCCGCGGCTTCATCGCCGCCATGCTCACACCCCTTTCCGGATTGTACTGCTTCCATGATTATCGCGTGTGAGAGGTGTCCTGGCGAAACCGGCGGGCGAGATCAATCGGAAGGAGGCGCCGTGAGCGTCGAGGTCACCCGCTTTGACGCGGTGACGACCGTCACAATCGCGAGTGAGCGCGGGTCGCTTGATCGGGCGACGAAGAACCGCTTGCGCGACGTGCTCGGCGAGGTGGCCGATGACCCCTCGGTCCGAGCGGTCGTGCTCACCGGCGCGGGGTCGACGTTTTGCGTCGGGCAAGACCTGCGCGAGCACGTAAGCGACCTGTCCGCCGACGCCACCGCCGCCTGGGACACCCTGCGCGACCACTACAACCCGATCGTGACCGCGCTCGCCACGATGCCCAAGCCGGTGATCGCCGCGGTGAACGGCGTCGCCGCCGGCGCCGGGGCGTCGTTCGCGTTCGCCTGTGACCTGCGGCTGATGGCCTCCAGCGCGGTGTTTCACCTCGCGTTTGGCGGCGTCGGGCTGTCGGTCGACTCCGGCATGTCGTGGACGCTGCCCCGACTCGTCGGCCACGGACGCGCGCTCGACTTACTCCTACGCGCGCGGCCGATCCCCGCGTCGTCCGCGCTCGAACTCGGCCTGGCACACGAGGTGGTCGCGGACGACGTTTTGGCGAGCGCTGCGGCGGAACTCGCGGCGCAGCTGGCGGCCGGCCCGACGATCGCGTTCGGCGCGGCCAAGCAGGCGCTGGCGTACTCGGCCGCGCACAGCCTGCGTGACTCACTCGAGGTCGAGGCCGCGATGCAATCCCTGGCCGGGACGACGGAAGACCACGCGAACGCGGTGCGGGCGTTCCTGGCGAAAGAGCGACCGCGCTTCGACGGCCGCTAGGCGACTGCCGGCCCGGCTCCTTCCTGAACGCGTAAACAATTGCGTCATAGGGTCGAAATTGTTTACGCGTTGTGGCGGTCAGGGGCAGTTCGGGCGCGCGACACAGCCGAGCAAGTGGTCGTTGACCATGCCGGTGGCCTGCATGTGCGCGTAGGCCGTCGTCGGGCCGATAAAGCGGAAACCCTTGGCCTTCAAGGCTTTTGCCATTGCTGTCGACTCCGGCGTGAGCGCCGGCACGTCGGCCGGCGTCTTCGGCGCCTTTCGTCGTCCGGTCGGGGCGAACGACCAGATGTAGTCGGACAGGCCCTCGGGCAACGCGGCGGCGGCGCGGGCGTTGGCGATCGCCGCCTCGATTTTCGCCCGATTGCGGATGATGCCGGTGTCGGCGAGCAGTCGCTCGACGTCGCCGTCGCCGAACGCCGCGACCTTGTCGATGGCGAAGCCGGCGAACCCGGCGCGGAAGTTCTCCCGCTTGCGCAAAATCGTGATCCACGACAACCCCGACTGGAAGCCCTCGAGCACCATGCGCTCGAAGACGGCGTCGTCGCCGCGCACCGCACGGCCCCACTCGTTGTCGTGGTACTCGACATACTCGGGCGCGCTGGTCGCCCAGTCGCAGCGCTTCACGACGACTTCTCGACCAGCCTTGCCAAGCGGCGCAACGAGAGTCGCAACAACAACGCGACCGCCGGGCGCACCGCGAGCCAGGCGACGTCACCGAGGACGCCGAACGGGAGTTGCACCCACTCTGACCACACGACGCGAGCGCCGTCGGCTGTCGCCTCAACCTCGAACGCGCCGGCGCCCTTGACCAGCTGTCCGGTGTGCGCGACCTGGCAACGCGCCGGGTCGGCGGGCGGCGGTTGCCAGCCGGTGACGGTCATCGTGTCGCGAAAGGCAACGGGTCCGACGCCGGTGACGCCGACAATGCCCGCGCCGACGCCGTCGCGCTGCTGGGTCGTCGACTCGACCTTGGTGAGCACCATCCACGCGTGGTGGGTCGACCAGTCGACGAGCTTGTCCCAGACGGCCTGCGGTGGCGCCGCAACGTCGACCCGCACGACAACCTCAGCCATGGCGTCGTCCCATGCCGTCGCTACAGCGCGGCGTTCGGGTCGGCGGGGTCGTGCGAGTCGGACGACGCGGGCTCGAACGGCGCCACGACTGTCTCGTTAGTGACCGTGTCGTTAGTGACCGTGTCGTTAGTGACCGTGTCGTTAGTGACCGTGTCGTCCGGCGCCATTTCGGCGACCGGCGCCTCGTACGGACGCCCGCTGAGCTGCTCGATGCGCGCGTCGCGCTCGGCGATCTCGGTGGCGAGCCGGTCGAGCGCGTCGTCGACCTCGCTCATGCGGTAGCCGCGAAACGCCAGGCTGAACCGCAGGTGCGCGACGTCGTCGGGGCGCACGGCGCGGCCCTCCGGCAACTGCCGGCCCGGCCAGTCGGGCGCGAAGTGGGTGATAGAACCGCCGTAGCCCATCGCGACGGCCGCGACAACGAACACGACCACGGCCGCGACGACAATCTCGAGCACCAGCACGCCCACGATCGTAGATGAGGAGCGCAGATGCGGTTGAGACTCGGCACGCGCGAGTTTGGCGAGCGTGAGTTCGCGGTCATGGCGATCGTCAACCGCACCCCCGACTCGTTCTTCGACCAGGGCGCGACGTTCGACACCGCAGCCGCGCTGGACCGGGTCGACCAGGTGGTGGCCGAGGGCGCTGACATCGTGGACATCGGTGGGGTCAAGGCCGGGCCGGGGCCTGAGGTCGACGAGGGCGAGGAGATGCGTCGCGTCGGCGACTTCGTGGCGCTGGTGCGCTCGCGCTATCCGGACCTGGTGATCAGCGTCGACACCTGGCGGGCGTCGGTCGGGCGGGCCGTGGTCGACGCAGGAGCCGACCTGCTGAACGACGCCTGGGGCGGCCACGATCCCGACCTGGCGGTCGTCGCGGCGCAGACCGGCGCCGGCCTGGTCTGCTCCCACGCCGGCGGGTTGCCGCCGCGCACCGACCCGCACCGGGTCGCGTACGACGATGTCGTCGCGTCGGTGGTGTCGACCGTCGCCCGGCTCGCCGACCGAGCGGTCTCGCTAGGAGTCCGGCGCGACGGCATCTTGGTCGACCCGGCGCACGACTTCGCCAAGAACACCAGGCATTCGCTGGAGGTCAGTCGCCGCCTCGACGAACTCGTCGCCACCGGATGGCCGGTGCTGGTGGCGCTGTCGAACAAGAAGTTCATCGGCGAGACGCTCGACGCGCCGACCGGGTCGCGGCTGATCGGCACGATCGCCGCCACCGCCGTGGCGGCGTGGCAGGGCGCTCGGGTGTTTCGCGCGCACAACGTTCGCGAGACCCGCGAGGCGCTCGACGTCGTCGCCTCGATCCTCGGCTGGCGGCAACCGGTCGTCTCGCGTCGAGCGCTGGCTTAACGAGCGCAGACGACTGATTGCGGGCAGGTGTAGTACGACTTGCCAGGCTCCATCTGATCGCGCGTGGAGAAGCGGTAGGTGATGTCACCGGTGGCCCGCGTCACCGTGACGATGTAGGGGGTGTTCAACTTCCAGCCGCCGTCGAACTGCAGGATGAACGCGTCGTTCGCCCCGTCCGCGTAGCCCTTTTTGTACGCGTCCTGCGCTGACTTGGCGTCGGCGGGCAGGATCGACTGGCTGCCTTGAATCGCCCGACCTTGCTCCACACCAGCGATCTGCCCGTCGGTGTAGCCAGCGAGATATGTGCCGCCACGCGTCGGAGCCGACGCTCTGCCGGCGAAGAAGCAGCCAACGCCGACTGCCGCCACGACCGCGAGCGCCGCCCCTACCCGCCAAAGCTTCATGAAGTCTCCTTGAACCCCGCCGACGTGAGCTGACTTTACGGCGCTCGAACAATTCGCCAACCCCGCCGTGACGAGACGGTCCGAGCATTCACGCATCGAACCCACGCTGGGGAGGACATCATGAAAGGCAAGCTCATCGGCTGGACGGCGACCGGGCTGGCGGGCGTCGGCCTGCTCGCGGGTGTCGCGTCGGCGGCCACCGACACGGGGACCCCCGCGAGGGCAGCAAACACGGCCGCCACGGCGGCGGCCACCCACACCGGCCTGTCGCAGAAGGCGCTCACTCGGGCCGAGCACAAGCTCGCGAGGGGCGCCACCAGAGGCGAGATCGTGCTCGACACCAAGAAGGGCGTCACGACCGTCGACTTCCAGCGCGGCTCCACCAGTGGCGCGTCAGACACCGCAATCACGGTCACCGACGCGACGGGAACCGCGCAAACCTGGGCGACCTCGTCCGCGACGAAAGTGCGCGAGCGTGGCGTCTCATCGCCACAACTGGCGGGCGGCCAGAACGTCGTGGTCGTCGGCGTCAAGTCGGACGGCGCCCTCACCGCCCACCTGATCGTGGTCGTGCCGGCAAAGGCGGCTCAGCCGACAACCTGAGCGAGGTCGTCGAGCACCTGCGCGCCAGGCACTTCGGCGAGCAGCGCGCCCGGCAGCACAAGCTTGGAGCGCCGGACGCCACTGCCGATCACGACATCGTCGCCATCGACGACACGACGGTCGACGAGCAGCGGCCAGGCCGACGGCAAGCCGATCGGTGTGATGCCGCCGTACTCCATGCTCGACTCGGCAACCGCGGTGTCCATAGCGGCAAAGGAAATCTTGCGCACGTCGAGGTGCTTGCGCACCCGCGAGTTCACATCCGCCCGGGTCGTCGCGAGCACCACGCAGGCGGCGAGCGTGGTGACTTCGCCACGTCGTCCGGAAACGATGACGCAGTTCGCCGACTCAGCGAGCTGCACGCCGTAGCGCTCGCAAAACGCGGCGGTGTCGGCCAAATCAGGGTCGATCTCGGTCACCGACACCTGATCGGCGTGCGGCCAAACCCGCAGTGCCTCGATCACCGGAGTGGCCAACAGCTCAGGTCGCGTCAAAGCAGGGACGGCGGAAAGCCTGTCGCTTAACGGGTTCACGGCTCCGCCTCAAGCACTTCGCCGACAGTGGGCAGCATGCGTGGAGCCGCGCTTTCGAGCGCGTCAAACGCGTGGTCGACCGACGTCGTCCAGGCGATCGAGTCGCGGACGGCGGGGCGCGCGAAGCCGCGCAGCACGAGGTCGTCGATCTGCGCACGCAGCATGTCGTAGACGCCGTCGGGGTCGAGGACGACGAGCGCCTTGTCGTGCATGCCCAACGATCGCGACACCCAGATCTCGAAGACCTCCTCGAGCGTGCCAATTCCGCCTGGCAACGCGAGAAAAGCGTCGCAGCGTCGATCCATCTCGCCTTTGCGCTCGCGCATGTCGCGGGTGACGATCAGCTCGTCGGCGTCGACGTCGGCGACCTCCATGTCAACGAGCGCCTGTGGGATAACACCGACGGTGTAGGCGCCACCGGCGCGCGCAGCTTTCGCGACGGCGCCCATGCACGACACGCAGCCGCCACCGGAGATCAGGCTGTGCCCGCGGCGCGCCAGCTCGGAGCCGACGACGGCGGCAAGTTCGACGTACTTGGGATCGATGCGCTCGCTGGAAGCGCAGTACACGCAGATCGCCGACACGCTATTCAGCCGCCCGGTAGCGGTTTGCCTCGAACCGCTCGATGATGTCGACGATCTCGTCGATCTCGTCGGTGACGTGCAGCAGGTCGACGTCGGACGGCGCGATGGTGCCTGCCTCGACGAGGGTTGCTTTGACCCAGTCCAAAAGCCCACTCCAATAGGCGGAGTCGTAGAGGATGACGGGGAACGACGTGACCTTGTGCGTCTGCACGAGCGTCAACGCCTCGAACAGCTCGTCGAGAGTGCCGAAGCCGCCGGGGAAAACGACGAAGCCTTGCGCGTATTTGACGAACATCGTCTTGCGCGCGAAGAAGTACCGGAACTGGATGCCGATGTCGACCCAGTCGTTGAGCCGTTGCTCGAACGGCAGCTCGATGCCGAGGCCGACGGAGACCCCGCCCGCCTCGCTGGTGCCCTTGTTGACAGCCTCCATGATGCCCGGCCCGCCGCCGGTGATGACCGCGTAACCGGCCCGCGCCAGCGCCGCGCCGAGTTCCTCGGCCGCCGTGTAGTCGGCGTTTCCCGGACGGGTGCGGGCCGAGCCGAACACCGACACCGCCGCGCCGAGCTCGGAGAGCAGGCCGAAGCCCTCGACGAACTCGCTCTGGATGCGCATCACGCGCCAGGGGTCGGTGTGCAGCCACTCCGTCGAGCCGCGGCTGTCGAGCAGCCGCTGGTCGGTCGTGACCGTCTGCACCTGGGAGCGGCGCAGCGTCACCGGACCGCGCCGCTTCTCGACGGGCGGGGTGCGTGGGTGCTGGCGTGGGGCGTCAGCGCTCGGGTCGCTCATGGTCATGCAGGTTATCTGTCCTTAATGATCGACGCCCGGACCTTGGGCGACAGCATCACGACGGCGACGATCGCCGGCGGGCAGAAGATCACGCCTCCGATGCCGCTGTTCGTCGCCAGGAACGCGACGATCGGGGTGACCCCCGCGGCGAGCAAGACGACCACGGTCAGCCAGTAGCCGACGACGGTGTGCCGCACGAGCTGCCATAACGACAGCGCGCACAACACCGCAAAGCCGAGCAGGCCGCCGCCGACCGCCGGGGCGGGCGAGACTGCGGCAAGTCCGCCGATCAACGCGAGCGCCCCGCAGAGCCCTAGCGACACGATGGCGTAGAAGTAGACCGGCGGACGCGACGGCGCGGGTGAGGGCGCGGGTCGCCACTGAACGCCGCCGCGCACTGCGCGCTTGAGTTGCCGCCGAGCCGGCGGATCGAACCTCCCCCTTGGCGGTTGGCTCACCGCGACAGGAACGCCAGCAGCGCCCGCTCACATTCGACGATCTGTCGGACGTCGACGTGTTCTTCCGGCTTGTGCGCGAGGTTGGGATCGCCGGGGCCGAAATTGACGCCGGGGATGCCCAGTTCGGCGAAGCGCGCGACGTCGGTCCAGCCGTATTTCGCGACCGGCGTCGACCCGGTGGCCGCCACGAACTCAGCGGCGGCCGGAGCGGACAGCCCTGGGAGCGCGCCGCCGGCGACGTCCACGATCTCTACGGCGTAGCCATCGAAGACCGAGCGGACGTGATCGGCGGACTGCTCGACGCTGCGGTCTGGCGCGAACCGGAAGTTGACTGTGACGACACAGGAATCGGGGATCACGTTGCCGGCGACGCCGCCGGTGACACCGACGGCGTTCAGCCCCTCGCGATACACGCAGCCGTCGATGTCGACGGCGCGGGGCTGGTAATCGCGAAGCCTCTGCAACACCTCACCGGCTTGATGAATCGCGTTGACGCCGAGCCACGAGCGCGCGCTGTGCGCCCGCACTCCGGTAACGGTGACGGCCGCGCGCATGGTTCCCTGACAGCCCGCTTCCACGATGGCGCCGCTGGGTTCGCACACGATCGCGAAGTCGGCGGCCAACGCGTCGGGACGCGCGCGCGCGACACGGCCGAGACCGTTGCGAACCGCCTCGACCTCCTCGCAGTCATAGAAGACAAAGGTTAAATCGTGTTTCGGCTCAACGAGGTGCGCCGCCAACCGCAACATGACCGCCACACCGGATTTCATGTCGCACGACCCGCAGCCGTAAAGCAGTTCCCCCTCGCGACGCGACGGCACGTTGTCAGCGATCGGCACGGTGTCGAGGTGCCCGGCGAGCGCGACGCGGTGGGCGCGCCCAAGGTCGGTGCGAGCCAGGATGACGTTCCCGTCGCGTTCGACGCTGAGGTGTGCGCGTCGCCGCAACGCCGTCTCCACAGCGTCGGCGATCGCCGCCTCGTCACCGCTCACCGACGGCATGTCGACAAGCGCGGCCGTCAACGCGACCGCGTCGGCGTCGAGGTCGAGCGTCACTCCGCCACGCCGTGGTCGCGCAGGACGTCGTTGAGCGCCAGCTTGTCGTGCGTCTCGCCCTCGGCCAATCGTCGCAGGACAAGTAGGCAGGGCATCCCGAAGTCCCCACCAGGAAAGGACTTCACCCGGGTTGAGCCGACACACACTGACCACGCGGGAGCCTCGCCCCGTGGCAGCTCTTCGCCGGTCTGAGCGTCAAAAACCCTTGTGGACGCGGTAAGAATCGCTCCGGCGCCGAGCTTCGCCCCGCGACGAACGCGCGCGCCTTCGACAACCATGCAGCGCGAACCGACGAACGCGTCGTCCTCGACGATCACGGGCACGGCGCTCGGCGGCTCGAGCACGCCGCCAAGACCCACGCCGCCGGACAGGTGTACCCGCTTCCCGACCTGCGCGCATGAGCCGACCGTCGCCCAGGTGTCGACCATGCTGCCTTCGTCGACGTAGCCGCCGATGTTGACGAAGCTCGGCATCAAGACCGCGCCCGGCGCGACGTAGGAACCCCACCGCAAAATCGCGCCAGGCACGACGCGAACGCCGTCCAAGGTGGTCTTGAGCGGCACGCGGTCGTGATAGCGGAAGTCGCCAGCCGACGACTCGCTCATTTCCAGCACCCTGAACGACAGCAAGATCGCCCGCTTGGCCCGCTCATCGACGACGACGCGGTCAGTCGCGGGGTCGACGAACGCGACCCGGGCCTTGCCTGCGTCCAACTCGTCGACGGCTGTCACAACAAGCGCGCGGGCGGTTGCGTCGTTAGGGTTGAGGTCGGCCCGACGCTCCCACAGGTCGTCGATCTCGGCCGGCAGTGAACTCGCGAAAGGCTGGTCCATGGCCGCTGACCTTACCGACGTCGGGGCCGATGACTGACGTCGCCTCACCCGCGCTGACCCGACGGCGACGACGACGGCGCGCCCGGCTGGCCACCACGGTCGCGGTGCTGGTGCTGGGCGGCCTCGGCTGGGGCGCGTACCGGCTCTACAACGCTATCTTCGTGAAACACCCGGTGGTCTCGTCGTGCCAGGTCGTCGGGGTCTCGACCGGCACCGTCTACAAGATGGCGCCCGACCAACTGCTGAACGCCTCGATCATCACGGACGTCGCAATGCAAAGGGCGCTGCCGGAACGTGCGGTGGTGATCGCGTTGGCGACCGCCCTGCAAGAGTCGAAAATGCGCAACATCGACTACGGCGACGCCGACTCCCTCGGGCTGTTTCAGCAGCGTCCGTCGCAAGGTTGGGGATCACCGGCGCAGGTGATGACGCCGACATACGCGGCCGGCAAGTTCTACGACGAACTGCTGAAAGTGCCCAACTGGCAGTCAATTCCGCTCACCCAGGCCGCTGACGCGGTGCAGCGCAGCGCGTTCCCCGACGCCTACCGCGACTGGGAACCGCGCGCCACGGCGTTGGCGGCGGCGCTGACCGGGACGACGAACGGTCAGCTCAGCTGCAGGCTCGCGCACCCCGGTACGACGTCACCGCTTTCGACGGCGACCGACGCGCTGACCGGCGACCTGCGCATCGATCTGGCGGTGACCTCGCCCGCCCTTGGGGGCGTCGACGCGAAGGTTTCGACGGTGACCGTGAGCGGCCTTGGGGTCACCGGCGCCGGTGGCAACTCGGCGGCGAGGCACCGCGACGCGACGGTGGCGGCGTGGGCGTTGGCGCACGCGGAACCGCACGGGATCACCTCGGTGACGATCGGCGACCGCGAGTGGCGGGCCGACCGCGACGGCTGGCACGACGCGAAGAACCCCGCGCCGGTTGGCTCGGTGGTGATGACGGTGACGTCGACCGCGAAGTCTTGACGCGTCACAGCCAGAAGGCGGCGCCGTCCGGCGCTGGTGGCGCGGGGAACGGTTGCGAGTCGTCGTACTCCTCGTACATCGCGACTCTCGCGCCGTAGGCGTCGATGCCGTAGAGGGTCCAGTCGCCGTTGTGGCCGACCCAGCACCAGTACGCGGTAGCGGAATTGGGCTCGTCACCGAAGGCGGTGGCCGCCGGCATGTTGACGCTGCCGTCGGTCATGGGCGGACCGCCGCCCGATCTTCGGACGTCGCCCACCGTCGTCCGGCTCGCGCTTCCCACCCTGGGCCCGAACGCGTGGACGCAGGCCGCCATGGCAGCTGTCGAACTCTTCGTCGGATGTGGCGACGAGCTGCCGTGCGCCGATGCCGGCGACGAACCGTGGCTCGCCGTGGTGTGCGAACCGCCTGTCGTCGACGCCGCGATCACCGCGGCGCCGACGACAACCGCGCTCGCAATCCTCATCCGTCGCACGCCCGATTGGACGCGCCGAACTCACCGCTCGGTTGCGCCGTGCTACCAGCTGTCCCATTGGTTGTGGGGTTGCTCGATGTACACCCGTCCGGTCGGGGAGGTCCAGGTGCACATGCCGTCCGGGGACAGCTCGAGGTGCCAGCCGCCGTGGGTTTTCATCCGGTGATGCCGCCGGCACAAGCACGCGCAGTTGCACGACGCGGTCGGCCCGTGCGGGTGCGGGATCGCGTGGTCGACGTCGCACGCCTCGGCCCGCCGCCGGCAGCCGGGGAACCGGCACCTGCGATCCCGGGCGAGCAGGTAGTCGCGCAGCTTCTTGGGCGGGCGGTACACCGCGCTGCCGTAGTCCAACAAGCAGCCGGTGACCGGCTCGGCGACCAGCCGCCGCCACGACGCGCCGTCCCCGACCGCCAACGCGCGCGCGACCTCGCCCGGGATCGGTCCGACACCCACCAGCTCGCCGGGGTTGTCCGCCAGGCCCAGCAGGGTGGGCAGGTCGATCACGACCTGCGCCTCTGTCCGCCGGCTCGTCGCGGCCGCCACCGCCGGGTCTTCGAGCGCGGCCCGCGCCCAGCCGACCAGCGCGTCCGCCCGGCGCGCCCCGACCGGGCCCGGCTGCTCCCCGGCGGCCTCCGCGGCCCGGCCGGCCGCCCCCGCCACCGCGTCCAGGGCGGCGAACACACACTCGGCGTCCGCCGCCGGCAAGGTGGCGACCAGCTCGGCCATCCCGTCCTCCACCGGCCGCACCACCACCCGCCGCTGCGCCGCCGCCTCCTGCGCGCGGATGGCGGCCAGCTCCGGCACCGCGGCCATCGCCGCCCGCCGCGCCGCCCGCCGCAGCTGCGGCACCGTCAGGTCAGCGGCCCTCTCGACCACGGCGGCCTGCACCAGCGCCGCCTCGGCCGGGTTCAACCCGACGACCGCGTCGACGACCACCCGGGCGTGCCGCTCCGACACCTCCCCGGCCTCCAGCAGGTCGAACACCTGCGGCAGGTCCTCGCACAACCGGCGGGCGCCCTCCATCCGGTTGCCCGCAACCGCCGGCGACCAGCGCAGCTCCGCGGCGACCATCTCCTGCCGCCACTCCCAGCCCTTGACCCGATCCGCGTCCGGATGCAGATTCGCGTCGGCGTTCACCCCCGCCAACGCCCGCGCGCCCTGCGCCGCCACCCAAGCGGCCTGCCGCTGCCACGCCGCCGCCACCGCCACCCGCGCCTCGACATCCAACGTCACCCCGCGCAAACCCAGCAGCAGCGACATCGCCAACGGCCCCGGCTCCACGTCCTCCAATAACGCCACCGTGCCCGCGACGTCGTCGAGCGAGACGACCGTCCCGTCGTCCAGCTCCTCGCACACCGGCAACCCTGGCATGCCGCAAACCTAGAAGCCGGCACCGACAAAAACCCCTGCCCCACAGGCGAAAGCAGCCCGTCGCAGATCACGAGTAGGTAACGATCAAACGGCCTACGCGCGGCCGCATCAACGCTCGGAAGTAGGCGATCCGCTCGCAGACGACGAGCCGAGCAATGCTCGCGTCAGACGCGCGCGTCCATCAAGCAGAGCGTCAAGTGCCCGCGCCAACTGCGATCCGGAGACCCGCAGCGGACCGTCAACCGCAGATTCCTCTTGCGCAGCAAGCAAAGCGGCCCGCCGCAACAGCTCCTTGATGAACGACGCCGTCACGCCGTCGGTGCGCGCCACCACGTCGTCCAAGCTCGCGTCGTCCAGCTCAAGCTGACCGCGATACAGCTGCGCGAGGCGACGTCGCTCATCCGGCCCAGGCAACGGAATCTCGATCGCCTGGTCGACGCGGCCAGGCCGTTGCGCGAGCGCGCTCTCGAGCAAGTCGGCCCGGTTCGTGGTGAGCACAAAGGCGATATCGAGGTCTTCGCCGAGGCCGTCCATCTCGTTCAGCAGCTGGAAGAGCAGCGGATGCGAGCCGGGATGCATCCCGCGGTCCTCGCCGATGAGGTCGACGTCCTCGATGACGACGACGGACGGCGTGAGCGTGCGCGCCACCGAGCACGCCATCCCGACCATGCCCAGCGCCTCACCTGACAACAGGACGACGGTCACCCCTGACAACTTGCCCAACAAGTAGCGCACGGTGTGCGTTTTGCCCGTGCCTGGCGGGCCGTGCAGGAGCAAGCCGCGCTTCAAATGCTGGCCACTGTCGCGCAACCGCTCACGATGCTCGGCGACACCGACGATCTGCGCCTCGACGTCCTCCAAAACGCCATCGGGCAAGACAAGGTCGGAGCGGGTGATGTCGGGCCGCGAGTGAAAAGTCAGAACAGCATGCGGCCCGAACATCTCGCCGCCGAACGACACCACCTGACCGCGATACACGTTGCGCTCGATCGCGAGCTGCCGGATCTCAGCGAGTACCCGCTCTCCGTGCGCGGCGTCGATGGCGAGCACTTCGACGGCGACGTCCTCTTGCGGGCCACGGCTGTCGCTGCCACGCAAGAAAACCGCGACCGGCGAGCCCGCGTCGTCGACCAAATACACCACGCATTGCGCGCACGAGTACGTCTTCCCGTCGGGTCCAGACGGGAGATTCGCCATCGCCACATTGCCCAGCCCGGGCAGCATCCCGGGATGAGGTGAGCCTGCCAACAGGTCGGCGAGCCCGAACGACCGGTGCTGAAATCCGGTCAACCCCAGCAACTCGTGACTTCGCGCATCGCCCGCGAGCCACGCGTCGACGGCGATCTGCACGTTGACGTGTTCGTACGGCCGCCAGCTACCCGTCACGACCGCGCCGTCGACCGCGGCACCAAGATGCGCGCGCAGTGCCTTGGACACGCTGGGCTGCTCGTCCGCGCGTGCTGCGGCCACGACCTTGCGCATGGCCCTGCGCGCCAGCCGGCGAGCGTCAGCCAGCTCGGGCCGCAGCGGCTCCTCGCCATTCACATCCAACGGCACGTCAGTCGACGAGGACGACGCGAACGTGGTGCCGGCGCGAGCCACTGCCGGTCGCGCCGGACCGTATTGATACCACCCCATGCAGCCACCATGACGGACCCCAACCCGCGCACGCAAGCCACATTCATCAGCGGCCCGCCTCACAAACGAAGCCGCACGCACGACTACTCGCCGACGGATCAGAAGCGCGGTCTGGCGCGCGAACCTTGGAAGGGACCGACATGACAATCGCCCTCGTCACCGGCGCCACCCGCGGGCTCGGCTTCGCCACCACTCGCGCGCTCGCGCAGGTCGGCGCGTGTGTCTTGCTGAGCGGTCGCACATCGGCAGACGCGGAGAAGGCGGCAGCCGCGCTTCGACAGGAAGGGCTTGACGCCCAAGCACTTGAACTCGACGTCACCTCGGCGTCAAGCATTCAGGCCGCCGTCGAACAAGTCACACAAGGACAGGGACGGGTCGACGTGCTGGTCAACAACGCCGGCATCTTGCCCGAGGCCACCGACCCGACCGCGTGCGAGTTTGCCAACGTTGACATGTTCAGGTCGACGTTCGAGACGAACCTGTTCGGAGCCGTCGCGGTAACCGAGGCGTTTCTCCCGTTGCTGCGCAACAGCGTCGCCGGCCGGATCGTCAACGTGTCGAGCACCGTGGGCTCGCTCGCCGACCAAGCGAACCCCGACTCGCCCTACTACGAGCTGGCCGTGCCCGCCTATCAAAGCTCGAAGACGGCGTTGAACAGCGTCACGATTTGCCTGGCGAAATCCCTGGCAGGCACCGGCATCAAAGTCACCTCCGTGTGCCCGGGCTTCGTCCGAACCGACTTGACGCCAGCCAACAAACAACAAGCGCCGCTGACTCCTGAGCAAGCCGCGCGGATCGTCGTCACCGCCGCCACACTTCCTGACCACGCCGAGTCGGGCACGTTCATCGACGAGAACGGCGTCGTCCCCTGGTGAGCCAAGCGAGCGCGATGTCAGCTCGCCCACACATTCGGCGAGGCCGCCATCGCACTCAAACTACGAGCGCGATGTCAGCTCGCCTTGAAGCCCATGTCGCGAGTCGCGGTCGGACGGCTCGCCAACACGACCGCGCCGTACACCGGCGCCGACGCCGCGTCGACCGCGCCGGTCGCCGTCACGAACCGCTGCCGGATGTAGGGGTGCTCGAAGACCGAGCCGTGCATCGCCACGGGTAGCTGACCCAGTTGCGCTCGCAGCGCGGTGACGTGCGCGACCAGGTCGTTCGTCGCCTCGTCGAGGATTTCCTTCATCACCGGGTCTTCGAGACTCATCACCGTTGTCGCGAGGCGCGCGATCAGACTCGGGTCGGCAGCCTGCTCGGTGACGCGGGTCATGACGGTGTCGAGGTCCGTGCCGTAAGCGGAAGTGACGGCCTGCTCCAGCGCGTGCGACTTTGCTCCGCGCCCGTCGGCCGAGCGCACCGCGCGGCGCAGCGCCTGCGAGCCGATCCAGTAGTGGCTGCCCTCGTCACCGATCACGTGGCCATAGCCGCCGGATCGGGCCGCCCGGCCTGACGCGTCACGCCCGAACGAGTTCGAGCCGGTGTGCGCGATGACGACGATGCCCGGGCCGCCGTTGAAGGCGCCGAGCTGCGCCACCTCTGTGTCGTCGGCCACAACGGCCGACACGCCGGTCTTCGCCCGCAGCTGCATCTCCAGCAGGTGCGCCTCGCGCTTGCTGTGCAGGCCGGCCAGTCCGAGCCCGGCCGCCGACGCGCCCGACTCCTTGATCAGGTTGGCCAGCCGGTCGAACGCCGACGGGTCGAGCAGCACGTTGAGCGGGCCCTCGGTGAACCGCGAGACGACTTCACCGTCCTGGACGAGGACGGCCAGCGTCCCGACGCCCGTCGCCTCGACACCGAGAATCGGCAATCCCGCCATCAACCGCTCCACTCACTCGACCGCCAGACAACGAAAGTTTCGGCGTGAATCGCGCGGAGGCTAAGCAGTTAGGACTACAAGATTTCTGACGCGAACGGCCACAAGACGCAGGCCTGACAGCAGGCCTCAGCGCAGGCGCGCCGCTGCCGCCTGCACCCGCTCGTCGGGCGCGGTCAAAGCGACCCGCACGTGCCGCGCCCCGGCGGCCCCGTAGAACGAGCCAGGCGCGACCAGGATGCCGCGCGCGGCGAGCCAGTCCACCGTCGTCCAGCAGTCTTCGTCGCGGCTGGCCCACAGGTACAACCCGGCCGCAGAGTGCTCGATCGTGAACCCGGCCGCCTCTAGAGCGGGCCGCAGCACCGCCCGCCGCGCTCGATACCGGGCCCGCTGCTCGACCACGTGCGCGTCGTCGTCCAAGGCGGCGATCATCGCGGCCTGCACCGGCGCCGGCACGATCATCCCGGCGTGCTTGCGCACCTCCAGCAGCCGGGCCACCAGCCCGGGGTCGCCGGAAACGAAGCCGGCCCGATACCCGGCGAGGTTCGATCGCTTCGACAGCGAGTGCACGGCCAGCAGCCCGTCGTGCGACGACCCGCAGATCGACGGGTGCAGCACCGAGAACGGCGGCGCCTCTTCGTCCCAGCCGAACTCGATGTAGCACTCGTCGGAAACCAGGATCGTTCCTCGCTCGCGCGCCCAATCGACCATCTTCCGCAGGTGGTCGGGAGGCAACACTCGCCCGGTGGGGTTGGCCGGCGAGTTGACCCACAGCATCGCGATCCGGGCCGGGCCGGCGGCGAGCGTCGCGTCGAGCACCTGAGGTGTCGCGCCGGCCAGCAACGCGCCCACCGAATAGGTCGGATACGCGAGCGACGGAAAGCCGACGACGTCGCCCGCGCCGAACCCGAGCAGCGTGGGCAGCCAGGCGACCAGTTCTTTCGCGCCGAGCGTCGGCAACACGGCGGCGGGATCGGGGGAAACGCCGAGCCGGCGCGACATCCACGAAGCGGCCGACGCGCGCAGCGCAGGAGTGCCGTACGTCGCCGGATACCCCGGCGTGTCAGTGCACGAGGCGAGCGCAGCTTGGACGACGGACGGCACCGGGTCGACCGGCGTGCCGACGGACAGGTCGGCGATCCCGTCGGGATGCTCCCGCGCGAGCTTGGCGTACGGCGCGAGCGAGTCCCAGGGGAAGTCAGGGAGCGACAGCGTCAGCTCTCGTGCCCCTCACCCTGGAACGGGACCGCGAGCACGATCGGGTGGTCCTTGTCGACGACGCCGAGCTTGGACGCGCCACCGGGCGAGCCGAGGTCTTCGAAGAACTCGACGTTCGCCTTGTAGTAGTCCTTCCACTGCTCGGGCACGTCGTCCTCGTAGAAGATCGCCTCGACCGGGCACACCGGCTCGCAAGCGCCACAGTCGACGCACTCGTCGGGGTGGATGTACAACATCCGGCCGCCCTCGTAGATGCAGTCGACCGGACATTCGTCGACGCACGCCCGGTCTTTGATGTCGACGCAGGGCTGGGCAATCACGTACGTCACGAGGTTTCCTCCTAGTCGGCGCGCTGCCGCCTTTAGTATCGGCGAACGCCACCCGCTGTCGACCTTTGGGGGTATGCGGCGTGTCTCACATCTCCCCGGACGACGTTGGCGCGCGGGTCAGCGTGCGGCGTCGCGTGGGGGGCGCGCTGTCCGACGTCGTCGGCGACCTCGAGAGCCTGGACGGCGAAAACCTGGCCGTTCGCACACCCGCCGGGTCGCTGGTCACCATCTGCCGGACGGACGTCGTGGCGGCGCGGGTGGTCGGCGCGAGCCCGCGCGAGGCCATCGAGATCGAGGGCGTCGCGGCGCGCGGGTGGCCGGCGCCGGACTCGCACTGGATCGGCGAGTGGTGGCTGCGGTGCGCCGACGGTTTCACCGCCCGGGCGAACTCGGTGCGCCCGCTGGGATCGCCCGGCGTGCCCATCGACGACGCCCTCGAGGCGGTCGCCGCGTGGTACGGCGAACGCGGGCTGCCGCCTCGGGTGCAGGTGGTGGTCGGGAGCAGCCTCGACCGAGAATTGGCCCGGCGCGGCTGGCCGGCGGCGCCGCAGGTCAGTGTGATGACCGCCACACTCGCGCGCGTCGCGAGCCGGCGCGCGGAGTGGGGCACAGCCGAGGGAGCGGGCGGCGGGGTGGGGCGGGCCACGACGGCCCCGGC
>JAICLV010000210.1 GCA_025925185.1 Acidothermaceae bacterium
CGTTGCTCGTCGGTCGCCCGCCGGGCGGCATCTTCGGCCCGGACGACGTGAGCCTGCTCAACGACCTCGCCCGCCGAACGGCGGTCGCGGTCGACAGCGCGCGCCTGTACGAGGAGAGCACGACGATCGCGCACGCCTTGCAGGCGTCGCTGTTGCCGCGCACGCTGCCGACGAGCCCGGTGTGCGAGTTCGCCGCCCGGTACGCGGCGGCCGGCGAGGGCAACGAGGTCGGCGGCGACTTTTACGACGTGTTCGACCTACCCGACGGCGGCTGGGGTTTGGCGATCGGTGACGTCTGCGGCAAGGGCGCCGAGGCGGCCTCGATCACCGGTCTGGCGCGCAACGTGCTGCGGTTGCTGGTGCGCGACGGCGCGCGGCCGCCGGTGGCCTTGCGACGGCTCAACGACGCGATTCTCGAGCTGGGTGAGCGGGGCCGGTTCTGCACCGCGCTGCTCGGCACGATCGAGACCGAGGGTTCACGGTTGCGGTTGACACTGTCGGGTGCCGGTCACCCGCTGGCGGCGTTGCTGCGGGCCAACGGCGGCGTCCAGTTCGTCGGCCGCAGCGGAACGTTGCTCGGCGTCATGCCGCAGATCGACCTGACCGAAGACTTTTTGACTCTCGAGCCGGGCGACGCGCTGGTCTTCTACACCGACGGCGTCACCGAACGCCGCAACGGACCTGCCATGTTCGGCGAGGAGAACCTCTTGTCGTGTCTTCGCGAGATGGCGGGTGCGAACGCCGACGACATCGCAGGTCAGATGGAGGCGAGCGTGCAGCGGTTCGGGCCCGCCCGCGACGATCTCGCGGTTCTGGTCGTTCGCTGCACGGACGTGGTCGCCGGCTGATCGCGGCCACTCGCGCCGCCGACGACCGTTAGACAACGACGTCCCTCCATACGCGTGAGCGCGCCTATCAGGTTGGGCGGCCGCAACGTCTCCTCAGCGACACGCCGGTCGGCAAAATGCACGGGTCTGGCAGTTTTCCGTGCCAGGCTCATGTTTTGTGTCGGCTTCCCCGGAGGCGACTCCCCGACACGCGACGGCGCGTCACGCGCCCGCGCGGTCGGTCACGTCGTCCGATGACTCAAAGCGTCGACCGCCGATTCGTCGGCTGATCGCGTTTTGCTCGCTGCTGTTCGCGCTTGCGTTCGTCGCGTTCGCCGCGACGAACGGGAGCCCTGGCGCGGCACCGGTGCCAGGGCACACGGCGATCGCCATCCACTATCGATGAGCTGGCGCGCAAATCGCTGACCTAGACTCGCAACATGTACCTGCCACGCCATTTCGCGATCGACGACATAGTGCAGGTCGCCGACTTCGTTGACTCTGTCGGCTCCGCTGACATCGTGACGTTTAACGGCGAACGACTGGTCTCCAGCCTGGTGCCGGTGATCTGGGAACGCGCGGGCGAAGGGCACGGCCGGCTGCTGGCGCACCTGTCGATCGCCAACGACCAGTGGCGGACGACGCGCACCGACGTTCCCGCGCTCGCGATCGTGCATGGGCCGCAGGCGTATATCTCGCCGTCGTGGTATCCGAGCAAGCACGAGCACGGCCGCGCGGTGCCGACGTGGAACTACGCCGCCGTGCACTTCACCGGCCCAATCGTGTTCCACCCGGATCCGGCGTGGCTGCGCGACATCGTCACCAGGTTGACCGACAAGCACGAGGCCGGTCGAGACGATCGGTGGCGTGTGACCGACGCCCCAGACTCCTACATCGACGGGCAACTGCGCGGCATCGTCGGCGTGGAGCTGTTGATCGAGCGGGTCGAGGCGAAGGCGAAGCTCAGCCAGAACCGCAGCGAGGCCGATCAGGCCGGCGCGATTGAAGGATTGCGCGCCGAGCCGACGCCGTCATCAATTGAAGTGGCCGACCTCATGGAGCGTCGTGCGTTGCGCTGACCGCCGCCTAGCCGGGCCAGCCGGACGCCAGCAGGTCGCGGGTTTCGTGCAGCAGTTGCGGCAGCACTCGCGTGTGTCCGACCACCGGCATGAAGTTCGTGTCGCCACCCCATCGCGGCACGACGTGCTGATGCAGGTGCGCGGCGATTCCGGCGCCCGCCACCGAGCCCAAGTTGACCCCCAGGTTGAAGCCGTGCGGGTGCGACGCCGCCCGCAGCGTCTTCACCGCTTGCTGCGTGAACAAGACGAACTCGGCCGACTCATCGACTGACAGGTCTGTGATGTCGGGCAGGTGTCGGTATGGGACGACGAGCAAATGCCCCGCGTTGTAGGGATACAGGTTCAAGACGGCGTAGACCAATGAGCCGCGGGCGACGATCAACGCCTCGTCGTCCGGCTTCGAAGGGATGACGCAGAAAGGGCACACCTCGGGGTCGTCGGGATCGCCGACGGGCTTCGACTCGCCGTTGATGTAGGCCATCCGGTGCGGGGTCCAGATGCGGTCGAATGCGTCGGGGTCGCCGGCGGCGCCGCTTACGTCGACGTCGTTAGTGCTCACACCTGCACCCGCGCGGCGATCGCGTCGCGAATCTCGGTCACGGCGTCCGCGAGCGGCACCCCGTTCTTCTGCGTGCCGTCGCGATACCGGAAGGACACCGCACCGGCCGCGACATCGTCGTCGCCGACGATCAGCATGTAGGGAACTTTTTCCTTCTGGGCGTTGCGGATCTTCTTCTGCATGCGATCGTCAGAGGCGTCGACCTGATACCGCACGCCGGCCGCGCGCAACGCGTCGCCCACCGTCGCCGACAGGTACGGCACATGCGCGTCGCTCACCGGAATGCCGACCGCCTGCACCGGCGCGAGCCAGGGCGGGAACGCGCCCGCGTAATGCTCGAGCAGCACGCCGAAGAATCGCTCGATCGAGCCGAACAACGCACGGTGAATCATCACCGGCTCCTGCCGGGTGCCGTCAGCGCCTTGGTACTCAAGGCCAAACAGCTTCGGCAGGTTGAGGTCGACCTGGATCGTCGACATCTGCCACGTGCGGCCGATCGCGTCGCGCGCCTGCACCGAAATCTTCGGCCCGTAGAACGCCGCGCCGCCCGGGTCGGGAACCAGCTCGAGACCCGACTCCTTCGCCACCGACTCCAACGCCTCGGTGGCCGCCGCCCAGTCTTCTGGGGTGCCGACGAACTTGTCGGAGTCGTCACGGGTCGACAACTCCAGGTAAAAGTCGGAAAGCCCGTAGTCGCGCAGCAGGTCGAGGACGAAGGTGAGCAGGCTCTTCAGCTCAGACGCCATCTGGTCGCGCGCCGCAAAGATGTGCGCGTCGTCCTGGGTGAAGCCGCGCGCCCGCGTCAACCCATGCACCACGCCCGACTTCTCGTAGCGGTAAACCGTGCCGAATTCGAAGAGCCGCAAGGGTAACTCGCGATACGACCGCCCGCGCGACCGATAAATCAAGATGTGCATCGGGCAGTTCATCGGCTTGAGGTAGTAGTTGATGCCGCCGTCAAGCTCCATCGGCGGGTACATGCCCTCGGCGTACCACTGCAGGTGTCCGGACACCATGAACAGGTCTTGCTTGGTGATGTGCGGAGTGTTCACGAACGAGTAACCCGCGCGCTCGTGTTGGTCGC
>JAICLV010000247.1 GCA_025925185.1 Acidothermaceae bacterium
ACTCGCGCGAGGTATTCAGTGACCGCGTCTTGGTCAGGCGCCGTCTCGACGACGATCTGCATCGGGCTCGCGGCGTTGCCGGGAAACTCCTGTGACAGCCGGTCGGTGACCATGCGCGCGTGCGACGTCTTGGGCATGACCTTCGTGCTGTAGCCGCCGAAGGTGACGTTCTTGAAGGGCGCGGCCATCACGACGAGCAACACCGCGATGGGGATCGCGTACAGCAACGGACGTCGCATCACACTGTGGGCGAGCCGGTACCACGCGCCATGCCCTGCCTGCTGCTCAGTTGTCTTGCGCTTCCACGGCCGCGGGACCCGCAACGCGTCAACCCGCGGCCCGAGCACCGCGAGCAACGCCGGCAGCACGGTCAGCGAAGCGACGACGTCGACCAGCACAACCGCCACGCCGCCATATCCCATGGAGCGAAGGAAGGGCTCGGGAAAGAGGATCAGGGAGGCGGCCGACCCGGCAATCGTCACACCGGAGAACGCGACCGTGCGTCCGGCGGTCGCCATGGTGCGAAGCACCGCGGCGCGAGTGTCGGGTTGTTGCGGCAACTCCTCTCGAAAGCGGCTCACCATGAAAAGCGCGTAGTCGACGGCGAGGCCAAGGCCGAGCATGGTGACCAGGTTCTGCGCAAAAATCGACACGCTCACGAAGGTCGTGAGCAACCGCAAGACCGCGAAGGCGCTGACGATGCCGCAGATACCGACGGCAAGCGGCAGACTTGCTGACGCCAGGCTGCCAAAGATGACGACGAGCAGGATCAACACGATTGGCAGCGACAGCGCCTCGGCGCGCTTCAAGTCGTCGCTGACCTGTCCGCTGATCTCTTTGTTGAGCGGCACGAGGCCTGCGTAGTCGACCGTGATGCCTGGGAGATTCGCCCTTGCCAGCAGCGACTTCGTGGTCTCGAACGACGCCGTCTGCTTCGCGTCAGTGTCACCCGCGAGTTGCAAGGTGGCATAGGTGGCGCGCTTGTCGGTCGAGATCAGGCGCGGTTGCTGTGTGGTCGCGAAGCTCACATAGCCCGGTACGACGTCGTGCGGCAGTGAGGCCAGCGCGTTCTCAATCGACGACGCAACGCGTGGGTCAGTGACGGGTAGTTTCTCGCTCGTGAAGAGCACGGTGGCATCGGACGACGGGACGGCAAGCTTGTCCTTGATGTCGTTGGCAGCGATGACCGATTCGCTGTTTGGGTCGTAGTAACCGCCGCCGGATAGCCGCTTGGTGACGGAACCACCCCACAGACCGGCGAGCACGATCACGACGAGGCCGACCAGCAACACCGCCTTGCGGCGGCGGTAAACAGCGCCGCCGAGCCGCTCAAACACCCGACCCCACCTCTCCGAGGATTTGCTCGCACATCTCGTGGGTGCGCAACGCGTCTGTGGCCTCGAGCACCTCACCGCGCCGCGCTGTGTCGATGAAGTGGTCGCACATGGCCGTGAACCCGCGCTGCACGTGCACCGGCGTCCAGTCGCCGCGCCTCAAGACGACTTCGTGGCCAGCACGGAACTCCCGCGTCTGCGCGATATCGCTGACGACACGACGCCATCCCCTGCCCTGGAGGTCGAGCACCTCATGCGGGCGGCCGGCGTCTCGGTTCATGCTGCCGAACAGCGCGACACCCGGCGCCGAGAGCAGCACCGCGACGAGCCGCAGTCGTCCGGCGTCGATGTCGCAGTGCACGTTGGTGAGCCTCGCCTCCGGCGCGAGGAAACGCAGCGTGTCGATGACGTGGATGAAGTCGTCGAACACGACCCGGCGCGGCTCGTCGGACGACGCGAGACGGTTCTTTTGCAGCGACACCAGCGACGCCGGCTCTCCCGGCGTCGGCAGGTAGGGCGGCGCGACGCGACGGTTGACCCCCACCATCAGCGTGGTCGCACGCGCGCGCGCGCGGTCGACGAGCCGCGCCGACTCGACGGCCGTGTACGCGAGCG